>NZ_OX636706.1:2350000-2650000 GCF_951793255.1 Desulfovibrio piger
TGAGTCAGCGAGTTAATCTGTACTGCAAGGTTAAGCGCAAGTGGAGCCGTAGGGAAACCGAGTCTGACAAGGGCGATGAGTAGTGCGGATTAGACCCGAAACCGGGTGATCTATCCATGAGCAGGTTGAAGCAAGGGTAAAACCTTGTGGAGGACCGAACCAATACCGGCTGAAAACGGTTTGGATGACTTGTGGATAGGGGTGAAAGGCCAATCAAACCCGGTGATAGCTGGTTCTCCCCGAAATATATTGAGGTATAGCCTCATGGATTGTCTACCGGAGGTAAAGCACTGACAGGGCTAGGGGTCCTACCAGATTACCAAACCCTATCAAACTCAGAATGCCGGTCAGATGTACCATGGGAGTCAGACGGCGGGTGCTAAGGTCCGTCGTCGAGAGGGTAAGAGCCCAGATCAACAGCTAAGGTCTCCAAATCTATGCTCAGTGGTTAAGGTGGTGACGTTGTAGAGACACCCAGGACGTTGGCTTAGAAGCAGCCATCGTTTAAAGAAAGCGTAATAGCTCACTGGTCTAATGACGTTGCGCCGAAAATGTAACGGGGCTAAGCATAGTACCGAAGCTTTGAATTCCGCGAATGCGGTCTGGTAGGGGAGCGTTCTTCACGGGCTGAAGGTGTGTCGTAAGGCATGCTGGACTGTGGAGAAGTGATTATGCTGACATGAGTAACGATAAAACGGGTGAAAAACCCGTTCGCCGTAAACCCAAGGTTTTCCGGGTAAAGGTAATCTTCCCGGAGTTAGTCGGCCCCTAAGGCGAGGCTGAAAGGCGTAGCTGATGGGAAACGTGTTAATATTCACGTACTTGTGTGTTCGCGCGATGAAGGGACGCAGGAAGATAGGCAAGCCGGGCGCTGGTTGTCCCGGTGCAAGCGTGTAGGGATGAGAAGTTGGCAAATCCGCTTCTCTCTATCCTGAGACGCGAGTCCGTGACCGAAAGGTCTGAAGTTGTTGAGTCTATGCTGCCTAGAAAAGCTTCTAAGTATAGGACACGCAAACCGTACCGGAAACCAACTCAGGTGGGTGGGATGAATAATCCAAGGCGCTCGAGAGAACTCTGGCCAAGGAACTCGGCAAAATAACCCCGTACCTTCGGAAGAAGGGGTGCTTTTTAGGGTGAAGCGATTCACTCTGTCGAGCCCTGAAAAGCCGCAGAGAAATGGTGGTGGCGACTGTTTACTAAAAACATAGGTCTGTGCCAAGTCGTATAGACGACGTATACGGACTGACGCCTGCCCGGTGCTGGAAGGTTAAAAGGAGGAGTCAGCGCAAGCGAAGCTCCGAATTGAAGCCCCAGTAAACGGCGGCCGTAACTATAACGGTCCTAAGGTAGCGAAATTCCTTGTCGGGTAAGTTCCGACCTGCACGAATGGCGTAACGATCTCCACACTGTCTCGGCCAGAGACTCGGTGAAATTGAAGTCGCGGTGAAAATGCCGTGTACCCGCAGAAAGACGGAAAGACCCTGTGCACCTTTACTATAGCTTGACATTGGGATTTGAGCCTGCATGTGTAGCATAGGTGGGAGGCTGTGAACTCTGTACGCCAGTATGGAGGGAGCCATCGTTGAAATACCACCCTTGTTTGTTCAGGTCCCTAACTCCTTGCCGTGATCCGGTAGGAGGACAGTGTCTGGTGGGTAGTTTGACTGGGGCGGTCGCCTCCCAAAATGTAACGGAGGCATGCAAAGGTTCCCTCAGGCTGATTGGAAACCAGCCGTCGAGTGCAAACGCAAAAGGGAGCTTGACTGCAAGAGAGACATCTCGAGCAGGTACGAAAGTAGGTGTTAGTGATCCGGTGATCCCGAATGGAAGGGTCATCGCTCATTGGATAAAAGGTACGCCGGGGATAACAGGCTGATCGCATCCAAGAGTTCACATCGACGATGCGGTTTGGCACCTCGATGTCGGCTCATCACATCCTGGGGCTGAAGCAGGTCCCAAGGGTACGGCTGTTCGCCGTTTAAAGTGGTACGCGAGCTGGGTTTAAAACGTCGTGAGACAGTTTGGTCCCTATCTTCTGTGGGCGTAGGAGAATTGAAAGGGCCTGTCCCTAGTACGAGAGGACCGGGATGGACACACCACTGGTGGACCTGTTGTCGTGCCAACGGCACAGCAGGGTAGCTATGTGTGGAAGGGATAACCGCTGAAAGCATCTAAGCGGGAAGCCTGCCTTAAGATAAGTTCTCCCTGACGCAAGTCCTGAAGGGCCGAGGTAGACGACCTCGTTGATAGGCTGGAGGTGGAAGCCCTGTGAGGGGTGGAGCTGACCAGTACTAATAGCCCGTGCGTCTTGTTTCTCGAAAAAACCTTCCACCCTATTTCAATAAATTTGCCGAATTTCTTTGGTAGCCATAGAGGAGAGGGTACACCCGACCCCATTCCGAACTCGGAAGTTAAGCTCTCCATCGCCGATGATACTGCATAACGTCATGTGGGAAAGTAGGCCGCTGCCAAAGATTGTTCGAGACCCCCTTGCAGCTCTCAGCGCGAGGGGGTCTTTTTTTGTCCCCGCTCCGCCGGGGATTTTTTTGTTTTGGAGACGGCCGCTCATAGTACCTTGAAATATCGTAGATCTTTCGGGATGGTCTGTCAGATCCCATCATAAGGAGAGGGAGGAGTGCTTGCCGGGATAGAATGGGAGCCTGGAATTTTTCTCGGAAGGTCGGAAGGGATGTGGGAGACACCCAGTCCATAAGACAATAGTTCCAGTATCGATAAAATCCCCTGCGTACCTTCTGCTTACGCAGCGCAGGTTACTAAGCGATCAAGGTTTAAGCCCATAAGAAAGACGTTCTTCATATAATTATGTAAACTTTGAGATCTTATATACGCTGATATGGCAGGCTCTTCGTTGCGGCAATGTGGAAGTTGTTTCTCCTGTTCATTGAGTTTAGCTGCAGCAGGCAGTGAAATTTCTTAAGAATATGCTGATAATATGATTTCAAAAAGAAAATCTGGCTGTAAAAAAAGAGGCCTCTGCATGATGCAGAGGCCTCGTCACTATATTTTTGTCCTCGGAAGAATCCCTAATTAACGGGCCGCTTCCATCCAGCGCCGCAACACGGAAACCGGATGCAGACAATCCTTGCCGGAACCGTGCTTGATCTGGACACGGCAGGTGCCGCATTCCGAAGCGGCCACGGGAGCCGGACTTTTGCGTACGGCATCAAAGAGGGCGGAGCCCACCTGCATGCCGATGGGATACTTTTCCTTTTTGAAACCATAGCTGCCCGAGATCCCGCAGCATCCGGCATCGGCATTGCTGACATGCATGCCGGGCAGAGAGCGGAGCAGGTCGAGGCCGGGCAGGCCGTTGCCCTGGGCACGCAGATGGCAGGGGGCGTGATAGATGAGCTCGGAAGGAACCACGGAACTGTCCACAGTTTTTTCGGGCAGACGCAGTTCTCCCTTATCCACGCAATCCAGCAGGAAAGCCTGGGCATCCAGCAGGGTAGTGGAGACGCCATCGATCATCAGGTCGGGATAGTATTCCGGCAGATCGGAGGAGAACATCAACGCGCAGCTGGGGCAACCGGTGATGACCGGGATGCCTTCCTTGCGCCAGCGTTGCAGTTCCGCGATATTCTTTTTGGCATTGGCGCGAGCGTCATCCCAGAATCCGTTGGCGACCATGGGCAGACCGCAGCAGACGAATTCCTCGGGAACGATGACATGGTAGCCAGCCTGGTTCAGCACCCACACAAGGTCGAGCCCGGTCTGCGGATCATAGACATCCAGATAACAACCGGGGAAGAGGACGACATACTTGTTGGTATGGGGCTGCCAGATTTTTTTCAGCTGCTGCCGGAAACTTTTTTCGGCAAAAGCCGGCATGGGAGCTTTGGCGGAGATGCCCAGCTTGTCCAGCGCAAAGCGGGTCACGGGATTGAGCATGCCGAAGTTTTTCAGCTTGGCAGGCACGTAGCGCAGCAGCTTGGCCATAAGCTCGCCGTGCCCAAGGATCCAGTCCCGCAGGGGCGGACGCTTTTTGCGGCACTGCTCGGCACGGGCCATCATGTTCAGGCTGGAGATCGGGACGCCCTGGGGGCAGGCGATGTCGCAGTTTTTGCAGTTGGCGCAATAGTGCAGGGATTCTTCTTCGGCAAGACCCAGCAGGCGGAAGCGCTCATAGGCGGGACCGATCATGCGGGGGCCAAGGAAGTTCGTGGTGGCCTGGGCCACCGGGCACTGTACCACACAGGTGGTGCAGGCGATACAGGCATCAGGATTGGGATGTTTGAGAGCCATCATGCACCTGCCTTACACACATTGGGCGGCATACCAGGCCGTGGCAAGGGCCACGCCGTTACCGCTTTTTTCAGTAGCGAAATCATAGCCGCCCAGCGAGCGGCCCACAAAACGGACATTGTCCAGCAGTACCGAGCCTTCCTCAGAACAGGGACGCAGCTGTGCATCGACGCGGACGCGCAGGGTAGCGAAGGCATGGCGGGCAAAGACGTTTTCTTCCGACCAGTCAGAAGGATCGGCGGAAGGCATCTCGCCATTTTCCAGACAGAGCGGCAGCTGGAAGATGCTTTCCTGCATCCTGCCGGGCTCCGCTTCGAATCCGTCGCCCATGAAACCACCGGTAGCCACGATGATTTGATCAGCAGCATAAACGTGTTCGTGGTCGAGACCGGAGGTGATCACACCGCGGCAATGCCCGTCCGCGACGTCGGCACGGATCGCCGTCGTATTTTCCAGCAGCGTGACATCCAGCTCGCGCAGGGCATTCAGCAGACAGGTGCGCAAACGCAGACCACTGACTCCCGGAGGGATGGAAAGCATTTCCACCACCGGGCAATCCAGCAGCTCCACCAGTTTTTTCCAAAGGAAGTTGCGCACGCCGCACACAGGCGGCAGCAGGATGAGGTCCTGTCGGCCGCAGGCTTTTTTCAGGGCATCGGCCAGCCAGAAGACCCCTTCGGGACGGTCCACATAGCGGGCCAGATCCAGAGCCGTGATATTGCGGTGCGTCTTGCCCAGGGGCGAGGGCAGGACGACTTCGGTGAACTCGATGCTCCTGAGAGCAGGATAACGGCGGAACTGCTTGATGATCAGATTGGGCTGGCAGTCGCGCAGGCCCTCGATGGTGACCACGGCAACTCGTTTGGCCTTCAGCAGCAGATCGCCATCGGCGCTGGCAGGGCACAGGCCGCTCGGCTTAAGGGTGCCCATGATACTGGGGACCAGGCGATTGTTCTCTTTCATGGGCAGCAGGGACAGGCCCTGAGAGGTACAGATTTCTTCCAGGAAAGAGCAGGCTTCGGCCACACGATCACGTCCCAGCAGGCGATAAGGATGGGCCTCGGGCAGGGATTCGATGGCATCCAGCGGATGGCCGGAAACAGCCTGGCCGTTGACATAGCCCAGGACGTCCACGCAACCGCTACCGATGGCCAGCGCTCCCACGCCCCGGGAAAGGACAGTGACCTTGCGGCCGCGCCGGGCAGCGGCAAGGGCCGCCACAAGGCCGGACATGCCGGCGCCGATAACCAGGACGTCGCTATTTCTCTTGTTCATTGCCGGCTCCATCCAGATTGAGGGTGGCCGCGTAGATGGCACGCCCCAGTTCGATTTCTTTCAGCTGCTTGCCCCACAGGGCCGGGCGCAGACCACGCCAGCGTTCCTGCAAAAATTGGGAGACGTCTTCCGTGGGGGAGAAGGCCAGGGGAACATTGCGCTCGGTCAAAGCGCCGATGGCGCGCAGGGAGCAGAACGTGCCCTGGCAGGTACCCATGCCCAGACGAGTGCGCAGGCGGACATCATGCAGGGAGTGGGTGGCAGGGTCGCGGGCCACATATTCCACTTCAGCCATGCTGACCATCTCGCATTCGCACAGCAGTTCGTTGTCCTTTTCGGATGCGGCCTTTTCCACCACATCGGCAAACGTGCTGCCCAGACGGTCGGCAGCAAGGACGGCGCCATTGAGCGGGAAGACCTTGGCGGCTTTTTGCATCAGCTCGGGGGAGGGATCCGCCATGATGGGTTCTTCCGCCGTACGGCACGGCTCGTTATTGCCGAGATAGCGGCAGACCAGATCGCTCATCCGTTCCGCCATCAGGCGGTAGGTGGTCAGCTTGCCGCCGAAGATGCTGGCCATGCCTTCCAGGCCGTCCTGCTTGTGGTCCACGATGTGGAAATTGCGGCTGGCGGCACGGCCCACGGCATTGTTGGGGGTGTAGAGCGGGCGCGTACCGGCAAAGGCACGCAGGATGCGGTACGAGCGCAGATCGGGGAACAGGGGCTCGCCGATATCCAGCAGACGCAAAACGTCCTCGGTCGTGGGCGTATTGTTGTCCGGGCGGTCGGTAGGCGTCGACGTGGTTCCCAGGATGGTGATGGAACCGTGCGGGACGAAGATGTCACCGTCGGAGCTTTTATGCAGGCGGTTGACCACGCGCGACGTGAAGCGGTGGTTGAAGACGATCAGCGTCCCGCGGTCGGGCGACACGCTGACATCCAGACCGGCCAGCTGGGCGATCTGTCCGGACCAGGAACCGGCGGCATTGACCACGTATTCACAGGCGATGTCCAGTTCTTCGCCGGTGATGCGGTTGCGGGCCGTGACGCCCGTGACCTTGCCGTTGCTCTGCTTGATGGCGATGACTTCGTGGTAGGTGAGGATGTCATCGCCGTAGCGCCGGGCACACAGGGCATTGTGCCAGACCAGACGGAAGCCGTCGACGCAGGAGTCCGGCACGCGGTAAACAGAACAGATATTGGGAGCCAGATTGGGCTCCAGCCGCCGTGCTTCGGCCACATCGATGCGCTCGGCGGAGATACCCGCACGGGCACAGGCTTCGACCCAGCCGGGTTCGAAGGCCGGGTCGTCCAGTTTGGTACGGACGAAAAAGCCTTCGGTCTCTTCCACACACTGCTTGCCGATGCGGCGCAGGATCATGTTTTCTTCGATGCATTCCCGGGCGGATTCGCTGTCACTGACAGCGTACCGGGCGCCGCTGTGCAGCAGGCCGTGGAAGCGGGAGCTCGTGCCGTGGGCCAGCCCCCCCTGTTCCAGCAGCAGGGCGGGCACGCCGCGCATGCTCAGGTCGCGCAGAATGCCGATACCTGTCGCACCACCGCCAATGATGATCACTGTGGTTTCTTTCACGCTGTCCTCCGCTCACAGGAGCGACAATTATAGCTTTGGAATCTTCGTTTGCGAAAGTTATACGGGGAAGTCGTCCCTTTCCTCTACTTACAGGACATTGTTGTGTCAAGATGGGCAAGAGGCGTGAAAAACGCCGCTTGCAGCAGGCCATCGGCCTGTGTAGAATCCCGGCACGGCGGCGGGTGCCGGACGGGGGCGCCGCGGTTTTGCCGTCATTTTTTTCATTTTTGAAACTTGGGGGACACGGCATGCGGCTTCCTGACAAACGTTGCATCGTTCTGGACATGGATGGTACCATCTATATGGGGGACAATCCCATCGAGGGGGCCGTGGCCTTTGTGCAGCGGCACTGGGAAGATGTGGACTTTTTCTTCCTGAGCAACAATACCTCCAAGGCACCGGAGACCTACATCAAAAAGCTGAACGGCATGGGTATCCCCGCCCGCAGGGAGCAGCTGCTCTCGCCGGTGACGCCGCTGGTGGCTTTTTTGAAGACGGAAGGCATCCATACGGCGTATGTGGTCGGCAACCGGGATTTCGTTTCCGACCTGCGCCAGCGCATGCCCGAACTGAAGCAGCAGGAAGAAGGCGCACAGGCCGTCATCCTGGCCTATGATACGGAACTGACCTATGAAAAACTGTCACGTTCCGCGCTGCTGCTGCAAAAGGATGATGTGCGCTTCCTGGCCACGCATCCGGATCTGGTCTGTCCCTCTCCGGAAGGCCCCCTGCCGGACGTGGGCAGCTTTCTGGCCCTGTACGCCACCGCCACAGGCAGGAGACCGGAGCGCATCTTCGGCAAGCCGGATGCGACCCTGCTTTCCGGCCTGCTGCAGCGTTATGCGCCGGAAAACATGCTGATGGTGGGCGACAGGCTGTCCACCGACAAGCTGCTGGCCGAGAACGCCGGCATCGATTTCCTGCTGGTCCTGAGCGGAGAAGCCCGGCGTTCCGACCTTCCCGGACTGGAGCGCCAGCCGACCCTGGTGCTGGATCACCTGGGACTGCTTGACCAGTAGGCCGCAAGAGGCAATAGTAATAAAAACGTCCGGCAGCATTCTTCGTAGTCGCAACCCCCGGTATGCCTATGGCCCATACTTCTTTCTTTTTCGATCTTGACGGCACCATTACCGATTCCAAGCAGGGCATCATCAATTCCGTCCTGTATTCTTTGAACCATTTCGGGATCAGGGCCAGTGCAGACAGCCTGCTCTTCTTCATCGGTCCGCCGCTCAAGCAGTCCTTTGCCCGCTATTTTCCGGGAGACAGCGCCCGTGTCGCACTGGCGGTGGAAAAATACCGCGAGTACTTCCGGCGGCAGGGGATGTTTGAAAATCAGGTCTATCCCGGGGTGCCCCAGATGCTGGAGCGTCTGATCGAGCAGGGACACCGCATCCATCTGGCCACATCGAAGCCGGAGGTGTTCGCCCGTCAGATTCTGGATCATTTCCAGTTGAGCCGTTACTTCTCCTTTGTGGCCGGTGCCGAGCTGAACGGGGCCCGCAACGACAAAGTCGATGTGCTGCGTTATGCCCTTCAGGAAACGGGCGCGGATGTGTCCCATTCGCTGATGGTGGGGGACAGGTTCCATGACGTGGTCGGCGGTCATGCCGTAGGCATGAAGACCGTGGGCGTGCTGTACGGGTACGGGAGCCGTCAGGAACTGGAGTCCGTCCATGCTGACTATATCTGCCAGAGCATGACGGATCTGCAGACGACTTTGCTGGCCCTGGGGGCCGAGATGCGCCACTAGGGCGGGACGCTGTCTTAAGTGGATGAAAAAAGGCCGCTGCTCCTGTGACAGGCATCAGTTTACGAAGAGGAGATTTTTCGCGGTAAAGGCCTGTTACGAGCATTCGCATGAGAAAGAAAAAGCCCGGTATCACAGGATACCGGGCTTTCTTATCGTATGGGGTGTATTGCCGGCGGCTGGCCGGGGCCGGTCAGCCGGCAGGCAGGAGCGGGACTAGTTGATGTCCCAGTCCAGGCCGAAGGTGTCGTGCAGGATGCGCACGGCCAGTTCCACGTACTTTTCCTGGATCAGGATGGTGATCTTGATCTCGGAGGTGCTGATCATCAGGATGTTGATGCCTTCCTGGGTCAGGGCGGAGAAAGCACGGGCGGCCACGCCGGAGTGGTTGCGCATGCCGACACCGATGGCGGAGACCTTGGCCACATTGACGTCGGAGACCACGTCGGTGGCGCCGGTGCGTTCCTTCACTCCTTCCATGATGGCCAGGGTCTGCTTGAGATCCTTGCGGGAGATGGTGAAGGTCATGTCGGTATGGCCGTCAAGGCTGGTGTTCTGGACGATCATGTCCACCAGCACGCCCTTTTCGGAAAGGGGGCCGAAGATGGCGGCGGCCACGCCGGGCACGTCGGGAAGGTCGTGCAGGGTCACACGAGCCTGGTCCTTATCATAGGCAATGCCGGAAACAAGAACAGCTTCCATGCTGGAGTCCTCCTGGGTAACGAGCGTGCCGGGGTCGTCGGAAAAAGTGGAGCGGACGCGCACAGGCACTTTGTACTTCTTGGCAAATTCCACGGAACGGATGTGCAGCACCTTGGCGCCCATGCTGGCCATTTCCAGCATTTCTTCATAGGCGACACGATCCATCTTGCGGGCGCTGGAGCAGATGTTGGGGTCGGTGGTATAGACGCCGTCCACATCCGTGTAGATCTCGCATTCCACCGAACCCAGGGCGGCAGCCAGGGCAACGGCCGAGGTGTCGGAACCGCCGCGGCCTAGGGTGGTGATGCGCTGGGACTCCGTGCACCCCTGGAAACCGGCGACCACCAGCACGTCGTATTCATCCAGATAGCTGCGCAGGCGCTGGCTGTCGATGGATTCGATACGCGCATTGCCGTGGTCGTCATCGGTAATGATGGGGATCTGCCATGCCAGCAGGGAACGGGCGCGGATGCCCGCGTCTTTGAGCAGCATGGTGAAGAGCGCGATGGAGACCTGTTCCCCGGTGGAGACCAGAGAATCACATTCCGCCGGGTCCGGAGTGGAGGACCACTCGGAGGCCAGGGCCAGCAGACGGTTGGTCTCGCCCGAACGGGCGGAAAGCACGACCACCATCTTGTAGCCCTTGTTCAACCCGGCCTGCACTTTTTCGCGCACTTTCTTCATGCACTCCAGGTTTGCCACTGAAGTGCCACCGAATTTTTGAACTAAGATTTTCATGCCAGATTCCATTGATGCACCTGTCTCACGAAAAAAGGGGCAGATCCGTCCGGGAGCCGTGCCGTCCGGATGTGGTCCAGGCTGTATGCAGCTCCTGAGCCAGAGCCTGAGACGCCTGCCCATGCGCCATTACCGTCAGGAATCGTCCCTTTTCGCATGACTCCAGCCGGATGTCCAGAAATTCCTTGGGAAGGGCCGCTTCGGGGATATACTGGGCCCATTCCACGATGCAGATGCCTGCATCGGCGTCCAGCGCGTCCCAGACTTCGTCGGGAAGGGAGGCCGGGCAACGGTAGAGGTCGCAGTGCAGGACAGGCGGGCAGGTGGGATAATTGTTGCAGATGGTGAAGGACGGACTGGAGATCTCGGCCTGGTCGCCACCCGGCAGGGCCGCGACCAGGGAGCGCGTCAGGGTCGTTTTGCCGCTGCCCAGATCTCCTTGCAAAAGCAGGGCGCGCACCTGGGGGGCGTTTTGCATCATGCCGGCCAGCAAGGTGCCGAGGCGGGCAGTATCGTCCAGGGATTCGAGCACAAAGGTAAAGGCATCCATAGCGGGGGTATCCGGTTAAAGTGTCATGGCCTGGGGCAGGGCATCGGCCAGTTCGCTGGCCACATTGCCCCGGTGGGGATGGGTACGGGCCAGTATCCGGCCGGCAGCGGCATGTAGCGCCACTGCCAGGCAGGCGGCCTGATGGGCCGCCCGGGGGCTTTCCTGCAAGCGAGCCAGCAGGGCCGCGGTACAACCGGCAAGCACGTCGCCGGAACCGCCCATGGCCAGCTGGGGGACATCCAGGGGGCTGAGGCCTGTGGGGCAGTCCCGCTGGCCGACCAGCGTCCCTGCGCCTTTGAGGA
Organism: Desulfovibrio piger; assembly: GCF_951793255.1. Taxonomy (NCBI): domain Bacteria; kingdom Pseudomonadati; phylum Thermodesulfobacteriota; class Desulfovibrionia; order Desulfovibrionales; family Desulfovibrionaceae; genus Desulfovibrio; species Desulfovibrio piger. Next base: position 2,361,175 of record NZ_OX636706.1, read on the forward strand.
CGACAGCTGCGGGGACGGCTGCGCAAAGGGCCTTCAGGGCCGCCATCCTGTCCTGCTGGACAGAACTGCCCGGGCAGTGGAGCAGAGCAGCGGCCTCGCCGGGGTGCGGCGTCAGGATGTCTCCGGGGCCAAGGGCCGCCAGCAGAGCGGGATCCCCTGCCAGCAGCATCAGGGCATCGGCATCGAATACACAGGCCGGGCGTTCAGGCTCTTTCAGCAGGGCTGCCAGAAACGCATGGCTGTCTTTTCCTCGCCCCATGCCGGGGCCGATGACCAGGGCCCGGCACTGGTGGAGGCGTTGCCGCAGGTCGTCCGGGAGCTGGGCGGGCCAATCCCTGTTTCCGGGATCGCCCAGGGGCAGCGTCATGATCTCGGGCCAGCCCATGCGCACCTGATCTTCACCGGCGGCGGGCATGGCTGCCGTGACCAGACCGGCACCGCTACGCAGCGCCCCCCGGGCGGCCAGATGTCCGGCACCGCACATGCCGGGGCGTCCTCCCATGACGAGGATATGCCCGTAGGTGTTCTTGTAGCTCGCGGCCGTCATGGCAGGCAGCAGGGTCAGGGCATGGCCGTCCAGAAGGCGGAAAGAGCAGGGGCCTTCTTCCCGGACTTTGGCAGGCATGGCGATGGGGCCCACATGGCATTCCCCGGTATACGGACGGGCCCACGGCAGCATCAGGCCGGGCTTGGCGGCGGCAAAGCTGACCGTCATGTCCGCTTTGACAGCCTCGGGACAGGGCAGGCCGCTGGTGGCATCCAGGCCCGACGGTACGTCCAGGGACAGGATCAGCGGCCGGGGAGAAAGTTCGTTCACGAAGGAGACCAGACGTCGGGCGTCGTCGCGCAGCTGGCCGGAAAAACCCGTGCCCAGCAGCCCGTCCACCAGGATGTCGGGATGAGGGAGGGGCGTCTCCGTCAGCGCGGCCACCGGAAGGAAGGGGACGCCACATGTCCGGGCCGTCCGAAGATGATATGCCGTTTCGTTCCGGTAATGCTCCAGCGGCCGGGTATGGAAAACATGCGGGCAGGCTCCGGCATCAAGCAGATAACGGGCAAGGCAGGCGGCATCGCCGCCATTGTTGCCGCTGCCCATGAGCAGCCAGACCTGCTTTTCCGCAAGCCGGGGGCACAGGGCGTTCAGCTGGCGGAACGCCGCGGCCGCGGCATTTTCCATCAGGATCTCCGGCAGGATGCCCAGTTCCACGGCCTGCCTGTCCCACTGCTGCATCTCGTGCGGCAGGGGCAGCGGCGGCAGTGCGGACCACCATTCCCCGTTCATTGTCAGGCCTCCAGTACGACAACCGCGGCTGCCGTGGTTCGTTCATGCGTGATGGATACATGGATATGGCGCACGCCCAGCTGCCGGGCACGCTCCAGGGCCGGGCCGGTAAAGCGCAACTCCGGCTTGCCCGTCGGCGTGGGCAGGATCTCGATGTGACGTGGGCCGATCCCCAGGCTGAAGCCGCAGCCCAGGGCCTTGACGGCGGCTTCCTTGGCAGCCCAGCGTCCGGCCACGAAGGCGGGACGTAGCTCCGGGCAGGCCTCCTGTTCGGCAGGTGCCAGGATCCTGGCTGCGAAACGTGCCCCATGGCGTTGCAGGGCCCGTTCCATACGCCCGATATCGGTCAGGTCCATCCCCAGTCCCACCAGCATGTCCGCCCCCGGAGTTGAAGCTCAGGAAAAAAAACGCTATACTGCGCACTCAATCGATTTGTTTTGACGTTATCACTGTCGGGCGTCAAGAGCGCCCCAAGGGAGAAAACATATGAAATTGTGTATCGTCGGCACCGGCTATGTGGGTCTGGTGAGTGCTGCCTGCTTCGCTGAAATGGGCAACTCCGTGACCTGCATCGATGTCAACAAGGATGTTGTGGCCCGCCTGAATGCCGGCTCCGTGCATATTTTCGAGCCCGGCCTGGAACCCATGGTGCGCCGCAGCCATGCCGATGGCCGCCTGAAGTTCACCACCAGCCTGGCGGAAGGTCTGGTTGGCGCTGATTGCGCCTTCATCTGCGTGGGTACCCCTCCCGGAGAAGACGGTTCCTGCGATTTGCACTACGTGGAGCAGGTGGCCCGCGAGATCGGTCGTACCATGGAAAACGACCTCATCGTGGTGGACAAGTCCACGGTGCCGGTGGGCACTGCCGACCGTGTGCGCGCCATCATCACCGAAGAACTGGCTGCCCGCGGCAAGAATTTCGACTTCGAGGTGGTCTCCAACCCCGAGTTCCTGAAGGAAGGCGACGCCATCTCCGACTTCATGAAGCCTGACCGCGTGGTCATCGGCACCTCGTCGGACAAGGCCGCCGCCACCATGCGCGAACTGTACGCGCCCTTTGCCCGTACCCGTGACAAACTGATCGTCATGGGCATCCGCAGCGCTGAAATGACCAAATACGCCGCCAACTGCATGCTGGCCACCAAGATCTCCTTCATCAACGAGATCGCCACCATTTGCGAGCGTGTGGGCGCTGACGTGCGCGACGTGCGCAACGGCATCGGTTCTGACAGCCGCATCGGCTACCAGTTCATCTATCCCGGCGTTGGTTACGGCGGTTCCTGCTTCCCCAAGGACGTGAAGGCCCTGATCCATACGGCCGAAGCCGCCGGTATGGAGCCCAAGCTGCTCAATGCCGTGGAAGCCGTGAACGCCCGCCAGAAGCTGCACATGGCCGAGCGCATCAAGGAATACTTTGCGCCGCAGGGTGGTGTGAAGGGCAAGACCCTGGCCCTGTGGGGCCTGGCTTTCAAGGCCAACACCGACGACATGCGTGAAGCCGCTGCCATCAACATCATCAACGCCCTGACCGAAGCCGGCATGAAGGTGCGGGCTTTCGACCCCGTGGCGGCCGATAACGCCCGCCGTATCTTCCAGGACAACCCCCTGGTGGAGATCGTGGACGACCAGTACGGCGTGTGCGATGGTGCCCAGGCTCTGCTGGTGGTGACGGAATGGAACCAGTTCCGCAATCCCGACTTCGACCGCATCAAGTCCCTGCTGACCGCGCCGCTGCTCTTTGACGGCCGTAACCTCTACTCGCCCGCCGCCATGGGCAGCCGTGGTTTCGCCTACTTCTGCATCGGCCGCCGTCCCGACTAGGCAACGAACCGACCCAAGACCAGATGAGGGCCTGTCCTGTAAAGGGCAGGCCCTTTTTATATGTGCAGGGGCGGCTTGCGGAAAGCTGACTGCGTTGAAAGCCTGCAAAGGGTTGGGCGGGATGCCATGCTTATGGAGCGTCGAACAAACGGCAGGATCTCTGGCTGGTACGGGGAGGACGGTCTCTTTCTCTCTCTCTCTCTCTCTATGAGAAGTATCCCCTGAGGGCGAGCCATAAAAAATCCCCGGCAGTTTCCTGCCGGGGATCTGTTGTTTAGCGGGGAGGGAAAGGACTAGTTCTTGCGGATGGAGCGGGAGACGAAATCCAGGGTCTCGTCATAGAGCTCCGGCAGGGCATAGGGGGTCAGCACGCGGGTACGGTTGGCACCCACCATCAGGGAGATGATGACCTGCGCCGTGGCCTTGCTGTCCACATTGACGATGCTGCCGTCGCGGATGCCGCGCTGGATCTGCTCTTCCAGTTCACGATGCACCTGGGCGAACATGGAATCCATCTGTTCCCTGTCCGTCTTGGTCTTCATATCGCTGTACGGGGAGCAGCGCACCAGCACCAGCCAGTTGGAGTCCTTGTCCACAGAGAAGTCCAGATAGGCCTTGCAGAAGTGCATGACGGCATCATAGCCGCAGGCCGCATCAGCCGTGGCCTGGCGCAACTTGACCAGAAAATGTTCCAGCACATCGAGTCCCGAGGCCAGGAACAGTTTTTCCTTGTTGCCATAGTGGTGCGTCAGCAGTCCAAGGGCCACACCAGCCCGGTCGGAAATCTTCTTGAAGGTGGTTTCCACATAGCCACATTCACCAAAAAGTTCCTTGGCGGCCTGGAGCAGGGCTTCTTTTTTATTTTTTGCAGTCATGGTCATTGCGGGGGTTAAGCGTCTTTTTCACAATCGGCCAGAACTGTTTACTCGCTCAATGAAGGCAAGTCAATGCATGGCGCCTATCCTTTACGCGTCCGACGGAAGGAGTTCTGGGCATAATCGCCCAACCGTTCCAGACGGCGGTCCACCATATCGTAGAGGCTGCCGGGCGTGAACGTATCGTCCTTGCGGCGGCGTCCCACGGGCAGCCCCGTGAGCAGGGTCAGGGCCTCTTCGATACTGCGGACGGCATAGATGGCAAACTGTCCCTTTTCCACGGCCTGGAGCACATCCGGGGAGAGCATCAGGTGATCCACATTGTCGTGGGGGATGATGACCCCCTGGCTGCCCGTGAGACCATGCCGTGCGCAGACCTTGAAGAAACCTTCGATCTTCCGCGTCACGCCGCCCACGGCCATGATCTGCCCGGAATGGCTGACCGCGCCCGTGAAGGCCAGGTCGAGCCGCACGGGCACATCGGCAAGGGCGGAGAGCAGGGCCACCAGCTCCGCACCGGAAGCGGAGTCGCCTTCGATACCGGCATAGCTTTGTTCGAAATAGAGTGATCCGGCCAGAACAAGAGGTTTCTTGCGGGCAAAGAGATTGGTCAGGTAGCTCTTGAGGATCATCATGGCCTTGGTATGGATGGGGCCGCCCAGTTCGGCTTCCCGCTCCAGGTCGATGATGCCTTCATGGCCGACGCCCACGGTACAGGAGATGCGGTGGGGCAGGCCGAATTCAAAATCACCGTAGCCGGTGACCGACAGGCCGTTGACCTGACCGATGGCACTGCCCGAAGTACAGACCTTGATCATCTCGCGGTCGTACTCTTCCATGAAGATCTCTTCCACCAGATTGGCCCGGTAGGTGCGCGCCGCATAGGAACGCTCCATGATATCACCGGTGACGATCTCGGCGCCTTCCATGCCTGCCAGGGCGTCCCCCTCGATCATCTGCTCGCGCAGCAGCGGGAACTTGAGCGACAGGCGGCGCTGGTCCTCGCACAGATGCGAGCCCAGATCCACCAGCCAGGCCAGGGCCGTGCGGTCGAAGGGCCGCAGGCCGGATTCTTCCGCGATGCGGGCGATGACCGACAGATAGAAACGGACGCCGGCGGCATTGCGGTCCATGCGTTCGGCCATCTGGGCCTTGATGCGGAACAGCTTGGCGAAGCGGTCCTCATTGAGGACCAGGGCTTCGTACAGGTCTTCCGTACCGATAAGCACGACCTTGAGATCCAGCTTCAGGGGCTCGGGGTTGATGCCCTTGGTGCGGATGGCGGCATCCGGGGTCTCCGCGCCGTCTTCGATGCGCAGGGAATTGGCCCGCAGGGCCCGCAGCAGACCTTCCCAGGCATTGGGATGCTGCAGCAGGTCTTCCGCCCGCAGGACGAGGAAGCCCCCGTTGGCCTTGTGCAGGCTCCCGGCCCGCACCAGGGTGAAATCCGTCACCAGAGCGCCCAGCTCGGATTCCCGCTCGATACAGCCCAGCAGGTTGGACGCGGTGGGATGGTCTTCCACCACGATGGGGGCGCCGCTGAGCTGGCTGTTGTCCACGAAAACATTGACGTCATAGCGGTACAGCGGATCGCCCTGCGGCGGCAGGGGCGCATGGGGGACATCCGGGCCGGACTGGCCGGCCTCCCGGGGCAGGAAGGCTTCGGTGTTCTTCAGGATGTCCGCGCGCAGGCTGACAAAGTACTGTTCCAGGGCCTCGCTCTGGCAGGCCTTGAGCAGTTTTTTCTGGGCCGGGAGCAGCAGGGCGTCCAGCACCTGGGCCATGACGGTCTGTTCCAGGTTGCGCTCGTCGTCATGGAAGCTTTCCTCGGCCTTGCTCAACTGGCGCATGAAGCTGGCCATGCTCTGGACCAGGGTCTCCCCGCGCCGCTTGAGGGTCATGCGCAGGCTGTCGTCCAGATGTTCGAACTCTTCCTCGCTCAGCCGCTTGCCCTTGACCAGCGGATACAGGGTCAGGCTGCCGCCTTCGTCCATGTCGAGATGGAAGCCCTTGTGCTGGGCCACGGAGGTCATCTTGCTCAGCAGGCCGCTGCGGACCTTCTGGAAGCTGTCCACCAGCCGGGCACGCTGCTTGACGAAGGGCGCGGCTTCGAAGCGGCGGGGCAGTTCATGCAGGATGGCGTCCACGGTGGAGGTCACGCACTGCTTGAACTTTTTGCCCTGACCGGCAGGCAGGGAAAGCAGACGCGGCCGGTCGGGGTCATCGAAGTTGTGGACATAGACCAGATCCGGCGGCGTCGGCCGTTTGCGGGCCTGCGGGCCAAGATAGGAGAGCAGGGTATAGCTGCGCCCCAGATTGGCATCGCCGGAGACATAGACATTGTAGCCACAGGCCCTGATGTTCAGGGCCATGTCCAGAGCCTGCATGGCGCGAGGCTGGAAAGCGTTGCGGCTGCCCGCCCCGTTGCGGGGCAAGGGGATCTCCCGGCTGTCCTGCCAGGGGATGCGTTCGGGATCGAACGTCGCGTGCAGTCGCGATGTGGGCAGAGGAAGGATCTTGGGCATCATTACTACCGGTTTTCAGCATACAGGCGGTCAAGGATGTCCTTGCCGCCCTTGTCCAGAAGATGACGGGCCAGGGCAAAGCCCGTTTCGCGTGCCGTGGCGGCCGTACCTTCCTGCTGTTCGCGCAGGATGACGCTGCCGTCCACTTCGGCCACCAGGCCGTCCAGGATGAAGCGGTCGTCGTCCAGCATCTCCGCATGACCGGCGATGGGCACCTGACAGCCGCCATCCAGACCGGCCAGGAAACCGCGCTCGGCTTCCACGCAGATGCGGGTGGGGCGGTGTTCCATGCGGGACAGCAGTTCCAGCACTTCACTGTCATCACCACGGCATTCGATGCCCAGGGCACCCTGGCCCACGGCGGGCACGAAGGAGGCCGCCTCGAAATGGTGCATGCGGTCCGCGGAAAGACCCAGACGCTTGAGCCCGGCGGAGGCCAGCACGATGGCGTCGTATTCGCCTTCCTTCATCTTGCGCAGGCGGGTATCCACATTGCCGCGCAGGGAAAGGATCTCCAGGTCGGGACGCAGATTGAGCAGCTGGGCCTGGCGGCGCAGGCTGCTGGTGCCAACGCGGGCCCCCCGGGGCAGTTCGTCCAGAGAGGCGTAGCGGTTGGAGAGCAGGCAGTCCACGCAGATCTCACGCTGGGGCACGCAGCCCAGGACGAGGCCCTCGGGCAGGACCATGGGCACGTCCTTGATGCTGTGCACGGCCAGGTCGGCGGAACCGTCCAGCAGGGCTTCCTCGATCTCCTTGACGAACAGACCCTTGCCGCCCACCTTGGACAGGGGGACATCCAGGATGATGTCGCCGCGGGTCTTGATGACGCGCAGGCTGATGTTCAGGCCCGGTTCCAGGGACTCCAGGCAGGCTTTGACGTGTTCGGCCTGCCAGAGGGCCAGCTGACTGCCGCGGGTGGCGATGACGAGATTTTTGCGCATGGCGTCTCCTAGTGGCCGCAGGTGGCGCAGTTACCGCCGGAGCAGCCGGCGCAGCCGCCGGAAGAGGCGGGCATGGAAGGAGCGAAGGAGTCATCGCCGCCGTTGCCGCCGCTGCAGTGAGCGCAGCGGGACATCAGCTTGCGGGTCTCGGCCGCGCCGCAATGGGGGCAGGCGGGCAGGTCATCGCCAAAGACAAGTTCCTCAAAATCTTTGCCGCATTTGGTGCAAGTGTATTCGTAGATGGGCATGGTCGTGTAACCTCTTACTGCGGATCGACGGCCTGGATCGCCGTCACGTTTTCGAAAAGATAGTAATCCACCAGCCTGCAGACAAGATGGCCGGCGGCAAAAAGCAGTTCATGGACAAGGGAGGCAGGGGCCCCGGAAGCATCCGGGACATCGATCACGAGCCCGGGCAGGGACAGACCCGCGACAGGACGCCCGCAAAGAGTGATGCAGGACACGCCGGTCTCCTGCGCCAGTGCCAGCACGGGCCCCATGGCCGTCTGTGCTGTGTCGGGGAGGAATGTCAGGAGCGCATCCCCGGGCCGGGCCAGAGCCTCGAGCTGCCGCAGGGCCGCTCTGTCCGCTGTCTGCCCCCCCGGGCTCCCGGCCGGCAGCAAGATGGCCGGCAGCGCCGGCCGGTCGAGATCGAGCCGGTCAAGCAGGGCCTGGGCTGCGGCACGGGCACAAATACCGGCGGCCCCTTCGCCCAGGACGAGCACCTTGCCGTCATGGATAAGGCAACGGGCCATGTGCAGGGCCGCCTTCTGCAAAAGGGGCGTTCTTTCCTGGAAAAAGACCTCGCGCAGGCGGGCGCCTGTCCGGCCGTATGTCGTTATAATGTCCTGCGCTGTCTGCATGGTGTCGTCCTGATGGCCTGCGGCCGTACCATTTTTAAGACAAAGCAACTGCCCTGACAAGATAAAAAGCCTCTTCCCACTTGCACTGCGCGCGCCTATAACGTAGAGAAAAAGGATGCAAAGCAAAGCCCGCCATATTCTCGTGGTCCGCAAGGCCAACAGTGACCGTGCGGCACGTCTTGAAGCTGAAATAGGTGCCTGGCTGCGCGCCAGGGGACACTCTGTCACGGCCATCAGCGGAGGGTTTGACGATCCCGCCTATGCTCTTCCCGATCTGGATTTTGCCGTTGTCCTGGGAGGGGACGGCACCATGCTGGGTGTGGCCCGTCGGGTGGCAGGCCGGGGCATCCCCCTGCTGGGCATCAATTTCGGCCGGGTCGGCTTCTTGGCCGACATCCAGCCGGAGCAGTGGGAGAAGGGCCTTGCCGATTCCCTGGCAGGCATCACTCCCGAGCGTACCTGTATGGCCCTGCAATGGAAAGTCGTACGCAATGAAAGCACGCTCGCCAAGGGCGTGGCCGTCAATGACGTCGTCCTCAGCCGGGCGGCCCTCTCGCGGCTCGTCAACATGGACATCGGCGTGGACGGGCAGGAGATGTGCCGTCTGCGCAGTGACGGCGTGATCATCTCCACCCCCATCGGCAGTTCGGGCTACAGCGTCTCCGCCGGAGGCCCGCTGCTGTACCCGAGCCTCAACTGCATGGTGTTCACGCCCATCTGTCCTTTCCTGAACACCATCCCCCCCATGGTCTTTCCCCATAAGACCCGCTTCTGTATCGACCTGCTGCCCGGTACCACCGAGACCTACATCACGGTGGACGGTCAGGAAGGCCTGCTGCTCCAGGTGGGGGACCGGGTGGAGGTGACGGGGCTGGAAGACGCCGTCTGCTTTGTGGGCAAGGAAATGCCGTTTTTTGAACGCTTGCGGACGCGCGGCTTCGTGACGGATATGGCATCGGGCGCCAAACACAAGTGAGGCCCGCATGAATGGGAACGCGCCGCGCCGCATGGCTGATGTCCGGCTGGGAAAAGATGCCTGCTTCGACGCATGGCTGTACAATTTGTTCATCGACAACAACCTTGTCCATGACCTCAATCCGCACATCGTTGCCAGTCCTGAACAGCTGAAATTCATGGTGGCCGGCGGCCCCGGCAGCGTGTATCTTCCCTGTTCGGACGCCATGTTCGCCTTGCTGTGCGAGCCGACCATGCCCCGACGGCTGCAAAAAGAGTACAATCGCGCCTGGCGCATCCTCGTGCGCCTTGTGCGGTCCCTCGTGACGGACAGGATGCAGCGCCGGGCGCTGCTGCTGTTCTGTCGTTACCGCTTCCGCAGTGCGGTTGCCCAGCATACGCTTTTGCCGCCGCGTCTCATCAAGCGCATGACCAACATCGTCCTGGCCCAGGGGCTGGGCGATGGCGATCCCTGGCGGCAGCGCCGCCATGCGCTCAATATCCTGCAGCGCGAGATCCTGCGCTCGGAGAGCGTGCGCACCGCCCTTGAAGGCATGCCGGTAGCTCCGCTGCCGGATACGCTCGAGGCGGCCCGGGCCCGGCTGGATGCCTGCAGCCTGGTCCGTCATTTGTTCCTTTCCGCCTATACGCTGGAGCTGGAGACCGCCGTCCCCGACAGGATATTTTTGGAAGAAGAGTTCCACCGCGCGGAGCAGAAGGCTGCGGAGCTGGAAAGCTACCTGGATGAACTGGCCTCCCGGCCGCGGACCATCCTGTATCTGTGTGATGCCGACGGCGGGGTGGTCTTCGATCTGGCGGTGGTGCGCAAGCTGTTGCGCATGCAGCATCGTGTCATTTTTGCCGTCAAGGACGGTTTCTTCTTCTATGCGCCCACCTTGGATGACGTGGAAGAGGATCCTGTCCTGCGCGAGGAGCTGAAGCAGGACTATATCGTTCGTGACGCCCACCTGAGCAAGAACCAGCTGCTGCGCCATCTGCGCGAGCACCGTCTGCTGGTCATCAGCGACGGGACGCGTGAGCGGCTCAACCTGTACCGGGTCTCCATCAGTTTTTCCCGTGCCTGGAAGGAAGCGGACCTTATCCTGGCCAAGGGCTGGCGTTCGGCCGACATGCTGCTGGGCACCAGCTGCGAGTTCACCCGCGATATCCTTTGCTACTGGCATGACGGCGCGGACATGCATCTGGCCCTGCGCCGGCATGCGCCCGGGGTAAAAAAATTGACCGAGCAGGACGTGGCGGCCCATGCGGACGGCATCATCGCCCGCATGCGCGAGGCCCGCATGAACGGCCGTACGGTCATGTTCTACAGCTGCATCATCGGCAGCATCCCCGGCGAGACCCAGACCGCCATCTCACTGGCGCGGACCTTTGTGGGCGATCTGCGCAAGCGTCTGGACAACGTCCAGATCGTGAATCCTGCCGAGCATTTCGTGGAGGGCATGGACGGGGATGACCTCATGTTCATGTGGGAGCGCGTGCAGCGGAGCGGCTTCATCGACGTCTGGCGTTTCCAGACGTTTGCTGATATCGAAGAAAGCTTCCGGCTCATGGGACGCAAGGTCCCGCCCATCTGGTCCGGAAAGGACGCCACTTTTTCTACCGGCTGCACCCAGGAGATGCGCATAGCCCTGGACGTGCAGCGGCAAAACAGGGAAATGCAGATCATCGGGCCCGATCCGGCCCGCTTTACACGGCGTGGCGAGTACGGCGTCGGCAAATATTTCGACGCGACCATCAGCCGTTCCTAACATCTGGTTCACGGAGTTTTTCATGCCTGCATATGAAGCCGTCATCGGCTTGGAAGTCCACGTACAACTGGCTACGGCCACCAAACTTTTCTGCTCCTGCCCCACCAGTTTCGGGCAGGCTCCCAACAGCAATGTCTGCGAAGTCTGCGGCGGCATGCCCGGTGCCCTGCCCATGCTCAACCGGCAGGCCGTGCACTATGCCTGCCTGGTGGGTCTTGCCACCAACTGCAGCATCCACCGCAATTCCATTTTCGCCCGCAAAAACTATTTTTATCCCGACCTGCCGTCCGGCTACCAGATCTCGCAGTTCGACCTGCCCATCTGCGAGCATGGCCATCTGACGGTCACGGTGGACGGTGCCGAAAAGCGCATCGGCATCACGCGAATCCACATGGAGAACGACGCGGGCAAGAACATCCATGCCCAGGGCGAGAACGTCAGCTATGTGGACCTCAACCGCGCCGGGACGCCGCTGGTGGAGATCGTTTCCGAGCCGGACATGCGTTCTTCCGCCGAGGCCGTGGCCTACCTCAAGGCCCTGTACGGCATCGTGACCTATCTGGGCGTCTGCGACGGCAACATGGAGGAGGGCAGCTTCCGCTGTGACGCCAACGTCTCCATCCGTCCCGTGGGCAGCACGACCTTCGGCACCCGTACCGAGCTCAAGAACCTGAACTCGTTCCGCAATGTGCAGCGAGCCATTGATTACGAGATCGCCCGCCAGCAGGATGCCCTGGCGGACGGGGAAGAGATCGTGCAGGAGACCCGCCTGTACGATGCCACCAAGAATATCACGGCTTCCATGCGCGGCAAGGAAGAAGCGCACGACTACCGTTACTTCCCTGATCCCGACCTGCTGCCCGTGACCATCACCGATGAGGAGTTCAGCCGCTGGCAGCAGGAACTGCCCGAGCTGCCTGCCGCCCGCATGCAGCGCTTCATCGCCATGACGGGCCTGCCCGAACCCGAGGCGGAAGTGCTGGTGCAGAGCCGTGCCATGGCCGATTTCTTTGAGGCTGCGGCGGCCAAAGCCGATGCCCGCAAGGTGGCCAACTTCATCCTCGGCCCGCTGCTGCGCGAGCTCAACGCCCGCTCCCTGCATGTGCAGGATTGTGCCATGACGCCCGAAGCTCTGGCCGAGCTGGTCAGCATCGTGGACAAGGGCCTCATCAGCGCCAAGATCGCCAATGACATCTTTGCCGACCTGATGGAAAACGGCGCCATGCCCGAAGCCTACGTCAAGGAAAAGGGCCTGGTGCAGATCTCCGACAGCTCTGCGCTGGAAGCGGCCGTGGACAAGGTGCTGGCCGACAATCCCGCCGAAGTGGAGGCTTTCCGTGGCGGCAAGACCAAGCTCATCAGCTTCTTTGTGGGCCAGGTCATGCGCGCGACCCGCGGCAAGGCCAACCCCGCGCTGGTCAATGAGCTGCTGGCCAAAAAGCTGGCTGGCTAGTCCGGGAGCATAAAAAGCTGCAAGGGGGTGCCTGGGGTGCCCCCTTATTTTTTTGAATGCAGCTTCAATTTTATTAAAGTTATACTTTAAGGAATAGTGCGCCGGATCCGGAAGCCCTTTCATGGACAGAAAGCCCAAAATACGCTAGGCAAAAATCATGGCTTCATATTCATCTTCTCAGGAAAGGATCGATTTCGATGATCCTTTGCTGGCCAATCAGCTGTTTGGTCCCCGCAATGCCCATTTGGACCTGCTGGCCGCTGCCAGCGGTGCCCAGATAGGCAGCCGCGGTGCTTCTGTTTTTTTCTCCAGTCCGGACCATGCCGTCCTGCAGTGCCTGTACCGGCTTTTCGTGCAGCTCTATGATATGCTGCGCAACGGCATCAGCATCAGCCAGCAGGACATGTCCCGGGCCTATGCCATGCTGGCGGCCGATCCCGGGCTCAACCTGCGGCAGGTCTTCCAGGAGGCTGTTTTCGTCAATACGCCGCGCAAGACGGTGACGGCCCGCAATGTGGCCCAGAAGCAGTATCTGGATATCCTGCGCCGGAACGAGATGGTCTTTGCCGTGGGACCTGCCGGTACGGGCAAGACCTATCTTGCGGTGGCCATGGCCATCTCCATGCTGCAGCAGCATCAGGTCAAGCGCATCGTGCTGACGCGTCCCGCCGTGGAAGCGGGGGAGCGGCTGGGCTTCCTGCCCGGCGACCTGGCGGACAAGGTCAATCCGTACCTGCGTCCCCTGTATGATGCCCTGCACGACATGGTGCCCCAGCCCAAGGTGGCATCCATGCTGGAAGTGGGGACCATCGAGGTGGCCCCCCTGGCCTTCATGCGTGGCCGTACCCTCAATGATGCCTTCATCATCCTGGACGAAGCCCAGAACACCACCCACGAGCAGATGAAGATGTTCCTGACCCGCATGGGCTTTGGATCGCGCGTGGTGGTCACGGGCGATACCTCGCAGATCGACCTGCCCGTCAACCCGTCTTCCGGGCGGGCCCGCTCGGGCCTCGTCCATGCCCTGGTCATCCTGGACAAGATCCCCGGTCTTGCCGTGCACCACTTCAGCAAGGCTGACGTGGTGCGCCATCCTCTGGTGGGAGCCATCGTCAATGCCTACGACAACGCCGAAAAAGACAGCTAGACCCTCCAGCATGGTGGCCCTGTGGCAGACGCTGAGAACGCGTCACCACTGCGGTCGCGGCCTGCTGGTATTGATTCTGACCCTGCTTTTCCTCTCGTTGCTGGCCGGTGCCAATCTGACGCCGGAAAGCCGCGTCTATGTGGCGGGGCAGGTGGCGGACAGTGACGTCATCGCTGACCGCGACATCCTGGTGGAAGACGTGCAGGCCAGCAAGGCCCGGCAGCGCCAGGTGCTCATGCTCCAGCCCTCGGTCTACGACCTGAGCATGCAGCCCTATGAGATGTTCCAGAACCGCATCCTTGGGATCCTGCATCATCTGAACGTGATGGCCGACCACAAGGGCTTGCAGAGCGTCAAACCTGTGCCGGAAGAAGCCGCTCCGGCGGCTCCCGAAGCGGAGGACAGCGCGCCTACTGTCGGACAGGCCGGGGAAGCCCCGGTCACGCCCGCTCCTGCCGCGCCTGTTGCCGCCCAGCGTCCTCTGCCCAGAGCCGAGGAAGATCTGGCGGACCTTCCGAGAGGGGAGGCCTCTGTCCGCCGTCTGGTGGAAGAACTGACGCCCCGGGTGGCCGAAGAGGTGCTGCCCCAGCTGGCCTTGCCGGAAGTGCAGCAGTACCTCCTCAAGCCCCTGATGCCGCTGATCCGGGATCGCCTGGCCGAAGGCCTCGTGGGCGACATCCGCTCCGCCAGAGCTGGACGGGCCGGGGTCGTCATCCGCAACCTCGACAACGGTTCGGAACTGCTGCGCCCCGAAGTGACCACGCTGCCCGATGTGCAGTCCTTCCTGGCCGAGATCTCGTCCCTGCTGCGGCAGGAAGATACCCTCAACGCCCACTCCCGCCGGGCCATCAACATCCTGCTTTCCGCGACGGTCCCGGCGTCTCTGACGCTCAACCGTGAGACGACCCAGCGCCGCGGTGAAGCCGTGGTGGCCAATGTGGAGCCCGTCTTTTACCAGATCCAGAAAGGCGAGCTGGTGGTGCGCAAGGGGGACAGGGTGAGCCGCGAGCAGCAGCTCAAACTGCAGACCCTGTATAAGAGCGCTGCCGATCCCGTCCGCTGGGGCGTGGTGCTGGGGGCCTTCCTGTTCTCCCTGATCCTGTCCATCGGCTTCTTCGTAGCGCCCAGCGGCAAGCCCGGCACGCCGCTGCGTTGCAAGGACATGCTGCTCATCTCGTTGGTGCTGTTCCTGTTCAGCGTGGGGGCCAAGGGGGCGTTCTGCCTTGCCACCCGTTTCGACAGCCTGACGCTGATGGCCAACTATGCCGTGGCCTTCCCCATCGCCGGGGGCGTGGGGCTGGTGGCCATGGTCTTTGCCGCCCGCCGCTACTGCACCATGAGCCTGCTGCTCTGTTTCTTTGCCATGCTCATGTTCCAGGCGGACTACACCTTCTTCCTGTATCATTTCCTGGGCGGCATGCTGGCCACCTGGCTGGTGACCAATGCCCAGACCCGGCAGGACGTTGTCTGGAGCATCATCCCCCTGACGGTGGGGCAGTCGCTCATCTGGCTGGGCATGGCCCTGCTGGCGCAGATCTCGCCCAACGAGTTCCCCATGCAGCTGGGGGCCGTGGCCATCAACAGCCTCCTGTCCCTGATCCTGCTGTTCGCCGTCAGCCCCGTGTTGGAGCTGGCCTTTGGCTACAGTACGCGTTTCCGTCTCATGGAGCTCATGAGCCTTGAGCATCCGCTGATGCAGGAACTGATGGTGACCATCCCCGGCACCTATCATCATTCTCTGGTGGTGGCCAACATGGTGGAAGCCGGGGCCAAGGCCATCGGAGCCAACAGCCTGCTGTGCAAGGTGGCGGCCCTGTATCATGACGCGGGCAAGCTGACCTATCCCGAATACTTCATCGAGAACCAGTTCGGCGGTCCCAACAAGCATGACAAGCTGGCCCCCTCCATGAGTGCGCTCATCATCACGTCCCACGTCAAGAAGGGTACGGAACTGGCCGAGCGCTACAAGCTGGGGCAGGAGATCATCGACATCATCCGCCAGCATCACGGGACCCGCGTCATCCGCTACTTCTACCAGAAGGCCATCAATATGGGCGAGCGGCCGCGCGAATCGGATTTCAGCTATCCCGGTCCCCGGCCCCAGACCAAGGAAGCCGCCATCCTCATGCTGGCAGACTCCGTGGAGGCCTCCAGCCGGACGCTGACGGATCCCACGCCTGCCCGTATCAGGACGCACATCGATACCATCATCAAGGGCATTTTCTCCGAAGGCCAGCTCGACGAGTCCGAACTGACCTTCAAGGATCTGCATTACCTGAGCGAGAACTTCCAGCGCATCCTGACGGGCATCTTCCACCAGCGCATCGCCTATCCGCCGGCCAAGAACGAAGGCAAGCAGGAAGGCAAGGCTGCGGAAGCCAAAAACGCGGATGCCCGCCCGGCCGAAAGCAAGGCCGAAGCCAAGGGGCACGAGAACGCCCCGGCTGCCAGGGAGGCGGAAGAAAAAGCCGAAAACAGCCACAGCGGCCATCATCACGGCCGTGTGCATGACGCTGCCGCCGTCGAAGCCGCGGAGAAGCTGGAAGCCGAACAGCTGGCCCGTACAGAACAGGCGGGGCGGGAATGATGGCTGTCCGGGTCATCGATCATTGTCCGGCGGGGGCCTGGCTGTTGCCTGTGCCCCCACGCCAGATAAGCAGGATACTGGATGCCCTGACCTCCGCAGCGCGGGAGGCCGGTTGTCCGCTGGGCCCTGTGGAAGCCCATCTGGTGGACGATGCCTGCATCGCCCGGGCCAATCAGCGCTACATGGGCTGCACAGGCCCGACCAATGTTCTGTCGTTCCCCGGTGATGAGAGCCTGCCGGGGGTGATGCTCCTTTCCCTCGATACGCTGAACAGGGAATGCCTGCTTTACGGTCAGGACCCGGCAGAGCATCTGCTGCGCCTGCTGGCGCATTCCGTGGGGCACCTGGCCGGATATGACCACGGCGAAGAGATGGATGCCCTCTGCGACTGGTGCCGGAGCAGGGCCGAAGCGGAAGTCTGGAGCTAGGCCGACCTGCTGCCGACCAGGGCCTGACAGTGCAGTTCCCGCAATTTGCGGGCGGATTCCGCTCCTTTGTTCTGCCATTGGGGCGGCAGCCCTATGGTGCGGAGCAGGGCCGTATCCGCCAGTGCCTTGCTGCTGATGTCCTGCTTGCTGTCGGCATCCACCACACTCCAGAACTCCTTCATCAGGCCGCGCGTGGCCACGGTCCAGAGCACGTCCCGGCGTGTGCCGGGGCGCAGACGGTCATACAGCCCGGCCTTCATATGCAGCTCGCAGGCCAGCAGTCCTGCCTTTTCCCGCCGGACGGGCAGGTGCAGCCGTTTGGTCAGAAGGCGCACCAGCGCCAGCCCCCGCTGCTCATGTCCGTAGTGGTGGGGCAGTTCTTCCTCAGGAGTCAGCAGCTTTCCCAGATCGTGGCAGAAGGCCATCCAGACGGCCAGACTGTTGCCGGCCACGGCGTTCATGACCCGGACGGTATGCTGGAGCACCGAACCGCTGTGCCAGCGTACAGGCCCAGCGGGGATGCGGGCGATGGCTTCCAGTTCCGTGAACCACGGCCGCCAGAGGTGGAGCTGCTCCAGGACTTCCAGAAAGCGGCCGGGGCAGGGGAGGGCCAGAGCTTTGAGCAGCTCCCTGCCGACCCTCTCCGCCGGTATGGCCGCCAAAGCGCTTTCCGGTACCTCCGCTGCCAGACGGAGGCAATCGGGGTGCAGCTGCCAGTCCGGATGACGGCAGGCAAAGCGGGCCAGGCGGAAAAGGCGCAGGGGATCCTTGCGGAAAGCGTTGGGCGAGGCCGGGCGCAGGAGCCTGCGCTCCAGATCATCCAGCGTCCTGGCATGGGCATGCACATGCCCGCCGGCGTCCAGGGCCAGCGCATTGACGCTCAGGTCACGGGCGGCCAGATCCGCAGGCAGGCTCCCACCACGGAGCGGCATGAATTCACAGCCGTGCCACAGACAGACCTGAACGCTTTTCCCCACGCGGGCGGCATCGGGATGCGTCGCCAGGAAGGCGGCATCGTCTCCGTCCACGGCATAATCCAGCTCAACCGGTGCCTGTCCCAGCAGGATGTCACGGACGGCACCGCCAACAAGGTAGGTCTTCATGACGACATCATGCCATAACGGGGCGCGGGAGCAAAGGGCCGGACGGCCTGAGGTCTGGCGTTTCGGTGAGGTCTCGTCCGCACTGGATGTGGGGCATACCCTGGCCCGTCGCGGCCTGCTGGCGCCCTGGCAGAGCGTGCTGGTCAGCAGCCAGCGGCAGGGCAGGGGACAGCTGCGCCGGAACTGGGTCTCGCCCGCCGGCAATATCTATGCGGCGCTGCGGCTCCCCATGCAGGAGCCGTTCGCCAGTTCCGCGGCCTCCACCGTGACCGGGGCCATGCTGGCGGCCGCTCTGGGAAAGCTGGGCTTCGAGGTGCGCCTCAAATGGCCCAATGATCTTGCCGTGCTGGACGGGGACACCCCCGCCAAGGTGGCGGGGATCCTGCTGGAAGAAAGGGCGGGCGTCCTGCTGGCCGGTATCGGCATCAATGTGGCCTGGGCCCCGCCGGCCGAGACCTTGCGCGCAGGGGCCGCCATGCCCGCGAAGGCCCTGGTTTCGGGCCTGGAAAAATCACAAAAAATATTTCTTACCGCCGAGAGCCTATGGTATCAACTTGTAAACTGCCTGTTTTGCGAGTATAGTACCGGCGGTTCTCTAAAGAAAAACTGGAAGGATCTCGCCGAGAGCTTCCTGCTCTGGCGCGGGTCCTGCGTTTGTCTCGACGACGGCGATGAGGTCGTCGAGGGCATTCTGACAGGGCTGTGCCATGACGGAGGACTGTGCCTGTCGCGCAATGGCCGGCAGGAGGTTTTTTACAGCGGAAGCCTGCGTCTTTCGCATCATTACTAAAGGGCAAAAAGGCATGGCCAACAAATCCTTTGCAGACGTCCAGGAATTTCTCAAGGGCAAGGTGATCCTTGTCGCCAACCGTGGCATTCCCGCCCGCCGCATCTGTCGCTCCATCCGCGAACGCTTTGACGCCGTCGCGGCCATGACAGCCACCGATGTGGATAAAACTGCGCCGTCAGCATCCACTGCCAAGGAACTGATTCTGCTCGGACCCGATCCCCGCGCTTACCTGGATATTGACCGCATCATCGACAAAGCCCGCCAGCGCGGCGTTGTCGGTATCCACCCCGG
Organism: Desulfovibrio piger; assembly: GCF_951793255.1. NCBI lineage: Bacteria > Pseudomonadati > Thermodesulfobacteriota > Desulfovibrionia > Desulfovibrionales > Desulfovibrionaceae > Desulfovibrio > Desulfovibrio piger. Next base: position 2,380,003 of record NZ_OX636706.1, read on the forward strand.
CTGGGGCTTTGCCTCTGAGGACACCCGTTTCCCCCAGCGCTGCAAGGAAGCCGGTATCACCTTTATCGGTGCCACTGCCGAAGCCATGAACCTGCTGGGCAACAAAGTGCAGGCCCGCGCCGTGGCCCGCAAGCTGGGCATCCCCGTGGTGCCCGGTTCTGACGGGGCCGTGGACATCGCCACCGCCCGTCAGCTGATCTCCGAGATCGGTCTGCCCATCATGCTCAAGGCCGAAGGCGGCGGCGGTGGCCGCGGTATCTTCGCCATCCACAATGAAGCCGAGCTGGAAGACGCCTTCTTCAAGGCCTCCACCATGGCCCAGGCCTCCTTCGGCAATCCGCGCCTGTTCGTGGAAAAGTTCCTGGCCGATGTGCGCCACATCGAGATCCAGGTCATCGCCGACATGTACGGCAATGTCTTTGCCTTTGACGAACGCGACTGCACCGTGCAGCGCAACCATCAGAAGCTCGTCGAGATCACGCCTTCGCCCTGGCCGGGCATGACCCGCCAGCTGCGCGAACAGCTCAAGGACTACGCCCGTCGCCTGGTGCGCGCCGTGGGCTACCACTCCCTGGCCACGGTGGAATTCCTGGTCACGCCCGACGGCACGCCCTACATGATCGAAGTCAACACCCGTCTGCAGGTGGAACACGGCATCACCGAATGCCGCTACGGCATCGACCTGGTGGAAGAGCAGATCGCCGTGGCCTTTGGTGCGGAACTGCGTTACCGCGAAGAGAACCTGCGTCCTTCCTACTGTGCCATGCAGGTGCGTATCAACTGCGAGAACCCGCAGGAGAACTTCGCTCCCAATGCCGGTCTGATCACCCGTTACGTGTCGCCTGGCGGCCCCGGTGTGCGTCTGGACTCCAACATCAGTGCCGGTTATGAGTTCCCGGCCAACTATGACTCGGCCGGCTCCCTGCTCATCGCCTATGCCCACGACTGGGAAAAGACCCTGGGCATCATGGACCGCGCCCTGAGCGAATACATCATCGGCGGCATCAAGACCACCATCCCCTTCCACCGCCAGATCCTCAAGCATCCCCTGTTCCGCAAGGGCGAGATCAACACCAACTTCGTGGCCAACCATCCCGAGCTCATGCAGTACCGGGACGTGGCCCCCGAAAGCGAACGCCTGGCCCGCCTGGTGGCGGAGATCTCCGCCAAGGGCTACAACCCCCATGTGCAGCTCGGGGAATACCGTTCCGTCACCACGCCCCGTCTGGGCGCCTTCGATCCGGTGCTGCCGCCCATCCCCAGCCAGCTGCGCCGCCAGCCGTCTCCCTATCCTCAGGGCGACCGCCGCGCCCTGCTGGACTTCATCCGCGACAGCGGCTACGTGCACTTTACGGATACCACGCCGCGTGACTTCACCCAGTCCAACTCCGGCAACCGCTTCCGCCTGGCCGAAGACCGCCTGATCGGTCCCTACCTGGACAATGCCGGTTACTTCTCCATCGAGAACGGCGGCGGCGCCCACTTCCATGTGGCCATGCTGGCCAACATGACCTATCCCTTCTCCGAAGCGAAGGAGTGGAAGAGCTTCGCTCCCAAGACGCTCAAGCAGCTGCTGGTGCGCTCCACCAACGTGCTGGGCTACACGCCGCAGCCGCGCAACCTCATGCGCCTGACCGGCGAGATGATCTGCGATCACTACGAAGTGGTGCGCTGCTTCGACTTCCTGAACCATGTGGAGAACATGCGCCCCATCGCCGAAGTGGTCATGGACCGCAAGGACGTGGTCTTCCAGCCCGCCATCTCCCTTTCGTGGGCCAAGGGCTTCGACGTCAATCACTATCTGGGTGTGACCGAGAACATCCTGCGCATGATGGCCGACATCATGGGCGCCGATGAAAAGACCGCTGCCCGCAGCATCATCCTCGGCCTCAAGGATATGGCCGGTGTCTGCCCGCCGCGCTTCATGACCGAGCTGGTGACGGCCCTGCGCAAGCGCTGGCCCGAACTGGTGCTGCACTACCACCGTCACTGCACCGACGGCTTGTTCATCCCCGCCTGCGGGGCCGCGGCCAAGGCCGGTGCCCACATCATCGACGTGGGTCTGGGTTCCGCTGTCCGTTCTTACGGGCAGGGCGACGTGCTGGCCACGGTGGCTTACATGGAAGACGAGCTGGGCCTGGAGTGCCATCTGAACAAGGATGCCATCCGCGACGCCAACTTCGTCTGCAAGCAGATCATGCCCTACTATGACCGCTACTGCTCGCCGTACTTCAAGGGCATCGACTACGATGTGACCCGCCACGGCATGCCCGGCGGTGCTACTTCCTCCTCGCAGGAAGGCGCCATGAAGCAGGGCTACATCCATCTGCTGCCCTACATGCTCAAGTTCCTGGAAGGGACCCGCCAGATCGTTCGTTACCACGACGTGACGCCCGGTTCGCAGATCACCTGGAACACCGCCTTCCTGGCGGTCACCGGGGCCTGGAAGCGCGGCGGCGAGGAAGAGGTCCGCTTCCTGCTCGAAGTGCTCAACGAAGTCACCCGTACGCCCGAATCCGAACTTTCCAGCGAGATGCGCAAGGCCCGCCTGAACATCTACCAGGACTGCAACGACGCCTTCCGTAAGCTGCTGCTGGGCAAGTTCGGCCGCCTGCCGCTGGGCTTCCCCGCGGACTGGGTCTACGAGAGCGCCTTTGGCTCCGAGTGGAAGAGCGCCATCGCCAACCGTACGGAAGTCTCGCCTCTGGAAAGCCTGCCGGACGTGAACCTGGCCGCCGAAGAAGCTGCCTGCACCGAATTGCTGAAGCGCAAGCCCACCAAGGAAGAGTTCGTCCTGTACCTGAATCATCCGGCCGATGCCCTCAAGACCATGCAGTTCCGCATGCAGTACGGCGATCCCAACAATCTGCCCCTGCATGTCTGGTTCGAAGGCCTCAAGCCCGGCCAGGACCTCTATTTCAATGACCGCAGCGGTAAGCCCCACCATCTGCTGCTGCTGAGCATCTCCCGTCCCAACGATGCCGGTGTCGTCATCTGCCGTTACGTGCTGGACTCCGAGATCATGAGCTGCGAAGTGCAGGTCGCCCAGCCCACCGGCCAGAAGGCCAAGGGCCTGACCATGGCGGATCCTGCCAACAAGTTCCATGTGGCGTCGCCCAGCAATGGCGACCTGTGGGTCATGTACGTCCACCCCGGCGATATCGTGAAGGCCGGCGAAGAGCTGTTCAACGTGTCCATCATGAAGCAGGAAAAGGCTGTGCTGGCTCCTGTGGATGGCGTCGTGAAGCGCGTGCTGAAGACGGCCGACTTCAAGGAAAACAAGCAGATGGTATCCGTGCGTGAAGGCGAGCTGCTCGTCGAACTGGGCCCCGTGCCGCGTATTTGCAGCAATGAAGCCTGCGCACAACCTATCCCCATGGACAATGTCTCCTTCTGTCCTTACTGCGGATCCCGCGTGATCTAGCCGTGTGGCGCATTTGCGCCGCATTGTGGACAGGATGTGCCTGCTAGGGTATGATGATTGCAATCAAAAGCTTTCTTTCCTGGTATAACGGAGGAAGTCATGGCCAAAACGGCTGCCACTAAGAAAGAGGAATCCCCGGAAGCTATCCGCAAAAAGTTGGTGCTGACCGGCGCCGACATCGTGGCGATCGGCGAAGAAGCCGAGCTGCTTGTGGGTGGCAAGAACTACAACACGGCCCTCATCAGCCAGATCGAAGGTATCCAGGCGCCTTATTTCCGCGCCATCTCTTCGCTCGCCTTCCACAGGGTGCTGGATGAGACCAAGGTTACCGGGCGTATCGTTCGCGCGGTCGTCGACCGCGAGTACGGCCGTATCGACTGGAATGATCCCGAAATCAACCAGGACCCCGACTTCCTGCAGAAGTTCGTCCGCCAGCTCGGCAAGCAGATCCATGACGCTGCCGCTGCGGAAGGGGACCAGTCCCACACCAAACTGCGCACCTTCATCAATACCATCGTGGAAGGCTTTGCTACCTCTCCCGAAGGTATCGACCAGCTGCGCAAACGTTCTGTCATGGTGCAGGCCGCCATCCTGTCCGTGGATCTTCCCCAGGACGTGGATGAGGCCGTGCGCGGTGCCTACCTCTCCATCTGCAACGAGAACGGCGACGACATGACTCCCGTGGCCGTGCGTTCCTCGGCTGCCGGTGAAGACTCCCGCAAGAAAGCCTTTGCCGGTCTGCAGGACACCTACCTCAACATGGTGGGCCCGGCCAAGGTCGTGGAAGCCTACCATTGGGACTGTGCTTCCGCGTACAACCTGCGCTCCATGACCTACCGCCGCGAGGCCATCCTCGATGCCATTGCCCGCGCTGAAGAGACCGGCGATGAAGCCATCGCCATCAACGCCAAGCAGGAATGGGCCATCGAGAACACCTCGCTTTCCGTCTGCATGATGCAGATGATCAACCCCGTGATCTCCGGTACGGCTTTCTCGGCCGATACGTCCACCGGTTGCCGCGGCACGGCCCGCAAGGACCTGGTCAGCATCGATACCAGCTACGGTCTGGGCGAAGCTGTGGTGGGCGGCAAGGTGACCCCCGACAAGCTTTATGTCTTCCAGCGCGATGACGGCAGTGAAGTCGTCATCCGCCAGATGGGCTGCAAGGACATGAAGATCGTCTATGACGAACGCGGTGGTACCCGTGAAGTGGCCGTGCCTGAACTGGAAGCCCTGCGCTGGGCCCTGTCGCTGAGCCAGGCCGAGCGTGTGGCCAAGGGCGTGCGTGCCGTGAGCAAGGCTTACGGCGGCATGATCATGGATACGGAATTCTGTATCGACGCCAACGACAAACTGTGGTTCGTGCAGGCCCGCCCCGAGACCCGCTGGAACGAAGAGCTGGAGCTGCATCCCACCACGATCTTCATGCGCCGTCGCGAAGTGGACGCCAAGGCTGCCGCCAATGCCGAAGTGCTGGTGGAAGGCAATGGTGCCTCCCGCGGTGCCGGTCACGGTACCGTGCGCTTCCTGCGTTCGGCCCTGGAACTGAACAAGGTCGCCAAGGGCGACGTGCTGGCCGCCGAGCGTACCGACCCCGACATGGTGCCCGGCATGCGTGTGGCCTCCGCCATCATGGCCGACGTGGGTGGCGATACCAGCCACGCCGCCATCACCTCGCGTGAACTGGGCATCGCCGCCGTCATCGGCATCCAGCGTCTGGATGTGCTGCGCGCCCTGGATGGCGTGGAAGTGACCGTCGACGGTACCCGCGGCCGGGTGTATCGCGGTCTGCTGCCCCTGCGCGAAGTGGGCGGCGAAATGGACGTGGCCAAACTGCCCACCACCAAGACCAAGGTCGGCCTGGTGCTGGCGGACGTGGGCCAGGCCCTGTTCCTCTCCCGTCTGCGCGAGTTCCCGCAGTTCGAAGTGGGTCTGCTGCGTGCCGAGTTCATGCTGGGCAACATCAGCATCCATCCCCAGGCTCTGGAAGCCTTCAACAACGGCGAACTGGAAGACATGGTGCAGGGCAAGCTCAAGGAACTGGAAGACAACCTTTCCAAGGTCCTGCGCGAGCAGATGGCTGCCGGCCTCATCGTGTTCAACTTCAACCTGCGTGAATACGTGGGCGAAGTGACCGGCCTCAATGCCGAAGTCTCCGCTCTGGTGGACGCCGACCGCAGCCTCAGCGCCGAAGAAGTGCTGCTGCAGCACCGCAAGATGCGTGAGCTCGACCACAAGATCGACCAACATATGGAAATGGCTTCCCGCCGCCTGGAGATCCTCAAGACCTCCGTGGATCTGGCCGATCATGTGCGTATCATCATGGGCTACGACGACGAGCTGGCCCTGCTTTCGCCCTCCGATCCCGAATCGGCCAAGCGCATCGCCGAGATTGAAGCCTCGGTGGAAGAGCATGTGAAGCGCATCAAGGATCTGCCCGTGGTGACTTCTCTGCTGGGCAACATTGCCCGCCTGCGTGAAGAAGTGAGCCTGCGTGGCGGCCTGAAGAAGGAAATGGACGACGTGCGCGCTCTGCCCGAAAAGATCCGCGCCATCATCAAGTCCCGCGGCTTCCGCACCGGTAAGGAACACTATGTGCAGACGCTGGCCCAGAACCTGGCCCTGTTTGCCATGGCCTTCTACGGCAAGACTATCGTGTACCGTACCACGGACTTCAAGAGCAACGAATACCGCAACCTGCTGGGTGGCAACCTCTTCGAACATCACGAAGACAACCCCATGCTGGGTTACCGCGGTGTGTCCCGCAATATCCACGACTGGGAAATCGAAGCCTTCAAGCTGGCCCGCGGCGTGTACGGCGGTTCCAACCTGCAGATGATGCTGCCCTTCGTGCGTACCCTGGAAGAAGCCCGCTCCATGCGGACCTACCTGAGCCAGGTGCACAAGCTGACCAGCGGTCAGGACGGCCTGCGCATCATCCAGATGTCGGAAATCCCCTCCAACGCCATCCTGGCCAAGCAGTTCATCCAGGAATTCGACGGATTCTCCATCGGTTCCAACGACATGACCCAGATGGTGCTGGCCACGGACCGCGACAACGCGCGTCTGGGCCATATCTACGACGAAGAAGATCCCGCCGTGGTCTGGGCCATCCTGGTCAGCATCTTCACCGGCCAGAAGTACGGCAAGAAGGTGGGCTTCTGCGGTCAGGGTATCTCCAACAGCGTGATCCTGCGCGGCCTGGTGGCCATCGCCGGTATCGTCTCCGCTTCGGTGGTGCCGGATACCTACTTCCAGACCGTGTTCGACATCGCCGCTGTGGAAGCCGAGAACATCCCCACATCCAAGCTGGGCGAATGGCTGGGCAAGCAGCATCATCAGCGTCTTGCCAAGCTGATGGAAGAGGCCGGTTACGGCCACATCCTGAAGAAGTACACGCTGCCCCAGGATATCCAGGAATGGTACGAAGGCGAGCTGCAGCGTCGTCACGAACAGCTGCGTGAGCATCTGGATACCCCCAAGGAATCCTTCTACCGCACCGAGCTGGAAAGCTTCCGCTCCATGTTCCACAAGCCCGTCATCTACGCGACCTGGGATTGGAGCAGCACGGTGGAAGACGCCCTGCATCAGGCTGGCTTCGCTTCCTTCGAAGAGCAGGCTGCTGCCCTGGAAGAATACCGCAAGATCAAGTTCTAACCTGTACCGGTTCGCGAGTCGGTTCTGAGCCAGTTCGCGGATATGTTGACGATAAAGGGGGCGCCCAAAGCGCCCCCTTTTTTCTTATGGGCTTTAGCCTGTTGAGCGCCTGACAGGCGCGAAACAAAAAACCACCCGCTATGCGGGTGGAGACAATACGTTATACACACAAAAACATCTTTCCGCTACGATGAAGTTGTTCAAGCCCATCGCAACATTAACGGAAAGGTGTTTTTGTTATGGGAACCAAGGCTCATAGCCTAGCGCATACGAAATGGTTGTGCAAGTATCATATCGTCTTTACTCCAAAATATAGAAGAAAAATAATCTTCGCACAGCTCCGTGAAAGTATAAAAGAAATTCTGCAATGCCTCTGCAAATATAAAGGGGTTGAGATTCTGGAAGGGCATCTGATGCCGGATCATGTCCACATGCTGGTGTCCATTCCTCCTAAAATCAGTGTGGCAAATTTCATGGGCTACCTGAAAGGGAAAAGTTCGTTGATGATATTCGATAAGCACGCAAACCTTAAATATAAGTTTGGCAACAGAAAATTTTGGGCCGAAGGATATTATGTCAGTACGGTGGGGCTTAATGAGGCAACGATCAAAAAATATATCCAGGATCAGGAACGTCACGACATTATGAGAGACAAGCTGACATCACGCGAATATCAAGACCCCTTTAAGGGGTAGCCAAGGCGGCAAGGGCACTGGGCTTGAACAGCGTGAAAGCCAGCGTCTTTAGGCGCAGCCGGTAACAGGCCCTTACAGGGCCAGAGCAAACCACCCGCTTTGCGGGTGGTTCTGATTTCAGGACTGTCGTGACCCACCCGGCGATAGGGAAAGGTCTCATCGCTGGTTGTTTTGGAAAAACTTTCAAGAGAACAGGGGAGGGTACTTTACTTTGTATTCCTTCCTTCGTATGCTCAAAATATATCTGGTGTAGTATTTCTGGAGAGAATATGGATAGTTGGCGCATGCTTCTGTCTGGTCTGACCTGACGCTGTCTGTGGTGGGGCTGTATGTCCTTGTCGCCGCAGACGGTTTGCTGACGCCTGTTTTCCGTCGCCTTTCTCCGGGCAAGCTCGCAACACCCCATCACTTCCGCGCAGTCTCGCGCGGTTTTTTTGTGCCCAACGGCAGGATGGCCTGCCGTTTTGCGACCATGGTGGTCGCATCATCACAAAAAGGGGGTTGCCCATGTTCGTTCCGTCCACCCTTCGCAGGCTGGCTTTGGCCGGCATCGCTGTGCTGGGTCTGTGTTCCATGTCTGTTGCCGCTGAACTGCCGGCCTTCAAGACTGGTTTCATCTTCACCACCCACCATTCCCCATTCCAGGTCGCAGCTTCACGCGGTGAGGCCTTCCGCGATCTGGGCGTCTATCTGAAACCTCTTGTGGAACGCGAAAGCTACGAGCTCATCAAGGACGGCAAGCCCATTGCCATCCTCGATCTGGTCGTGGCCAAGAGCGGTTCCGAGACCGCCACGCTTTTTGCCCAGAAGCATCTGGATATGGGCATCGCCTCCATCACGGCCATCATGGCCGGCATCGACAAGGGGACGCCCATGAAGATCGTCTGCCCGCTGCAGACGGAAGGCATGGCGCTGGTGGTGCCCAAGGATTCTTCTCTGACCAGCTGGGAAAGCCTGCTGCAGCGGGTGAAGGACAGCAAGGCGCCCGTCAAGATCGGCTTCCATTCGCCTACCAGTGCCCCCAAGATCGTGCTGGAAGGCGCGCTGGTCAAAGCCGGGCTCAAGGTGACGCTTGATCCTTCGGACAGCAAGGCGGATGTTCTGCTGGTGGACCTGAAAGAGACCAGTAACCTGCTGGCCTCCCTGACCGCCGGACAGGTGGAAGCTGTTGTCGGTCCTTCGCCCTTCCCCGAAGTGGCCCAGACGCGTGGCATCGGCAAGGTACTGGTCAATCTGGGCGAACTGCCTCCCGCCGGGCAGTGGGCCAACTTCCCCTGCTGTGTGGGCGTGGCCTCTGAAGAAATGATCGCCAAGCATCCTGAAGTGGTCCGGGCTTTCGTGGCCCTGATCTCCCGCGTGGGGGCCTGGTGCAATGCCCATCCCCAGCAGGCCGGTGAGATCGCCGCCCAGTGGATCGGTCTGCCGCCCGAGGCCGGGCGCAAGTCCAGCCTTGTGTTCCTGGGAAGCTTCAATGACAGCTGGCTGCGCGGCGCGGATACCTATCTGCGTATCCTGGACAGCATGAACAAGTTCAGCGGCAGCCTGCGCCACAAGACCATGGAGCAGGCCCGCCCCCTGCTGATCAACGATTCGTTCCTTGATACCGGAAAATAGCCGGATCTCTGTAACCGCGTTCCTTTTCCTGCGGCAGGGGATGAGCCTCTGCCGCAGGCCACTCATTGTTTGCAGGTCGACTATGCCGGGACGAATCATCTTTTGGGCGGCACCTCTTCTGGTGCCTGTGCTCTTCTTTATTGTATGGGAATCCATGGCGACGCTGGTGGGCAACAGCCTGATCCTTCCTCCGCTGGAGGAGATCGGGGCCCTGCTGGCGCACCCGCTGGACAATGTCATCGCCATGGGCACGCTGGCAGGCAATATCGGCATCAGTCTGGTACGCGTCCTCTGCGGGTATGCGGCAGCCGTGCTGCTGGGAGTGCCTTTGGGGGTGGCCATGGGCTATTATGCCGGTCTGCATCGTCTGCTCAATCTTTTTCTGGGCATGTTCCGCCCCATCCCGCCTCTGGCCTGGGTACCGCTGGTGCTGGCCTGGTTCGGCGTCAGCAGCCTGGCAACGGCCATGGGCCTGCCGCGAAGCGAATTATATTATTATCTTAATAACTTGAAGATATCCATGCTGTTCATCATCTTCATCGGCGCGCTGTTCCCTATCCTGACCAGCGCCGTGCATGGTGTGCAGACGGTCAACCGCACGCTGGTGGATTCGGCCCGGGTTCTGGGGGCGTCCGAGCGGGACATCTTCACCAAGATCCTGCTGCCCGCCGCGGCTCCGTCCATCGTCAATGGCCTGCGCATAGGTCTCGGGGTGGCGTGGATGTGTTTGGTCTCCGCGGAGATGCTGCCCGGCAGCCTTTCCGGGGTGGGCTATCTGATCACACATACCTATACCGTGGGACGTACGGACGTGGTCATTGCCGGCATGATCAGCATCAGTGTGGTGGGAGCCTTGCTGGATATGGCTTTTCAGTGGATAGAGCGACGCAAGTATGCGTGGAAACAGTTTTCCCGGTAGGCGCGTATGACGGAGAGTGTGCTTTCTGCCCGAAAGGTGCGCAAGCGCTTTCGCCTGCGTGAAGGTGAAGTGCTGGCCCTGAAAGGACTGGATCTGGATGTGCGGGAGAATGAATTCATCTGCATCGTGGGGCCCAGCGGTTGCGGCAAATCTACGTTTTTGCGCATGGCGGCCGGGCTTGAACCTGTCAGTGAAGGCGAGATCCTGTACCGGGGCCAGCCGGTGAAGACACCGCGCCGTGAAGTGGGCATGGTGTTCCAGGAATATTCCCTGTTGCCCTGGCGCACGGTGGAAGACAATGTGGCTCTGGGCCTTGAATTTGCCGGGAAAGGCCGCGAAGAGCGTCGCAAGGTGGCGCGCGAATATCTGGAGCTGGTGGATCTGGCCGCTTTTTCCCGCGCCATGCCCCATGAACTTTCCGGCGGCATGCGGCAGCGCGTGGCCATAGCGCGGGCCCTGGCCAACAGGCCTGACGTGCTGCTGATGGATGAACCGTTCGGGGCGCTGGATGCGCATACCCGTATCCTGCTGCAACGGGAGCTGCTGCGCATCTGGCAGCATCACAAGACCACCATCCTTTTCGTGACCCACGGGGTGGACGAGGCCGTGTATCTGGCTGACAGGGTCGTGGTCATGTCGGCGCGCCCGGGAACGGTCCGCGCTGTCGTGCCGGTGGACATCCCCCGGCCCCGCCACCGTGGGGATCCTGAGTATGCGCGCCTGACGGCTTCCATCCTGGAAATGCTGGATACAAGTGCCGGGACCGGGCGCGATGAGCGGACAAATGATGCGGGAGGCTGTCCATGCCGGTAGCTGGAGTGGATGTGGGTTCTGTGGCCGCCAAGGCCGTAGTGCTGGACGAGGAAAAAAAGATCGTTCTTGGGCGGGCCGTTCTGCCCACCGGCTGGAACAGCCGTGAAGCCGGGGAACAGGTACTGCAGGCCGCCTGCCGTGCCGCGGGAGTGGAGCCGGCGGGCCTGCGGCGTGTGGTCGGCACGGGCTATGGCCGCGTGGCCTTGCCCTTTGCCGACAAGGTCGTGACCGAGATCTCCTGCCATGCGCGCGGTGCCTCCTGGCTGTTTCCTGCCACAGGCGTGGTGCTGGACATAGGCGGACAGGACAGCAAGGTCATCGCGGTGGAAGACGGTGCTGTGCAGGATTTTGTCATGAATGACAAATGCGCGGCCGGGACAGGACGTTTTTTGCAGGTCTTGTCCGGTATCCTGGGCATGGAGCTGCCGGAGCTGGGGCAGGCCGCCGCCACCGGCAAACCCGTATCCATCTCCAGCATGTGCGCTGTATTTGCGGAGACAGAGATCATCGGGCTGCTGGCGCAGGGGACGGCCCCGGCCGACATCGCTGCGGGGGTATACCTGTCCATCGCACGCCGTATGCGGGGGCTGGCAGCACGTATCCCGCTGAAGGGAGGATGCACCTTTACCGGTGGGCTGGCTACCAGTCCGGCATTCAGCGGATTGCTTGCGGCGGAGCTGGGAGTACCGGTCAATGTCCCTGACGATCCCCAGACCGTGGGAGCTTTGGGCGCGGCCCTTGTGGCGGCCCGCTGATAACGCAACGACGCCACCGGCACGGTCCGGAGCGCATGGGAGAGTAAAGATGACATATGCAAGTCTTGAACATTTTCGGGATGTGACCAGCCGTAACGTGCTGGCCCTGCAGGAAGCCAGGGAAAAAGGTCGCAAGGTGGTGGGGCAGTTCTGCATCTATTCCCCGCTGGAGATCGCCCTTGCGGCGGGTGCCGTACCGGTCTCGTTGTGCGGTACGAAGCAGGACTCCATCCCTGTGGCGGAAGAGGTGCTGCCGCGCTGTCTGTGTCCCCTGATCAAGAGCAGCTTTGGCTTTGCCCTGCAGGACAGCTGCCCCTATTTGGCGGCTTCTGACATCGTGGTGGCGGATGCCACCTGTGACGGCAAGAAAAAGATGTATGAACTCCTGGCTGCCTATAAGCCCGTGATGGTCCTGCAGCTTCCGCAGATCCAGGATGAACGCGCCCATGCCTACTGGCGGGAGCAGTACGCCTTGCTGGTGGCCCGTCTGGAAGAGGACTTTGGCGTCCGGATAACGGAAGAGAAGCTGCGGGCTGCCATGGATCTGACGTCCCGCTTGCGTCAGGCCCTGAAAAAGGTGCTGGATCTGGCCCGCCGGCGTCCGTCGCCCCTGCGGGGTCTCGATCTGCTGGACATCTGTTTCCGGGCCTCGTTCATGCCGGACTATGAGCAGGCCATCCGCTTGCTGGAGGCCATCCACGCGGAATTGCAGGACGCCCCGGCGGCTGTGGCTCCAGATGCTCCCCGTATCCTGCTGACAGGCGTCCCCACGGGTATGGGGTCGCACAAGGTCGTGCAATTGCTGGAAGAATGCGGTGCCAGCGTGGTCTGTATCGACAACTGCACCTGTTACAAGAAAGTCCTGCTGAACATGGAAGAAGAGGGGGATGCCCTGGACATCCTGGCCCGCCGCTATCTGGACATGCACTGCGCCGTCATGTCTCCCAACCCCCACCGCTACAGCATCCTGAAGGATCTGGCCCGGGATTTTGCCGTGGATGCCGTGGTCGATCTGACATGGCAGGGCTGCCAGCCGTATGGTGTCGAGTCCTGGAGCGTCAAAAAATTCGTGCGCGAAGAGCTGGGCTTGCCTTTCCTGCAGGTGGTGACGGATTATTCAGGTACGGATACGGAGCAGCTCAAGGTCCGGCTGGAAGCCTTCCTGGAGATGCTGGCCTGAGGCACTTTCCACAGCTCATCCGTCGCATAGTAATATGCTATAATTATTGAATTTTCTTTTTTAGGAACAAACGAAAGATGCCATGGCAGCATATGCCATGGCATCTTTCATTCTGAGGGGAAGGAAGGAATTTGGGAATTCCGGCAGAATCAGCTACCAGTTTTCAGGATCGGCGTATTTTTCCTTGCCGAAGCTGCATGCACCGCACATGGATGTGCTGTTCACGAAATGGCCGTCTCTCGTATAGACATCGACCACAGGACCGTGCCCACAGGCGATGCATTTTTTCGTATAATTGGGGCGCAAGCGGCATTCGATGGGGGGCTGTTTTCTTTTGGTCATGATCTTTCTCCTTGAAGTGAAAAGAAAGCCTTGCCTTTGCAGAAATCACACTAGGCAAAAACGGGAACGCGAGCATGTCCGTTGTGTGACGATTGGATGTACCCCTGAAAAGTATGAAAGCAGAAGCGGGGCATGGTGAGGCATGGTCGTGCGATCGTGGCTCCGCTGCCCAAGACATAGTGGAAGCATGTTTTTTGCAATGAAGATTGGCTGTGAGGGAAAAAGCAAGGGCCACCGGCAAGCAGCCCGAAGGCTACCCTCTTGACTTATAGCGGCATGATCCTATCTGTACTCTGACACACGCTGTTCACGCACAGGGGAATATATGGAAAATCCCCCTGTGCCAGACAACAACATGAGAGGTTCATATGTCCCTTTTCGACATCTTCAATAAAAAGAACATTGGTGAAACGCTTGGCTCTCTTATGGATACGGCCAAAGAACAGGCATCCGGTCTGACCAAGGCTGCTCCCGGCGGCGTTGGCGGCCTGGTGGGGGCCGGCGCCCTGGGGGCGCTGCTGGGCTCCTTCATGTCCAAAGGCGCGTTGCAGAATGCCGCTCTGGTCGGTGCGGGCGCAGTGGCCTGGAATTTTTACCAGAAATGGTCGCAGTCCCAGAAAGAGAGCCAGCCTGCAGAACCGGCTCCTGTCCAGCAGCCGGTGGCGGCTGTAGCATCTGCCGGGCTGGATCCCACAGCCAGGCTCCTGCTGCGCGCGATGGTGTTCGCCGCGCGGGCGGATGGACATATCGACGCGACGGAACAGGATCGTATCAGCAAGGTCGTCGCACAGATGGCTCCCGGTCAGGACACCAATGCCCTCTTGGGGCAGCTGCTGAATGCCCCCATCGATCCTGCGGCTCTGGCCGCGGAGATCCGGTCCGCAGAGCAGGGGGAAGACCTGTACCGTCTGTCGTGCATGATCGTGGATATCGACCACTTTATGGAACGCAGCTACCTTGATGCGCTTGCCGCGGCCCTGAAGATCTCCGAAGCCCGCAAGGGACAGCTGGAGGAAGAGGCCCGTCAGGCCAAGGTCCAGCTGGCCGCGCATGCCGGATAGCATTTTTTAGCCCGGGTTAACCAAAGGCCACCCTTGCGGGTGGCCTTTTTCGGTCATAGCACCTTTTGGAGCATTCCAGTGACCTGTCTGCGGCAAAATGGGGACGTGGAAAAGGCCGATAACGCCAAGAAACAGAAAATGGCGCATATTTCCCCTGAGAGCGAAAAAGTTGTTTTTATGAATCACAGGTCAAAAAAATTTTTTTAACGCCTTAAATCTCAATTTTGCGCGATGTATTTTTCGCCGATAAATAAAAAAAGGGCACACCTAAGGTGTGCCCTTTTGCGTAAAAGGAGGGATCAGTTCAGGCGCTGGGACGTTGCCGGCATGACCTGCTGGACACGGGCCGCGATCTCCGCCTTGAGGCTGTGGAGGACACGGCTTTGCTGATGCAGGGTCTGGGCCAGCTTTTCCAGGCCGGGGATGGCCCCCAGCTCCTGGAAGCTTTCGTTCCAGATGGCCGTGAAGGCGTCGCTGTGATAACTGGCCGTATCGCGCAGCAGCTCATGGATGCGCCGATTGTATGCTTCCAGAACTTTCTGGATATCCTGCCAGTGGTTTTCCAGCAAACCCCGGTCCTGCTGGAGCTTTTCACTCCAGATGAAGTCCAGGCGGAACTGGAATTCGCGCCAGGCATCAAGGCTGGCCAGGCGGCGATCCTCTTCATTGCTTTCCAGATGACGGATGAAGTTGTCCGCCAGATCTTCCGAGTAGAACCAGGCGATGGTGGTGAAGCCCATCAGGGTCGGTACACACACGGACCAGCGCGTCCTGCCGTCGGCCGTGGAAGTCTTTCTGCAAAAGAATATCATGCTGCTATCTCCTGTATCTTCGAGGGAATCTTCTCTGGCGAACCTACAGCGCGTTGCCGCCGCTGGCAAGAGCTGCGGGCAGGGGAGTAGTGGACTTTGCTCCGGCATCCCGGTACGCTTGGCAACAGGGTTCCGTTATCCGCGCTGTTCAGGCGTTGTCTTTTTCGGCATAGCCACAGGAGGTCCCATGAGTCGGCTGGAGCATGATTTTCTGGGTGAATTGACCATAGATGATTCGGTTTACTATGGCGTGCAGACCTTGCGGGCCATGAACAATTTCCATATCTCCGGAACGCCGCTTTCCCAGTTTCCGGAAATGATCTGGGCCCTGGCCTGCGTCAAAAAAGCCTGTGCCCTGGCCAATATGGAACTGCAGGTACTGCCCCGGGATATCGGCATCGCCATTTGTGCCGCCTGTGACCGTATCCTGGCCGGGAACATGCTCGACCAGTTCCCTGTGGACTGCATCCAGGGCGGGGCGGGGACGTCCACGAACATGAATGCCAACGAGGTCATCGCCAATCTGGCGCTGGAGATCATGGGGCATCCCAAGGGGGCCTATACCTATTGCCACCCCAACAACCACGTCAATTGCTCGCAGTCGACCAACGACGTCTATCCCACGGCCTTGCGGCTGGCCCTTTTCCGGCTGCTGGATTACCTTGTGGAGCATATGATCCCTCTGCAGAAGGGCTTTGCGGCCAAGAGCGTGGAGTTCTCCCATATCGTCAAGATGGGACGCACACAGCTCCAGGATGCTGTGCCCATGACCCTGGGGCAGGAATTCGGCAGCTATGCCACGACCATAGGGGAAGATATCCAGCGCATCCATGAGGCGCAGAAGTTGTTGCTGGAAGTCAATCTGGGGGCCACGGCCATCGGGACAGGCATCAATTCTCCCCAGGGCTATGCGCAGCTCGTGGTCGCGCGCCTGGCCGAGATCAGTGACATCCCCGTTCGGCTCTCCACCAATCTGGTGGAAGCGACGTGGGATACCGGCGCCTATGTGCAGACATCCGGCGTCCTGAAGAGGACAGCTGTAAAAATATCAAAGATTTGCAATGACTTGCGTTTGCTGTCTTCCGGACCGCGTACGGGCTTCCATGAGATAAATCTGCCGCGGATGCAGCCGGGATCATCCATCATGCCGGGCAAGGTCAACCCCGTGATCCCCGAGGTTGTCAATCAGGTCGCTTTCGACATCATCGGCAAGGACGTGACCATCACCCTGGCCGCCGAGGCCGGGCAGCTGGAGCTGAACGTGATGGAACCCATCATCGCTTTCACGCTTTTTACGGGGATCCGCAGGCTGGCCCGGGCCTTCAGTACCCTGCAGGAACGCTGTGTTGCAGGGATCACGGCCAATGCTGACCGCTGCCGGCAGCTGGTGGAGAACAGCATCGGGATCGTTACGGCGCTGAATACCCGCCTTGGGTATGAAACCTCAGCGAGCATCGCCAAGGAAGCCCTGGAAAGCGGGCGTTCCGTCATGGATCTTGTTCTTGAAAAGCAGCTGCTTACCCGGGAAGAACTGGATGAACTGCTGCTCCCGGAAAATATGATCCATCCATTTTTAAAGTGATACTTTAATAAACTTCGGCTTGCCGGGCCGGATCGTATCGACACCGGCAAGACAGAAAAAAACTTGGTGAGAGAACACGAAAGCCCGACGTAAACGCCGGGCTTTCTTTATTTTCGATGGCGGGGCAGAGGCGGTTTATCCTGGTCTGTTGTCGGCACGGGGCACCGGAGAAGACCATACTCAGGAGGGGGAGGCTCGCTCCAACTGTTCTATGCGGTTACCGGTTGTTCTGTCCTTGGCCCTAGATGATGCCCAAACCATGCAGCAGCACCAGGGTGATGAGCACAGGCGTCACCGTGCGGCACAGGATACGTACCAGTCTGGCCGGCATACCGCCCCCCAGAGCCGCGAGCATATGCTCTTTTTTCCAGAAATAGCCCACGAACAGGCTCGTCACGATGCCGCTCAGCGGCATCAAAATGGTGGACGATAACGCATCGTACAGGTCGAAGAACGTCAGGCCGAACAGCTTCACATCCTGCAATGCAGGACCGGTGGAAAGGGTCGCCGGAAGGCCCAGCAGGACGAGCCCGGCCAGCAGGATGGGCACCGCCTTGGTCCGCGGCAGGGAAAAGCGTTCGGAGAGCCAGGCCACCGGGACTTCCAGCAAGGAAAGGATGGCTCCGGTGGAGGCGATGGCAGACAGGATGAAAAAGAGCGTTGCAAAAAAGGTCCCGCCCGGCATGGAAGCGAAGACGGCGGGTATGGTCAGGAAGAGCAGGGCAGGCCCTTCCGCGGGCTGGAAGCCGAAGCTGAACACAGCGGGGAAGATGGCGATGCCGGCCAGCAGGGAGACCAGCAGGTCGCAGATCATGACGCGGGTGGCCATGAGCGGGATATTGACGTCTTCCTTGAAGTAGCTGCCGTAAGTCAGCATGCAGCCCATGCCGAGGGACATTTTAAAAAAGGCCAGCCCCATGGCCATCATGATGACGGAAGCGTCAACCCGTTCCCACTGGGGCATGAACAGAAAGCGCAAGCCTTCGGAGGCCCCCGGCAGGGTCAGACTGCGGATGCAGACCCCCACCAGCAGCAGGAAAAGGACAGGCATCAGGATACGCGTCACTTTTTCGATACCGGCCGAGGCGCCGCGCATGATGATGCCCCCCGTCAGCAGCAGGACGAGCCATTGCCAGAACAGGGACACGGGCCCATCATTCAGCAAAGAGGAAAAACTGGCCTGGGCCACGGCCGGATCCGTGGACGAGACGGCGCCCGTGGCGGATTTGAAGATATAGGCAAAGACCCAGCCTGCCACGTCGGAATAGAAGCCCAGGATCAGCAGGCAGCTGATGATGGCTGAAAGGCCTATCAGCCACCAGCCGGTGCGGGGGGCCAGCTTCTGGAAAATGCTGATGACGTTGCTGCGTCCGGCCCGGCCGAGGCTGAGGTCCGATATCATCAGCGGCAGCCCGATGCAGAGCGATGCCAGCAGATAGACCACAAGGAACGATGCACCGCCGTTCTGGCCAACCAGTGAGGGAAACTTCCAGATATTACCGAGCCCGACGGCAGAGCCCAGCGTTGCCGCCAGGACACCCAGCCGTGAAGAAAAATGATCTCGAGTGGCAGAAGCCATGCATCCTCCGTACGGGTTGAAACATATTCCAGAAGGGCGGTTGTAGCGTCTGGAGTTTTTTTGTGCAACCTCTTCACCTGTCGTACACGGGCCATAAAAAAAACAGCTTGTCAAAGCAGGCAGTATTATCTATAGTAGTAATTACCAATTGGGGGCGCATTGGTTTCGACGGGGATGTGGAAACCAAAGTTGCAGGTCGAGGCGCCGCTGGCCTCGTAAAAAGCGGCACAAAAGTAATTGCCAACAACGATTACGACTACGCTTACGCTGCCTAAAAACAGCGAGGCACCTGACCACATTTGATGGTCACGTCAGACGGGCCGACGCCTGATACGTCCGGCTGGCGACATCGCATCAGGCTGGTGGAGCTTGGCGCCTGCCGGGAGTTTCCACGAGATCTGTACCGGCGGGATTGCTGCTCTGTGCCCGGTCAGGGGCGAGCAGGGTGGTGAAATTTGTTCCTGACCTAAACCTGTAGACGCTTTGCGTGGAATGTTCTCGGACGGGGGTTCGACTCCCCCCGCCTCCACCATCAGCGCATGTCCCAGAGGCCCACGGTGTATCAAAAGACACCGTGGGCCTTTTCTTTTCGCGGGGTTACAGTCCCTTGCTGTCCCGGTTTGTCCCTGTTTGTGTCATGCAAGCCCCTTCGCCCATCGAGAGTAGC
Source organism: Desulfovibrio piger (assembly GCF_951793255.1). Taxonomy (NCBI): domain Bacteria; kingdom Pseudomonadati; phylum Thermodesulfobacteriota; class Desulfovibrionia; order Desulfovibrionales; family Desulfovibrionaceae; genus Desulfovibrio; species Desulfovibrio piger. The sequence goes on from NZ_OX636706.1 coordinate 2,399,103, forward strand.
ATCTGCCAGTATTCCATAGAAAACCATCTGGTATTATATCGTATATCCCTGCGACAAATCTAGCCTGGAAGTTATTTGATTGGTTTTGCAGATCCCGAAAGATGATTCGAACTCATTTCATAATTAATGGGCAATTTTTATAACTCTTCTCAACAAAATCATAGAAAAAGCAAGGTGGACAAGAGCCGTAAAACGTTCAACGCACCTTTCCCAACGAGTTATTGCCTTTTTAAATTTGTTAAGCCACGCAAAAAGGCGTTCAATTTTCCATCTTCTTTTGTAACGGCGCAAGAGCCGTCCGTCTTGCGTCGCCGGCTTTTTACGATTCTTGCGGTGCGGCGCGATGAGTTCAATTCCCTGAGAAGCAAGGGCTTCATCAAGCGGATCGCTGTCATAGGCACGATCCCCAATAATTCTTCGGGGTCGTCCCAACGTGACAATTTCATTGATTGTAGCCTGGACAAGTCTGACTTCATGAGGGTTAGCAGAATCCGTGTACACGGCGATAGGTAAACCAGAAGCGTCAGCAATAACCATGAGCTTCGTACCTTTGCCCCGCTTGGTCTTTCCCACTTTTGGGCCCCTTTTTTTGCGACAACGAATGTGCCGTCAATGAAGCATTCTTCCAGATTTATCAGGCCATTATCTTCAAGATGCCGGGCCAGAGACTCCAGAATTTTTCGAAGCCTTCCATCTTTTACCCATTTGCTGAATCTCCGATAGCAAGTTGCGGAAGATGGAAACCTGTCCGGTAAGTCCGCCCATGCCGCGCCTGTACGCAAGACCCAGAGGACGCCATTTAAAACTTCTCTGTCAGAATGAATTTGTGGACGTCCTGCGCCTGTGCGCTCTTTCTGAAAAAGAGGTTCCAGGACAGACCATTGATCATCAGTTAGCATTTCGGCTTTGCTCATTTTTTGAGACTAACCGAAACCTTAAATTTTCTCCAGAATTATGAAATGACTTCTCCGTCCTTTGGAACGATTCTCGGACAGATTGTTTTCAAGAAACGTGCAGAGGTGATCTCATGATTGCGATGGGGGACAACGTGAAGCAAAATCAGATGCTCCTGGACATTCTGGAAAGATGCGTCATACAGCTTGGTATCCTCGTAGCTCAGGGGCAAAAGGGCGGCCCTTTGACGACCCAGGAATATGTCCAGACGCAATTGGATATTTGGCAGGTCATAGAAAAGATGCATGTAACACACCAGGAACACAGATCATCGTCTGGATGGGAAGAAAAGCCGCACATGGGGCGGCCATGCCGTTTGCCGCGCGCTGCAAACGGACGGCACAGACGGCGCCTGCTGCGGAAAGTACCGTGCATCCCGGTATCCGGTTAGGGAGAAGGGCAGGATTCGCAGGATATTCCGGCCAGCGCTGGCTGACGAAGCCGAAGAAAAAAGCTATGCTGTTCCAAAACTCCGGGAGCAGAATGTGCGTTGACCGTCCTGGAGTGCCGGGAATGTTCCGGAGCTGCGTATCCGCTTCCCGTGCGAACATTTTGAGCAAGGTTGGATACTATGTTTGAATCGGCAGCCCTTGGCAGAGCATGCAGTAACAAAGAATTTGAAGAAAAAGCCCCCCAGCTGCGCATGCGTCTTTTCAATGCTCAGTTGCAGTGCATCGAGCGCAAGATCCCCGTCCTGATTACGGTGGCCGGCCTGGTCGGTTCCGGACGCGGCGCCATCATCAACCTTTTGTCGGAATGGATGGACAGCAAGCATGTGCAAAACCATGTTTTCTGGCTGGTGACCGACGAAGAGAAGGCCCGTCCCTGGCCCTGGCGCTTCTGGCGGCAGCTCCCTGCTGCCGGACAGACGGCGGTCTTTTATGACGGCTGGTATGGTGAGGCCATGCGGCAGCGCTGCTGCAAAGATGTGGGAGAAAACGAATTCACCGCCAGCATGCATCGCTGGCAGGCCCTGGAATCCGGGCTGGCGGAATCCGGGATGGCCATTATCAAGCTCTGGCTCCATCTCAACAAAAAGGACCATGCCCGCGCGCTCAAGGAGCGTCAGGAGAACCGGGCCCTGGTGCATTTTTCGCCATCCGACAAGAAGATCGCCGCGGATTACGATGGTATGGTCAGTGCCGCGTCCCGGGCCATCATGCTGACAGACCGCGACAATGCGCCCTGGAGCATCATCGACGCCGCGGATCCCAATTTCCGCAACCTGTCCGTGGTGAAAGCCATCATCGCGGGTATCGAGCGGACCATCGCCGCCCACGATGCCCGTGCCGCCCGCCTCAAGGTGCTGGAATCCGTGCCCGAAGTGGAAGAGGACGCCCGTGAGTCCCTGGTCTCCACCCTGGATGCCATCGACCTTTCCAGCGTGCAGGCTCCCGAACATTACCAGAAGGAACTGAAACGCCTGCAGAAGGAGATCTATCAGCTTTCGTTCCGGGCGTACAAAAAAGGCATCTCGTCCACACTCATCTTTGAAGGCTGGGATGCCGCCGGCAAGGGGGGAGCCATCCGGCGCCTCACTGCCGGGACAGATGCCCGCATCACGCGTGTCATCCCCATCAGCGCCCCTTCGGATGAAGAGCTGGCGCACCATTACCTGTGGCGTTTCTGGCGGCACATCCCCCGTGCCGGTTTCATCACCATCTATGACCGCTCCTGGTACGGCCGTGTCCTTGTGGAACGGGTGGAAAAGCTGACCCCCAAGGAAGACTGGGCCCGCGCCTATGCCGAGATCAATCATTTTGAGCATCAGCTGACCAACAACGGCAACATATTGCTCAAATTCTGGCTGCACATCTCGCCGGAGGAACAGCTGCGACGCTTCCGGGAGCGTGAGGCCATCCCGTGGAAGCGCTACAAGATCACCGATGAAGACTGGCGTAACCGTGACAAGTGGCCCGAGTACGCCCGCGCCGCGGACGAGATGTTCCTGCGTACCAGCACGGAAGATGCCCCCTGGCATGTGGTCCCCGCGGAGAACAAGAAGTATGCCCGCCTGATGGTCCTGCGCATTTACAGGGATGCCCTGAAGCGCGCCCTGCGCTGACAGGATCCCTGCAGCAGAGCCCAGGCATGGAAAAGAGCCGGAGAGCTTCTCCGGCTCTTTTTTTATGCCCGGCCGGGGACCTGCGTGCAGGACAGGACGCGACGGGAGGATACAGATTCCAGGCTGTTGCAGAAGAGCCTGGTCTGCGGCCATTTCGGGAGAGGAACGGGATGGAGCGAGGCGCATAAGGAAAGCCCGAAGGCTTTTGTATACCGCTGTGCGCCGCCGCAAGTGGAGCGGAATTGTCACCGGGCGCTCACAGCGTTGACGAATGGACGGGACAGTCTGAAAGCACATCCGGGCAGGAAGCAAACCGGCGGCAAGATGCTGCCTTTTGTCCCTCCTTGCTCGATCCTGTCCGGCACCCAGCCCCTTTCAGGGAGGTGGCGCATGATTCCCTCATTTTGTCCAGTCAGTTGCAGCCGTTGTGGTCGTTCGTTCATTGCCCCCGGACCGCGTGGGCATATCTGCCCCCAGTGCCAGAAGGAACGGCGCATGAATCGGGAAAAATCGTCTGTCAGAAGCTCCCGAACCACCCGGACGGCAGAATCCCGGGTACAGACGAACGTGGAGGTGCGTTCTTCCAGAGCCGTGGAGCCGGTACGCGTACCTGTACAGCTTGTGGAATCCCGCTGGCAGGACATGCTTGACCAGGGGATGCTGGCTACCTGCCCGCGCATGCACCTGACGGCATCGCGTCTTCCCTGTGGCGAGCGTTCCGAATGCTTTGGTCTTTCCCGCTGTCAGTTCGTCCCCCAGAACATGAACCGTCCTTTGCGACGTACCTTCTTCTGATATGTTTGGAAGCAACCTGTTCCAGCCGGAATTTACGCGTGTTTCTGTGGAGAAGATGATGGCTGGCAGTCCGGATATCCCGCCCCTGTGCCGTGCCTGTCCGGATTATGAACGCCAGTGCATCATTTGCGGGCATGGGCCCGTGGTCGATTTTTATACTGTGGACGGCCGTTTTGTAGACAGTTCCGACATGTGCGGCGTCTGCACCTTCGGGCGGCAGGAATGCCGCGATCCCAGCCGCTGGTGAGCCGGTAGCCGCTTTCATCTACCTGAAAACAAAAGGCATCCTTTCCTCCGTGGAAGGATGCTTTTTGTCGTTGGAGAGGGCAGGGGATGCTGCCGAATCGTCACATTCCCTCTTGCAAACGGTGACGGAAACGTCGGCCTTTCATCACGGACGCGTCACCGTTTCGCCATGCGTTTTGCCCATTGTGAGCCAGTCAACTTCAACGGGAGCATTCGCATGATCCACATCAGCAATCTCAATAAAACGTTCGGCAGCAGCAAAGGCCTTTCTCACATCAACCTGCATGTGGCCCCGGGAGAGATGGTGGCCCTCATCGGCTCTTCCGGTTCCGGCAAATCCACGCTCATGCGTCACATCTGCGGTCTGACCGCCGCAGACAAGGGCGAGAGCCTGGTGCGGGTCGATAACGAGATCGTGCAGAAAAACGGCTGTATCAGCCGGGACATCCGCCGCATCCGCGCCGGTATCGGCATGATCTTCCAGCAGTTCAACCTGGTGGAGCGCATGAGCGTGGCCCGCAACGTCATGCTGGGGGCTCTGGCCCGCACCAGTCTGTGGCGCAGCCTGACCGGTGCTTTCCACACGGATGACAGGGAGCTTGCCCTTCGGGCCCTGGCCCGCGTGGGGATCGGGGAAAAGGCCTGGCAGCGCACCGGTACCCTTTCCGGCGGGCAGCAGCAGCGTGCCGCCATCGCCCGTGCTCTGGTGCAGCGTGCCCGCGTGCTGCTGGCTGACGAGCCCATCGCCTCGCTGGACCCCGAATCGGCCCGCAATGTCATGCAGACCCTGCGCGACCTCAACCAGAAGGATGGCCTCACCGTTGTGGTGACCCTGCACCAGGTGGATTACGCCATGCGCTTCTGCCCCCGTACCGTGGCCCTGAAAAAAGGCGAGATTGTCTACGACGGCCCCACGGAACGTCTGACGCCCCAGTTCCTGGCGGAACTGTACGGCGCTGAAAGCGACGAGCTTTTTGCCGCCAAGACCAGCGCCGCCCAGGAAGCGGTGACGCTGCCCGGTAGCCCTGTCCGCGAGACGTCCCGCGCTGCCTAGGTCCCATCCCGAACCCTTTGCCTCACCACTTTATCCAAGGAGAAAATACATGTTTTCCCGTCTTCTTTCCGGCCTGCTGGTCTCTGCCATGCTGCTGGGCAGCGCGCTGACCGCCCAGGCGCAGCAGACCCTCAATTTCGGCATCATCTCCACCGAGGCCAGCCAGAATCTCAAGGTGCTTTGGGATCCTTTCCTCAAGGATATGAGCAAGGCTCTCGGCATGGAAGTCAAAGCCTTCTTTGCCAGTGACTATGCCGGTGTCATCGAAGGCATGCGCTTCAAGAAAGTCGACCTGAGCTGGATCGGCAACAAGGGTGCCATGGTGATGGTGGACCGCGCCAATGGCGAGGTCTTTGCCCAGACCACCGCTCCCGACGGCAGCAAGGGCTACTACTCCTGCCTGATCGTCAACAAGAAGAGCCCGCTCCAGAACCTCGACGACATGTTTGCCCAGGCCTCCAAGCTGAGCTTCAGCAATGGCGACCCCAACTCCACCTCCGGATTCCTGGTGCCCGGCTATTATGTCTTTGCCAAAAACGGCAAGGATCCCCAGAAGATCTTCGCCCGTACCGTATCGGCCAACCACGAGGCCAATGCGCTCTCTGTAGCCAACAATACCGTGGACGTGGCGACCTGCAATAATGAAGGTCTGGCCCGTCTGGCCATCACCGCACCCGAAAAGGCCAAGGAACTGCGCGTGATCTGGAAATCTCCCCTGATCCCCAGCGATCCCCTGGTCTGGCGCAAGGACCTGCCCGAAGAGACCAAGAAAAAGATCTCGGACTTCATCTTCAGCTACGGCGTGAAGGGCGAGAACGTGGAGCAGGCCCGCAAGATCCTGACCGCCCTGCAGTGGGGCCCCTTCATCAAGTCCGACAACAGCCAGCTGATCCCGCTGTGCCAGCTGGAGCTGTTCCGCGCCAAGACGGTGCTGGAAGGCAAAGGATATGGATGCCAAGGAAAAGGCCGCCAAGATCGCCGAGATCGAGCGTAAGCTGGCCGAACTCGGCAAGTAGCGGGGACAGGGCACAAGGAACGCATCGTTATGGAAGCTGAAATGAAAATGGCCCTGCAGCCGCCGCGCGATCTGCGCGCCGAGACCTGCCGCCTGGTCATCTGGGGCCTTGTTCTGGCCATGCTGGCCTGGGCCTGGCGCGGCGCCGAGATGAAGCCCATGGCGCTGGTGGAACAGGGCGGCAACATCCTTACCCTGATATCCGATTTCTTCCCGCCGGACTTTACGGACTGGCGCATGTATGTGGAAGAAATGATCGTCACCCTGCATGTGGCGATCTGGGGCACCTTGCTGGCGGTCATCTGCGCGGTGCCGCTGGGCATCATGTCTTCCGAGAATATCGCTCCCTGGTGGATCTGCCAGCCGGTGCGCCGCCTCATGGATGCGGCCCGCGCCATCAACGAGATGGTCTTCGCCATGATGTTCGTGGTTGCCGTGGGCCTTGGCCCCTTTGCCGGTGTGCTGGCCCTTTGGGTGCACACCACGGGCACGCTGGCCAAGCTCTTTTCCGAGGCGGTGGAGGCCATCGAGGTCTCGCCGGTGGAAGGCGTCCGCTCTACCGGGGCCAGCTTTCTGGAAGAGATCATCTTCGGGGTCATCCCGCAGGTGTTCCCCCTCTGGATATCCTACTCGCTGTACCGCTTCGAGGCCAATGTGCGCTCTGCCACGGTGGTGGGCATGGTCGGTGCCGGCGGTATAGGCATGGTGCTGTGGGAACTGTTCCGCAGCTTCAACTTCCAGCAGACGTGTGCGGTCATGGCCATCATCGTGCTGGTGGTGACCCTGTTCGACCTGCTTTCCCAGCGTCTGCGCAAAATGGTGCTGTAAGATGGCCGCCCGTTACGCTCTCTACTACGCCCCCCACAAGGACGAGCCCCTGTACCGTCTGATGGCTCCTCTGTTCGGCCGGGACTGCCGGGACGGCAGCCGCCTGCCGGGCGGCCCCGTGGCTCCTGCGGGGGTGGAACATGGTCTTTGGACATCCCTGGCAAAAACGCCGTCCCATTACGGTCTGCATGCCACGCTCAAGGCGCCTTTTGAGCTGCGCTCCACCTCGGAGGGCATGCTGGCCGCCCTGAAGAATGCCTGCCGGAAGGTGGCGGAACGTCATGCCTCCTGGCTGACGGCGCCGCTGGGTTTGCAGCGGCTGCCCGTCCACTCCGGTGAGCGCCAGGCCTCCTTTCTGGCCCTGGTCCCCCGGCAGGGGGATAGCGCGTCGGAATCGGCCATGGCCGCTCTGGAGCGGGATTGCGTGACGGAACTGGACCGTTTCCGGGCTCCTCTCGATCAGAGGGACGTGGAACGGCGGGAGCCTTTGAGTCTTGATGAGCGGCGCAATCTCCTGCGCTGGGGCTATCACCATGTGCTGGATCTGTTCCGTTTCCACATAACCCTGACGGGTCCCCTGCCTCATGAGGGGGCGGAGCAGGTGGAAGCAGCCCTGAACCAGTATCTGGAACCGGTGATCGACAATCCCCTGACCATTGCGCCTGCTGGCGCTTGCCCCGGAGACCTGCCTTGATGAGGCCCTGTCCGGGATCAGCCTGCCTGGCTACCGCATCGTGCGCGGGCCCGAAACGGGGCTCGTGATGGCCCGGGGACGCGTCGGCAATGTCGGCGATGTCTTCAACGTAGGGGAAGTGCTGGTCACCCGCTGTGTCGTCCAGCTGGAAGAAAAGACGCTTGGCCATGCCTGGATCATGGGGGAATCCCCCCGCCATGCGGAACTGGCGGCCCTGTGCGATGCCCTGTGGCAGCAGGAAAGCTACGCGGCGTTGCTGGACGAAAAGCTGCGCCCCTGCCTGGAACAGGCCATAGACGAAAAAAGAAAGGCTGCCGCCCGCGATGCGGCAGGTACGAAAGTCAACTTTTTCACCTTTGTCCGCGGAGAAGACCAGTGAGCGATCAGCAATGTTCCCGCCTGTCCTGGGCAGATCCTGTGGGACAGGCACAGCAGGTGTTCCGTCTGGCCCTTACCGCGTTGTCCCGGCCTGCCCAGACGCATGCTTTCGTGCCCTGCCCGGCGGATACCGCTGCGGATGAACTGCCTGCCGGGCTGAGTCCGGAACTGGCGGCCCTGGCCCTTTCGCTGTGCGATAACGAGACCACGGTCTGGCTGGCGCCTGGACTGGATACGGAAGGCGTCAGAGCCTGGTTCCGTTTCCACTGCGGCACGGTCCTGGTGGCCGAACCTGCCCAGGCCGCATTCGCCTTCGTCCCCGGTACGGAAGCGCTGCCTGACCTGCGCTGCTTCCATCAGGGAGAGGCTGAATACCCGGATCGCTCCACGACCATCTGCCTTGGCGGAGTAGAGGAGGGGGAAACGGCCGGCATCACCGCTTCCGGTCCCGGCATCGTGGGCAGCTGCACCTTTGCCTGCCGTATGCCGGAAGATTTTCTGGCCCAGTGGCAGAGCAACCATGAGCAATTCCCGCTAGGTGTGGACATGCTGCTTTGCGGGCCGGGCCGCCTGACCGGTCTGCCCCGTACGACCTGCCTGACCCCTGCCGCAGACGAGGTGTCCAAATGTATGTAGCTGTAAAAGGTGGCGAAAAAGCCATTGCCGCGGCACATGCCCTGCTTGCCCGGGAGCGGCGGGGCGATGTGCAGATTCCTGAAGTAACACTTGAACAATTGGCAGGGCAGCTCAAGCTGGCCGTGGACCGCATCATGGCCGAGGGCTCCCTGTACAGCCCCGAACTTGCCGCACTGGCCTTCAAGCAGGCCCAGGGCGACGCCGTGGAAGCCATCTTTTTGCTGCGCGCCTATCGCACGACCCTGCCCCGTTTCGGTGTTTCCGAGCCCATGGATACTTCCCGCATGCGGGTGGAGCGGCGCATCTCCGCCACCTGGAAGGATCTGCCCGGCGGCCAGATCCTGGGATCCACCTTTGACTATACGCACCGCCTGCTGGATCGCGGTCTGGCCGTGCCCGGGACCGCTCCCCGGGATGTGGAGCCCGAAAGGACGGCGGAAGATCTGGCGATGATGGCGGCCGATGCGCAGGCCCTGCTGCAGGAACCGCTGCCCAGAGCCATGGACGCTCTTGGGCGCGAAGGCCTGATGGAATCCGTGGCCCCTTCGCATGAAGGCAATGATTGCCCGGACATCACCCGCCAGCCGCTGGAGCTGCCGGCCGACGGTTCCGGGGACCGGGCCGTGCGCCTGCAATCCATGGCCCGTGCCGATGAAGGCTTTTTGCTGGGCATGGCCTATTCCACCCAGCGCGGTTACGGCGCTGTCCACCCCTTCACCGGGGAATTGCGCCGCGGTTTCGTGGAGCTGACCGTCATCCCGGAAGAGCTGGGCTTTGCCATCACCCTGGGCGAAGTGGAGCTCACCGAATGCGACATGGTCAGCCGGTACACCGGCCGTGCCCTCGAGCCCTGCTTCACCCGCGGTTACGGGCTCGTCTTCGGCAACAACGAGCGCAAGGCCCTGTCCATGTCCATCGTGGACCGCGCCCTGCGTGCCCGGGAATTGCAGGAAGACCAGATCGATCCTGCCCAGAACCCCGAATTCGTGCTCATGCATGGGGATAACGTGGATGCGTCCGGTTTCGTGCAGCACATCAAACTGCCGCACTATGTGGACTTTCAGGCGGAACTTTCCCTGATCCGCCAGCTGCGGGAACGTAAGCACGCGGAAGAGCAGGCTGCTGCCGCGTCCGAAAAACATGCGGAGGCCAGCCATGCCTGAGAACCTGACGACCACGCCTGCGGCCTCCGGGCTGGAAGGCTACAACTTTGCCTATCTCGATGAAGGCACCAAGCGCATGGTGCGCCGGGCCCTGCTCAAGGCAGTGGCCATCCCCGGCTACCAGGTGCCTTTTGCCAGCCGTGAGATGCCCATGCCCTACGGCTGGGGGACGGGCGGCATCCAGGTCACGGCCAGCATCATCGGCCGGGACGACATGCTCAAAGTCATCGACCAGGGCTCGGATGATACGACCAATGCCGTTTCCATCCGTCGTTTCTTCGAACGTACCGCAGCCGTGACCACGACCACCCATACCGGAGAAGCCAGCATCATCCAGACCCGTCACCGCATCCCCGAGCAGCCCCTGCGCGAGGATCAGATCATGGTCTACCAGGTGCCCATGCCGGAGCCCCTGCGCTGGCTCGAACCCAGCGAAAAAGAGACCCGTACCCTGCATGCTTTGGAAGAGTACGGCATCATGAGCATCAAGCTGTATGAGGACATCATGCGGCATGGCGATATCGCCACCGGCTTCGACTATCCCGTGAAGGTCAATGGCCGCTACATCATGAGCCCGTCGCCCATCCCGCGTTTCGACAACCCCAAGATGCACCAGTGCCCGGCGCTGCAGCTTTTCGGTGCCGGCCGGGAAAAGCGCATCTACGCCATCCCGCCCTATACGGATGTGGTCAGTCTCGACTTTGAGGATTACCCCTTCACGCCCCAGAGGTGGGATCAGTGCTGCGCCATCTGCGGCGCCACAGACACCTATCTGGACGAGATCGTCATGGATGACGCCGGGACGCGTATGTTCGTCTGTTCCGATACCGACAATTGTGCCCGGCGCGTGGCCGAGCAGGGCGGCACTGCCGCTCCCAGGGAGGAGAAATAGCCGTGAGCCTCTTGGATACCAATCTTGATCCCGTCCTTTCCGCCCGCCAGCTGACGCGGCGTTACGGCAGCCGCATCGGCTGCAAGGACGTTTCACTGGATCTGTGGCCCGGGGAAGTCCTCGGCATCGTGGGCGAATCCGGCTCCGGCAAGAGCACGCTGCTGAACATGCTTTCCGGCCGTCTGGAACCTTCCGCCGGGCATGTCCACTACACGGCAGCTGACGGCAAGGTACTGGATATCCACAGCCTGGATGAAGCCCAACGCCGCCGTCTGCTGCGTACCGAACTGGGCTTCGTCCACCAGCATCCCCGCGACGGCCTGCGCATGTCGGTCAGCGCCGGCGCCAATATCGGCGAGCGGCTCATGGCCAACGGAGCCCGGCATTACGGGAACCTGCGGGCCACGGCTCTGGACTGGCTGGAACGGGTGGAGATCCCCGTGCAGCGTGTGGACGATACGCCGTCCCAGTATTCCGGCGGCATGCAGCAGCGTCTGCAGATCGCCCGCAATCTGGTGACCACGCCGCGCCTCGTCTTCATGGACGAACCTACCGGCGGTCTGGACGTGTCTGTCCAGGCCCGCCTGCTGGACCTGCTGCGCCATCTGGTGCGCGACATGGGACTGGCCGTGGTGCTCGTGACCCACGATCTGGCGGTGGCCCGGCTGCTCTCGCACCGTCTGATCGTCATGTACCACGGTGAAGTGGCGGAGACCGGTCTGACGGATCAGGTACTGGACGATCCGCAGCACCCCTATTCCCAGTTGCTGGTCTCTTCCATCCTGCAGTGCTGACAAGGAGCGTTCACATGCATCAGTTCAACCATCCTGCCGGCGACGCTCCTGTGGTGGAGGTGCGTCACCTGTGCAAAACCTTTGTCCTGCACCAGCAGGGCGGCATCCGCATCCAGGCGCTGCAGGACGTCAATTTTGACGTGCGTGCCGGAGAATGTGTGGCCCTGCACGGGCCTTCCGGGGCCGGGAAGTCGACTCTGCTCAAGACCCTGTACGGTAACTATCTGCCCAGTTCCGGGCAGGTGATCGTCCGCTGCGAAGACTGCGAGACGGATATGGCCACGGCTTCCACGCGCGCCATCAGCCGTGTGCGCCGGGAATGCATCGGTTATGTCAGCCAGTTCCTCCGTGTCATCCCGCGTGTGAGTGCCCTGGATCTGGTGGCCGAACCTTTGCTGGATGCCGGTGAAGACCGTGAGACGGCCCTTGATGCCGCGCAGAAGATGCTGACCCGCCTCAACCTGCCCGAACGCCTCTGGCATGTGGCCCCGGCTACCTTCTCCGGCGGGGAGCAGCAGCGTGTGAATATCGCGCGCGGGCTCATCCGGCCCATGCCCCTGCTGTTGCTGGACGAACCCACCGCCTCTCTGGACGGCATCAACCGGCAGGTGGTCATCGACCTCATCCATGAGGCCAGGCAGCGGGGCAGTGCCATCGTGGGCATCTTCCATGATGATGTGGCCCGCAATGCCGTGGCGGACAGGATCGTCCCCATGGACAGGCCGTAACCTCGCCGATCCGCAAGAACAAACGATCACAGAAGCATAATCGGAGATCATCCATGAAAGAATATGTGTTGCGTAACGCCCGGGTGGTGACGCCCACCACCGTGATGCATGGCCATGTGCTGGTGCGTGACGGCCTGGTTGCCGATGTGGACGAAGGCGACATTCAGCCCACTACCGCCCTGGAATGCATCGACTGCGAAGGTGACTATCTGCTGCCCGGTTTTGTGGAACTGCACACCGACAATCTGGAAAAGCATCTGGTGCCCCGTCCCAAAGTTGTCTGGCCGCAGGCGGAACCCGCTTTTTTCGCCCATGATGCCCAGATCGTGGCGGCCGGTATCACCACCGTGTTCGATGCCCTGTCCGTGGGCGAATACCACGACAAGGGGCGCATCGCCATGCTGGGCCGCGGTGTGGATGCCCTGAACCATTGCCGCCAGTCGGGCATGCTGCGTGCCGACCACCTGCTGCATCTGCGCTGTGAAGTGGCCGATCCCCGCATGCGGGACCTGTTCTTCCCCCTGTCGGACACGCCCTGCCTGAAGCTGGTCTCCCTGATGGACCATACGCCCGGGCAGCGCCAGTGGCGTGATACCACGGCCTACCGGACCTATTACAGCAATATCAAGTCCTGGACCGATGAAGAGTTCACGGCCATGATGCACGAGCTGGAAGAGGTGCGGGACAGCTGCGCCAACGACAATGCCGCCTCGGTCATGGAATTTTGCCGTCAGCGCCATCTGCCCATGGCCAGCCATGACGATACGCTGGTGGAACATGTGGAAGAGGCCCTGAGCAACGGCATCTCCATCAGCGAGTTCCCCACCACCACGGAGGCTGCCTGCTGCGCCTCGGAAAACGGGATGCTGGTCATGATGGGGGCCCCCAATGTCGTGCGCGGCGGGTCCCATTCCGGCAATGCCTCGGCTCTGGACGTGGCCAAAGAAGGGCATCTGGGGGCCCTGTCCTCCGACTATGTGCCCGCCAGCCTGCTGGCCGCGGTCTTTGAGCTGGCCGCCAAGGAGATCATGCCCCTGCCCGCAGCCGTCAATCTGGTCAGCGCCAATCCGGCCGAAAGCGTGGGGCTGGATGACCGCGGCCGCATCGATAGCGGACGCCGTGCGGATATGGTCCGCGTCCACCATATGGACGACATGCCGGTGGTCCGCAATGTCTGGCGTCAGGGCGTGCAGGTGTACTGATGCGCGGCACACTCATCTATGTCATGGGACCGTCGGGATCCGGCAAGGACAGCCTGTTGTCGGCCCTGCGGCCCCGGTTGCGCGGCCTGCCGGTAGCCTTTGCCCGGCGCTACATCAGCCGTCCTGCCTGCGCCGGGGGAGAACAGCATATGGCCCTTTCCGCCGGGAGCATCCTTTCCATGGAAGCTCAGGGGCGTCTGGCCATGCGCTGGAGCAGCCACGGCTGCCAGTACGGCATCGGCCGCTCCATCGACGGCAGTCTGGAGTACGGCATCTGCGTGATTGTCAACGGTTCTCGGGAATATCTGCCGGAAGCCCTGCGGCGCTATCCTGATCTTCTTCCCGTGCTGGTGGAGGTGGAGCCGGCCATCCTGCGGCAACGCCTGCTGGCCCGGGGAAGAGAGCAGGGCAAAGACCTGGAAGAACGTTTGCATCGCGCGCTGGCACCATTGCCTGCCGCTGCCCTGGAGCGGCTCGTACGCATCGACAATTCCGGCAAGCTGGAAGCGGCGGTCGATGGCCTGGAGAATATCGTGCGGGCTGTCCTGCCGGTGCGCAGCATGCCGGGCACCCCCCAGGGAACGCAGGGCAGCGCTGCCTGAAACAAACCTTTAGAGCAGCTCTGATGAAAAAAGGGCTCCTTCCCTGTGGGGAAAGAGCCCTTTTGCTGTCCATGTCGTTGTACCGTACGCACAGCCGGCGTGTTTCCATGCGCACGGCACGACACGCGCATGCGCCGGACAAATGCGCCGGAAGCTCCAGCGACTGAGGTGAGAGCGTGTTTGAAGATTAAAGCGATACTTTAAGAATCGAGCGTTTAGAACATCGTCAGCTGATAACTGCGCCCTTCAAGGCTGGCCGCCAGGGCTTCGCCCTGCTGGCCTCCCCCTGCCATGCGCACCAGTTCCGCATGGCGCTGGCGGGCATCGAGCGGGACGCAGGTCGTGAACGTGGCATTGTCCCGAATGGTCTTGCTGATCTGGAAATGCTTTTGTGCCCGGGCTGCCAGCTGCGGCCAGTGCGTGATGACCAGCATTTGCCGCTGCTTTGCAAGATTTTCCAGCTTTTCCGCAAGCTTGTTTAATGTAAGACCGCCCACGCCGGCATCCACTTCGTCAAAGATGTAGGTCGCACTTTCCGCTTTGGGGCGGACGCTCATCAGGGCGAGCAGGAAGCGGGAAAGCTCGCCGCCCGAAGCGATCCGGTCCAGAGGCTGGGGAGACTGCCCGGGGTTGGGGGCCCAGAGGATACGCACTTTTTCATCCATGAGGCCGGGCCAGACTTCCTGCGGCATGAAATCGGGGATGACCCGGACCTGTTCGGAGAATCCCAGCTGGCGCAGTTCTTCTTCCAGTTGTCGGGCAAAGTCCGCGGCAGCTTCGCGACGCTGGGGGAGCAGGGCGGAAAGCACCTCCTGCAGCTGGGCGGCCAGCTGCTTTTCTTCCTTGTCCAGCAGGGTGATGTCCAGCGCGCAGGCATCGAGGAAGGAGATGTTTTCACGGATCTCTTCGCGCAGCTCCAGGATCTCGTCCAGCGAACGGTGCAGTTTGCGCTTGAGCTGGGCCAAAGCGTAGAGCCGCTCCTCCATCTGTTCCACATCGGGCATGTCTTCCGGCAGGGGAGGACGGCGCAAACGGCCGCTCAGATGGGAAAGCTGCTGACGCAGGGCCGTGACGGCATCGGCATCTTCGCTGACGGAGTCGTCTGTCCGCGCCATCTGGTGCAGGCAGCGTTCCAGCCGCCCCAGCATATCGAGCAGGCCGGGTTCTTCCTCACCATGCAGCAAGCCTAGCGCCAGCTCATACTGCTCGCGGGTCTGTTCGGCGGCACGGACGATGGCCCGCTGCTCTTCAAGACGTTCTTCTTCCCCGGCTTCAGGGGCGACCCTGTCGATCTCCTGCTGCTGCATCTCCAGAATGTCCCGGCGTTCCAGAAGGTGGGCCTCCCGGGCCCGCAGCTCCTTGCGGCGGGCTTCCACGGAGCGCAGCTGCTCCAGCAGCTCGTCACGCCGGCGCAACAGGTCGGGATCCTTCAAGGTGCTTTCCATGAGCCGGGCCTGGAAGGCAGGCTGCAGCAACTGCTGCTGTCCGTGCTGGCTGGCATGGGCCAGCAGCTGTTCCCGCAGGGAACGCACGCATTCCTGGGAGCGCAGGGCATCATCAACGTACAGGCGGCTGCGGCCGCTCTCGGCCAGCAGGCTGCGCCGGATGACGATCTCCCGTCCGTCCATCTGGAACTGTGCTTCGACCTGGGCCTTTTCCGCTCCCTGCCGTACCATATCGGCGCCCAGCCTGTCGCCCAGCAGAAAGCCCAGGGCTTTGAGGATAAAGCTTTTGCCTGCCCCTGTTTCGCCGGTGAGCACGTTCATGCCCGGGGCAAAGTCGAGTTCGGCGTCTTCGATGAGAGCGAGGTTGCGGATACGCAAATATTCCAGCATGGATAGGACCTATTTTTTGAGACGGGGATCAAGGAGGTCACGCAGGCTTTCGCCCAGCAGGTTGTAGCCCAGCACGGTCACCAGGATGGCGACACCCGGATAAAAGGAAAGCCAGGGGGCATCTTCCAGGACGGTCTTGCCTTCCATGAGCATGTTCCCCCAGCTGGCCGTGGGCGGCTGGACACCAAGCCCGAGGAAACTGAGCCCCGATTCCACCAGGATGGCGCCGGCCACGCCTAGCGTGGCGGAAATGAGCACCGGGGCCAGCGTGTTGGGCAGGATGTGGCGCAGCAATATCCGGCAGGTAGAGCAGCCGGACAGACGCGCCGCCGATACGAAATCCCGCTGGCGCAGGCTCAGGGTCTCGGCACGGACCAGACGGGCGACCCCCATCCATGAGGTCAGGCCGATGACGATCATGATGTTGGTCAGACTCGGTTCCAGAAAGGCGATGACCGAAAGGATCAGGAAAAACGAGGGAAAGCAGAGCATGATGTCCACACCGCGCATGATCCCTTCATCCACCAGACCGCCGAAATAGCCGCTGATCAGGCCCAGCCCCGTCCCGATGCTGACGGAAATGCCCACAGCGACAAAGCCGACCCACAACGAGATCTGTCCGCCGTAGAGCAGCCGGGAAAAAACGTCCCGCCCCAGACGGTCCGTACCCAGCCAGAACATGGAGGACGGCGGCTCCAGAATATGATCCAGATGCAGGGCATTGGGATCATAGGGCGCGAGCAGGGGAGCGCACAGCGCTGCCAGAGACATGACCAGCACGATGCCCAGCCCCAGGCAGAGCATGAGATGGCGGCCGAGAAAGCGACGCAGCAAGGGACCACACATATCAGTGAACCTCCCGGCTGCTGCGGATACGCGGATCGGCCAGGCCGTAGCAGACATCCGCCAGCAGGTTCCCCAGCAGGGTCAGCACGGCCCCCAGGACCAGGTTGCCCATGATCATGGTGTAGTCGCGGGCCATGACCGCGGCATAGAACAATTGCCCCAGCCCCGGCAGGGCGAAGATGGACTCGATGATGACGCTGCCGCCGATGAGCCCGGGTACCGAGAGGCCCAGCAGGGTAATGACCGGGAGCAGGGCATTGCGCAGGGCATGGCGCCAGATGATCGTGCGGGGGGACAAGCCTTTGGCCTGGGCTGTCAGGATGTAGTCCTGCCGCAGGACCTCGAGCATGCAGGCCCGCATGTAGCGGGACATGCCCGCCAGGCTGCCGATGGTATAGACCAGGATCGGCAATGCCAGATGCTGTGCCAGATCAAGTACCTTGTCCACAGGGCCGAGACTGTCGAAATTCATGGACGTCAGGCCGGAAATAGGCAGCCATTGCAGATGGATACCGAAAAACAGCATCAGCAGCAATGCCAGCCAGAACGAGGGCATGGCAAAACCGAGGTAGACGAAGACCGTCACGCCCCGATCCAGAAGGGAATTCTGGCGGCAGGCCGAAAGGATGCCGATGGGGATGGCGATGATGAGCGTCAGAATCAGGGAGATGACGTTCATGCCCACGGTCAGGGGCAGGCGCTCCATGATCTTGTCCAGCACGGGCCGCCCGTCCGCTGACATGGACAGGCCGAAATCCAGACGTACCAGGCGTGAGAGCCAGTCCAGATATTGTACATGCAGGGGTTTGTCCAGGCCGTACAGGGCCTCCAGCCGCTGGCGGGCCGCCTCACCGGCCAGAGGATTGAGGGTCGTTTCCATATCGGTGGGCGAACCGGGCGCGAGATGGATGACCCAAAAGCTGATGAGGGTGATCCCCCATAAGACCAGCAGCATCCACAGCAGTTTGCGCACGATGCGCAACGTCAGCTGCAGCAGGGCCGCATTGCGGGATGAACAGACCGCCTGCACGCATATCCTCCGTTATTATTCCGTCCGGGTCATCCACTGCCGCATGTCGGCCACCTCCTGCTGCCATTGCGGCGAAAGGCGCAGCTGGAGGAAGCGGGCATACAGGCTGTCCAGCAGGCCGAGGCAGACTTCCATCAGGTAGATCTTTTCCAGCAGCATGGCGTCCGGGTCGTCATCCTCTTCAGGCTTTTCCACCTTGGGAGTCTTCAGGCTGCCCAGAGTGAAGTCTTCGGCCTTGAGGGTGAACTGGAAGGCCAATTCTTCCTTTTCAAGCCGGATGAGGGCGCGGGTGACTTTTTTCCCCGTGCCAAGGCCGAAACGGGCCTCGCGAAGAGGGGAGAGCGTCCCGGCAACGGTCGCCGTTTCTTTGGCGTCCCCTTCGCCGCCCTGGACGACGATACGCTGTTCCATGGAGACAGAGAAGGGCTGGCCTTCCTTGTCCACAAAGGCCCCGGGCGCCACATCACTCTGGTACCACAGCCAGGTAAGGAACTCCTGGCCAAGAATGTTGTCCGTAGAATCCAGACAGGGTGTATCACTCATGGGATGACCTCGTGAATCAGGAAAGGGCGGCGAACTGTGTGGCTTCGATACGATCCAGACGGCTCATGGCCGCTTCGTCGAGCATGGTCTCGGCCAGGCTGTACGGGGTGATCTGCTCAAGATGCAGTTCGAAGGAGTTGAGGAATGCCTCCATGAACAGATCGATCATCTTCCCCTGGGTGGAGGCAAACCAGACCTCATTACGATCCGTTGCCCAGATGACATTGAACTCGGCCGGGATGGGCAGGAAGCGCTGCCGCAGGCGAAGCAGGACCTGTTCCTTGAGTTCCTTCTTGCGCTCACGGGAAATGAACTTTTTGCCCTGTTCCTGCATTTTTTCCTTTTCGGCCTTCAGTGCCAGGGTCAGATGCTTTTTGATGACAGCGGCCGGGATGCGCCGGGTATCCAGACGCAGGGAGAAGAGCAGATAGGCACCTTTGTGCGGCGGGGCCGTCCGCCATTCGGAGTCCAGCATATCCTCGAAGCATACCCAGCCATAGGCCTGCATCTCGGGCAGGTCGTCGATGTCCCGGAAGGCGAACTGGCGCAGCTTGTCGGGGATCTGCGTCCAAAGTTCCGAAGGGATGGGGTCGATGATCCTGAAACGGGTAAAGCTGCACGAAGCATTACAAAAACCCATACTGGCTCCTTTCTGTGATATGCGCCAGGAGGCGTGTCATTCTTGTACGCAGTGCGGCAGATTCTTGCAAGCCCGAAGCCTGTGGATTTCCGTGGGGCAGGGCAGATGCAACATTATATAATATACGCAGTGGATATTTGAGTCAGGTAGCCCGTGGATGCGTCATCGCCGGCGCAGGACAAAGGCCTGGATCGGCCTGGCAGGAAGATTTTTCGCCGGGGAGCCACAGTGAGCATTTCCAGAAGGCTTCTGGTAGCTGGGGCAAGGCGCATCCGGATGATCCATATAGTTATTAGTATCGATTACTAGATGCCAAAGAGGCGGTTTGCAAGCATCATACGGGGCATTCACGATTTTGGGGAACCGATCACATATGGGACATGAAAACTAGGTGTGGGACATGAGGCAGCTTCAAATCTCAGCGTCCATTTTTCCATTTCCCATATGGGAATCTCTGCTGCGACCTTCAAAGCAGCAGAGCCCATGGTGAGGAAAAAGGCTTTCGGTATGAAAACCCCTTATTCGTAAAATGCATGATAACCATGTGTAAGTATTAACTATTATAAATGTCTCATAATGATAATTATGTAAACTTTTATCCATGAGACGACGGAGAAGGCACTCCTCTCTCCAGGATCAGACAGAAAATTTTTCGCCATATATTTTTGCTCAAGCTGCACTTTAAGAATAGTCTTGGGCCAGTCAGCATGTACCTGAATTTTTCTGGCGTCTGACTCTGCCGTCTATGGCATTCCCCCGTACGCTTGACATGGCTGCTTTTTTGCCACACCTCTAAGGCATGCACGCCAAATCCTCTTTTTTCCGCAGCCGCGATGGACGCCCCCAGCGTCGTTCCAATCAGCTTGCCCTCAGATCGCCCCAAAATAGTCATTCCTCCCCTGCTCCACGGAACAATAGCTCTTCTCTATCTGGGCTAGAGGAAGATCTGCAGGACGGGACCCGGCTCAACAAGTTCATCGCAGCTTCCGGCTATTGCTCTCGCCGCAAGGCCGATGAGCTTATTTTTGCCGGAGCTGTCCAGGTCAACGGGGTGGTGGAACGTTCTCCCGGCAGGCGCATCCTTCCTGCTGACCTCATCCAGGTCGAAGGTCAGCAACTGGCGGCTCTGCCCGTCTCTTTTTCCTATATCATGCTGCACAAGCCCATCCAGGTCATGTGTACGGCACACGATCCGCAGGGGCGTCCTACAGTTTTGGATTGTCTGACAGCGGAGATGCGGCGAAATAGAGTCTATCCAGTTGGAAGGCTTGACTATTTTTCTGAGGGGCTATTGCTGCTGACCAATGATGGCGAGCTGGCACAGCGCCTGATGCATCCCCGGCATCATCAGCCAAAGACCTACGATGTCCTTGTGCGGGGAACTGTCCCGGCTGCCGCGCTGGCAACCATGCGCCGTGGCATGACATTGGCAGAGGGAGAGCATTTGCGCCCAGTCGAAGTGGAAAGCCGCTTGCAGGCCAATGGGCATACGCGGTTGCGGATGGTACTGCATCAGGGGGTCAACCGCCAGATCCGCCGCATGTGTCGGGATCTTGGCTTGACCATCCTGCGCCTGAAGCGCATCCGTCTCGGCCCCCTTGGCCTTGGCGATCTTCCTGTGGGAGAGTGCCGTTTTTTGTCAGCCGCAGAGACCGCTGCCCTGCTCCAGGCTGCGGAGATCCGGCGCTCATAAGGGGATTTGACCTGGAGAGTGTGCTGGCCTGATATCAGCAGCTTAAGGAAAACTTTATATGGTGAGTGAGCACAGGGACGTTCTGTCCCGGATGGCAGATACCCAATAGCCCACGCACATGGGATGAAGTATGAAAAAGGACGCCTGACGGCGTCCTTTTTTTATGGTTCAAATTTGCTTATTTGCTCAGGCCAGCAAGCGCTGCAGCAAGGCCTGGGCTTCTTCATGCAGGGCATGCAAATGCTGCTCTCCAAGGAAGCTTTCCGCATAGACCTTGCAGATAGCCTCCGTCCCGGAAGGCCGGATGGCGAACCAGCCGTTCCGGCTGCAGACCTTGACCCCGCCAATGGCAGCTCCGTTCCCCGGGGCTGTCGTCAGGATCTCAGTGACCGGGGATCCCGCTACTGTCCGCATCTGGACATCCTCTGCCTTCAATGATTTGAGGCAGGCCCGCACGTGATCGTCGGCCGGAGCATCCTGGCGTTGGTACAGCGGAGCGCCGAACTGTTCCGTCAGGCTGCGATAGATCTCGTCCGGCCCGCGCTCTTCGCGTGCGGCCATTTCCGCTGCCAGCAGGCAGAGCAAGGGACCATCCTTGTCGGTGCTCCAGGGGCTGCCGTCAAAGCAGAGGAAGGAGGCGCCGGCACTTTCCTCACAGCCCATGCCGCAGCTGCCGTCTGTCAGATAGGGCACGAACCACTTGAAACCGACCGGGACTTCGATGACCTTGCGTCCCAGCTCCTGGCCTACCCTGTCCAGCATGGCGCTGGTCACCAGAGTCTTACCGATTCCGGCATCGGCCTGCCACTGGAAGCGGCTGCGGAATAGATGCCAGGCAACGGTGGCCAGATAATGGTTGGGATTCATCAAACCGCTTTTAGCCACGATGCCGTGACGATCCGAGTCCGGATCACAGGCAAAGGCCAGGTCGAAGCGGTCGCGCATATCGAGCAGGCCACTCATGACATACGGCGAAGAGCAGTCCATCCTGATCTTGCCGTCCTTGTCACAGGGAACAAAACGGAATGTGGGGTCGATGACTTTGTTGACCACGGTCAGGCGCAGTTTGTAGCGCTCGGCTATGGGCTCCCATAGGGAAAGGCTGGCTCCCCCCAGAGGATCGACCCCCAGGGAAATACCGGAAGCCGCGATGCTGTCCATATCCAGGATGCGCGGCAGGTCTTCCACATAGCGGGCGGTAAAATCATAGCCCTGCACCAGCGAAGACCGTCGGGCACTGCTGTACGGCAGGCGATGGACGTCACAATTGAGGTGATCAAGATAGATATTGGCCTGCTTTTCGATCCAGGCGGTTACCGCTGTTTCGGCCGGGCCGCCATGCGGCGGATTGTATTTGAAACCACCGTCAGCCGGAGGGTTGTGAGACGGCGTGATGATGATGCCGTCAGCCAGAGCCTGAGCGCCGTGCTCGCTGTTCCAGCACAGGATGGCATGGGAGACCGCAGGGGTCGCTGTGGCGGAACCGTCGTGGGAGATGCGGACCTGCACATCATTGGCCGTCAGGACTTCAAGCGCACTGCGAAAGGCCGGTTCCGACAGGGCATGCGTATCTCCGCCCATGAACAGCGGACCGGTGATGCCGTGTTGTTTGCGGTAATCACAGACGGCCTGGGTGATGGCGTGGATGTGGCGTTCGTTGAAGGTCTGCTTCAACGAAGAACCACGATGCCCGGACGTTCCAAAAGACACACGTTGTGCGGCCTGATGCGGGTCAGGCGATTCCGTATAGTAGGCACTGACGAGCGCGGGGATATTCTCCAGAGTCTCGGGCGCCGGCAGTTTGCCGGCATGGGGATGTACTGCCATGATGTATCCTCCTGCCCCTTTCTATCGTTTACCCTGTCGGCCCGCAAGCCCCGGGCAAATCAGAACCACCCGCAAAGCGGGTGGTTTGCTCTGGCCCTGTAAGGGCCTGTTACCGGCTGCGCCTAAAGACGCTGGCTTTCACGCTGTTCAAGCCCAGTGCCCTTGCCGCCTTGGCTACCCCTTAAAGGGGTCTTGATATTCGCGTGATGTCAGCTTGTCTCTCATAATGTCGTGACGTTCCTGATCCTGGATATATTTTTTGATCGTTGCCTCATTAAGCCCCACCGTACTGACATAATATCCTTCGGCCCAAAATTTTCTGTTGCCAAACTTATATTTAAGGTTTGCGTGCTTATCGAATATCATCAACGAACTTTTCCCTTTCAGGTAGCCCATGAAATTTGCCACACTGATTTTAGGAGGAATGGACACCAGCATGTGGACATGATCCGGCATCAGATGCCCTTCCAGAATCTCAACCCCTTTATATTTGCAGAGGCATTGCAGAATTTCTTTTATACTTTCACGGAGCTGTGCGAAGATTATTTTTCTTCTATATTTTGGAGTAAAGACGATATGATACTTGCACAACCATTTCGTATGCGCTAGGCTATGAGCCTTGGTTCCCATAACAAAAACACCTTTCCGTTAATGTTGCGATGGGCTTGAACAACTTCATCGTAGCGGAAAGATGTTTTTGTGTGTATAACGTATTGTCTCCACCCGCATAGCGGGTGGTTTTTTGTTTCGCGCCTGTCAGGCGCTCAACAGGCTAAAGCCCATAAAAAAAGAGGGGGGCTTGAAGCCCCCCTCTCTCGATTGCATATCCGGATTATTTTCCGCTGCTGACAGGAACCGCGCGGAAGATGTTCTCACCACGACGGTTGATCTGCAGCATGACGGCGCCTCGCTTGCTGCCCTCGCCTGCCACGATCTTTGACAGGTCTTCGGGCGAAGACACCGCCTGACGGTTGGCCTTGACGATGACATCACCGGGGCGAACACCGGCTTCGGCAGCAGGCTTGCTGGGATCCACATCCAGGACCAGCAGGCCACCCTTGCCTTCCAACTTCAGTTCGCGGCGTTCCTCATCCTTGATGGGACGCACCGTCAGGCCGAGCTGGCCCTGATTCTGCTGCTTCTGGCCGGCTTCGGAAGGCTTGCCGCTGTTGACGCCGGTCTGGCGATCGCCCAGCGTCACATCCATGGTCACGGCCTTACCGTTGCGCCACACGTCCAGGGTCACCGAAGTGCCGGGCTTGTGGGCCGCAATGGCTCGCAGCAGGGCCGAGGCGTCTTCCACGCTCTTGCCGTTGACCTTGGTGATGACGTCACCGGCTTCGATGCCGGCCTTGGCCGCCGGTTCATCGTCCAGGACACTGGCCACCAGGGCACCGGAAGGATGTTCCATGCCAAGGGCCTTGGCCGTATTTTCATCCACATCCTGGATGGTCACACCGATCCAGCCGCGGCTGACCTTTTTGCCGCTCTTGATCTGCTCCACGATGCCAGCCGCCATGTTGCTGGGGATGGCAAAGCCGATCCCCTGCCCGCTGGCGATGATGGCCGTGTTGATGCCGATGACCTCACCCTTCATGTTCAGCAGCGGACCACCGCTGTTGCCGGGGTTGATGGAGGCATCCGTCTGCAGGAAGTTGTCAAACGGACCGGCATGGATATTACGGTTTTTGGCCGAAAGGATGCCGGCCGTGACCGTGTGGTCCAGAGCAAAAGGATTGCCGATGGCCAGCAGCCATTCCCCTACCAGCAGGGCGTCGGAATCACCGAACTTGAGGAAAGGCAGATCCTTTTTGGCCTCGACCTTGAGCAGAGCCAGGTCAGTATCTTCGTCCGTCCCCACGACCGTGGCCGTCAGAGGGGCAGTCTTGCCATTGCTTTCGTCCAGCGTCACCTGGATGCTGTCGCCATCGGCCACCACGTGATAGTTGGTCACGATGTAGCCGTCAGGCGAGATGATGAAACCGGAACCACGCGACATCTGTTTTTGCGGAGGACGCTTTCCGCGCGCATTGGGACCGCCGAAGAATTCGAAGAAGCGGTCCGCTCCCGGCGGCATGCCACGGAACATCTCGCCGAAGAATTCCTCAGGACCGGCCGCAGCCGGGGAGGTCCGCTCCGCACTGATGTTGACGACAGCCGGGCCGCATTTGGCAGCCAGTTCACTGAACTCAGGAAGGCTGGCCGCCTGGGCGAATTGCGCTGCCGTGAACAGGACAAGAGTCAGCACGGCAGGGAGAAAGTGTTTAATCCTCATACAGGGCACACTCCTTAGCGTTTGTTTTGCAGAGCCTTCTGCAAAGCCTGTGCCATGATGCTCATACCGGCATCCTTGGGAGCGGAACTGGTGTGCTGTTTCCAGGATTTGTCTTCGGCGGCGGAAGCTTCTTCCATGCCTTCGGGGGCCAGGCTGATACGGCGGGCAGTGGTATCCACGGACTGCACGACCAGGGTCACGCTGTCGCCCTTGTCCAGCTTGGAGAATTCACCGCTGTTCTTGGCGTTCTTGATGACGCCGGCGGGCAGCAGACCGGTGATGCCGGGAGCCAGGCTCACAAACAGGCCGAACTGGCTGCGGCTTTCCACCGTACCGGTCACCACGGTACCGGCAGCGAAACGCTGGTCGGCATCCTGCCAGGGATCGCCTTCGGCGTCACGCAGGCTCAGGGAGATACGGCGGCTTTCCACATTGATCTCCTTGATCTTGACGGAGATCACGTCGCCCACGTTCACCACGTCCTCGGCCTTGTTCACTCGCTTGGTCCAGGACATTTCGGAAAGGTGCACCAGGCCTTCCACGCCGGGCAGCAGTTCCACGAAGGCACCGAAGGGAGCGATGCGCACGACCTTGCCTTCCACCACGGTACTGGCGGCCAGACGGTCAGCGGCCTGCAGCCAGGGATCGCCTTCAGCCTTCTTGCGGGACAGGGAGATGCGGGTGCGGCCCTTGTCGTCCTTGCTGACGGACAGCAGCTTGGCGCGCACCATGTCGCCCACGGCCACAGCTTCGTCAGCGCTGTTCACGCGGGACCAGGAGAGTTCGGAAAGATGGATCATGCCTTCCACACCGGGGGCCAGTTCCATGAAGGCACCAAAGGAGGCCAGACGGGTGATGCGGCCTTCCACGGTATCGCCCACATTGAGGGAAGCCAGGACCTTTTCCAGGTTTTCCTGACGTTCGCGATCCAGCAGGGCACGGCGGGAAACCACGATGTTGCGGCCGCGGTTTTCCACACGGATGATGAGGAACTGCATGGTGCGGCCCACCAGAGCTTCGGCGTCAGCCACGCTCACGCTGTCCATCTGGCTGCCGGGACAGAAGGCATTCTTGCCCATCACGCTGACAGTGTAACCGCCCTTGCAGGTACCGGTCACGCGGCCATCCACGGGCACACCGGCGTCGCGGGCGTCTTCCAGGGCGGCCATACCGGCGCCACTCATGGAGCGGGACAGACGGATCTCACCAGCGGAGGTACCCACAACATAGACTTCGATGCTGTCACCGGGGGCAACGCTTTCGTTGCCTTCGGCATCGAGGATGTCCTTGCGGTCCATGATACCATCCAGCTTGATGCCCACATCCACAAAGACAGAGTCACCGGTGATGGTGATGATGGTGCCCGTCACTTTCTGACCAGGCTGCAGGCGCACAGTGCCGGCTTCCTGGGCCGCGAACATGGCGGCGAAGTCTTCGCTGCCTTCTTCGAAGGTGGACAGATTTTTTTCGTCAGTCATGGTATATTTGCTCCTTAAACAAATAATTTCCTGTGAAGTCCCCTTGTATAGCGCATTCACCGCCAGAAAACAACAAAGATGCTGGCAGCAATTCCGGCACAGGATATGGCTAATTTTTGGACAGGTGGACAATTTTTGGACGATGCTCTCTGACAGGATGGCAGAGAAAACAATTCTTGCAAAAAGTTAATGTAGAACTTTAAGAAAAAGGGATTTAAAAGGGCAGGCCGACCGTATATGTCCGGTATCCATATCGCACGCGCTGTAGGAATCAAATTTTTCGGAACCATTCTCAAAAACACATAGCTCAAATTTTGATTTTAAGCCCTTAAAAATTTTTTTTCGACCAAATAATCATAAACTCCAGAAAACGGCTTAAAATCGATTTTAGGCCGTTTTCTGGAGTTTCGTCATTTTTATTGCTATAAGCAAGAGCGATTATCAATTATCAAGATCTGTTTTGCTTCGGCACCCGGGACCAAGGATGCGGCTTCTGCCCCCTCCGATGGGAAGGACTTCTATCTGAGTGGAGACCCGCTCCTTCAATCCCTGCACATGGGAAATGATACCGATGAGTTTCCCTCGCTGCTGCAGGCTGGCCAGGGTACTCAGTGCCGTATCCAGGGCATCCTCATCCAGCGTGCCGAAACCTTCATCAAGGAACAGTGAATCGACCCGGGTAGTACGGCTGGCCATCTGGGAGAGCCCCAGGGCTAGGGCCAGGCTGACAAGGAAGCTTTCTCCACCGGAAAGATTCTTGGTACTGCGCAGCTCCCCGGCCTGGTAATTGTCGCGAATATTGAGCTCCAGCGTCCCGTTGCCCACTTCCAGCAAATAACGGTCAGTCATTTTGACCAGTTGGCGGTTGGCATGGGCGACCATCAACTCAAGATTCATCTGCTGGACGATGTTCCGGAATTTTTTCCCGTCAGCGGAACCTATCAGCTCCTGCAACGCGGACCACTGTTCGAACACACGTTCCTGCTGCTCGATGCGCTCCACGAGTACATGCTGCTCCTGCCGCAAACGCTCATTGTCCGCCAGTCGTTGCAGGCAGGAGCCCTGTTCCTGCTGCAACGCTGCCTGATGCTGCTCCAGTACTGCCAGCTCCTGCCCCAGCTCTTCCCTGTTCTTTGTCGTCAGGGCCTTCGCGGTCTCGGTGCCCAGATGTTCCTTGGCCGCCCTGCCCCGCCCTGCCAGTTCCATGCGGGCTGCGTGCAGTTCCTGTGACAGACGCTCCAGGCTTTCCCGTTCCTCTGCGGGCAGGCAGGCTTGCAAAAAGCTCCGCTCATCGGCGAAGGCTTCTTGCTCCAAGCCCTGTGCAAAGGCCTGCCCGGCATGCACGCTCTGTTCGGCTATGCTGGCCAGCAAGGCATCTTTTTCTCTGATGGCGGATTCCGTCATGGTGACGACATCCGACATCCTGCTGACTGCGGCGGTCTGATCGGCAAGCCGCTGTTCATCCCGTGACACGGCCTGGGCCAGATCGGCTTCGACTTCCTGGACATCTTTTTCAGCAAACAGCGCCAGACGCTGCTCGTGCAGCTTTTTCCACTGCCCTTCCCTCTCACGGGCTTCCCGTTGCTGTGACTCCAGATGAGCCTGTTGTGATTTTACTTCCTGATCATGCTGGCCTGCCGACAGCTCGAGCTCCTGCCGCGAAGCGGTCAGGCGCGTCATCTCTGCCGTCCGGCGTTCCCATTCCGCACGGCGGGCCTTCAAGACAGACAAGATGGACAAGAGTTCGGTATCGGTTGTGCCGAGACCGTAGGCAGCCAGCATCGTATCAAGCGCCTGTTTCCCCTGCTCTCCCTCTTGTCGCAATTGCCCGGCTTCCTGCCGTACTCGCTGCTGTTCGGCAGTGGCCATGTCCAGCTCATGCTTGAGCCGTTCGACGGCCTGATCCAGCATCGCCTTTTGTTCCTGCAGGCGGGGAAGATTGCTTTCCAGCATCTGGCAGGCCTTCTCGAGCTTGTCTGCTGTGGAGATCCGCTGATAGAGCTCCCGAAGGAATTCGTCCATCCTGCCCTGCTGTTCCCGCACGAACGTGACGGCATTTTCCGGAGATTCCCGCAGCAGGGAAGGCAACCCGGCCTTCTCTGTCAGCTGGGCAAGATCATTCTGCGTTTCCTGGAGTTTGTCCTGAAGCGACCGGGCATTCTCCATTCCAACGAGCAGACTTTGCTCCAGGCCCGTCAGACGTTCCCGCAAGGCGGCACACTGCTGATCCGTCACCGTGAAGCGCCGGCGAACATCTTCCACCTGTTGCCAGTTGTCGGAAGCCGGCAGGCCCTGCAGGAGGTAGGGGTGTTCCAGAGAGCCGCACAGCGGGCAGGCATGTCCTTCCTCAAGAGAAGCACGATGCTGTTCCAGGCTGGCGATACGCAGGGCCAACATACGTTCACGTTCCAGGCTCGCCAGCGAGATCTCCAATGCATCCCGCAAAGCTTGCTGCTGTTCCAGAAGAGCCTTGCTTTGCTGGTGCTGTTCCTGCCACTGCTGCAACTTCTGCCGCCAGCGCCGCACCTCGGTATGGTACAGGAAAACATCTTTCAGAGATTTTTCAACAGCTTGTAACAGCAGGATCTTTTTCTGGATACCGTTGTATTCCTCTTGCCACTGGAGCAGGGAACGGCCCTCCAGAAGCTTTCTTTTTTCTTCAAGCAATTGCTGCCGCCGGCTCTCTAGCTGCGCCAGTTCGGCAGCGGCGACTTCCTGACGACGGAGACGTTCCGACAGCCGGGCTTTTCCATTCTCCAGCTGCTGGCTGATCTGTTGCAGGGCCATATTCCGTTGCTGCTGCTTCTGCTCAAGGTCATGCACCCGCTGGATACCGGCCTCGATGCCGCTCAGCTGCTCTACCAGTCCGGCATCTGCCGCATGGCTCCCCAGCCAGTTCTCCACGGCGGCCTGCTCCCGGAGGAGGTCGTCGAGAGCCTGCCGCCGACTGTCGCGACGGGCCTTCAAGGAGGCAAGGGCCTGCTCCTGCTGGCGCACTTCCAGCAGGACGCGGCGCACTTCCTTTTCCGAGCTTTCCAGCTGGATGTCGAGGGCCCGGACCTGATGCAGCAACGGCGTCTGGCGGGTCTGCTCCGCTTTGGCCTGTTCAAGCTGACGGGCGTACTCCTCCTGCTTGTGCCGGGCTTCCTGCAATTTTGCCTGCAAACGGGGCAGCTCCGTAGCGTGGTTCTGCCGCTGCTCTGTCAGCAGACTTTGCTGGTGGCGCAACTGCAGCAAGGCAGAATAGCTGCCTTCCAGCCGGGCAGCCCGCTGGGCCTGCTCCAGCTGCAAAGCCTGCGGACGGAATGCCTGTTCCCGGAGGGACAATTTTTCTTCTTCCGCTTCTACCTGGGCCAGCTGGCTCCGGGCCGTATCGAGCCCCTGCAACCACTGCAAAGCTTGCTGCAGCTGCTGCGCCTGGCTCCTGGACTGACGGCCCTGCTCTTCCAGCCGGGACAGCTGCTGCCGCAGGGCCTGCTCTTCGTCCGCAGGCAGCAGGGGCTTGCCGGCCAGTTCCTTGCGCATGTCCTCCAGCAGGAGCTTTTCCTGCCGGTGCCGTTCATGCACCAGCATGGAGATACGGCTATATTTTTCCGTGCCGGTGATGCTTTCAAGGATGGGCGCCCGGCTGTCGGCCGAAGCATCCAGAAAGGCCGAAAAACCGCCCTGCGCCAGCATCATGGAACGGGTGAAACGGTCGAAGTCCAGGCCGGTGATCTCGGTGACCACTCTGGCCATATCCCTTTTCTGGGCACAGATGATCTGGCCGCTGTCCGCATCCGCGATCTCGTGCCGTGCCGCCTGGAGCCTGCCTTCCGGGGATTTTCTGGCCCGCCGCTGGCTCCAGTGGCAACGGTAACGACGCCCGGAGGCGATTTGGAAGACCACCTCCGCCATGCATTCCCCGGTCTGGCGGGACATGATCTCGTTCTCGCTGTCGCTCAGGGTCTTGAGCCGCGGCGTCCGCCCGTACAGGGCCAGACAGATGGCGTCCAGGATGGTCGTTTTGCCGGCACCCGTGGGGCCGGTGATGGCAAAGATACCGGCGGATACGAAAGCCGGCCTGGTGAGGTCTATCTCCCAGATGCCGGTCAGGGAATTGAGGTTCTGGAAACGTATGTTCTGGATACGCATGGCGGCCCCTATTCGGCGTTACTGTCGGTTTCGTGCATGGCGGTGAGGATCTCGCCGTACAGGCGCATGAGCAAGTCGGCCTGGGCGCCTTCTATCTTCCGGGCTGCAAGGCAGCGCGAAAAAACTTCCGTCTCGCTCAGCTCTTCAAGGTTCCTGCCCGTATCGTCCAGGCTTGGCTGGCTGTCCAGCAGACGTGCATTGCGGATCTTCAGGACGCGCAGCCCGCTCCCGGCCACAGCCGTCTCTACCTGCTGGCGCAGGCTGCCCTCGAGATCATCGCCGGTATAGACAACTTCCAGCCAGGCGGAACTGTCGCTGTCCCGCAGTGTTGCCAGGCGGCCGAGTATCTCGCACATGGAGCCGCTCACGCGCTCCAGCTTCTGAAATTCCGGTACAGGCAGCAGCTCCACACGGGCCGAGCGCCCGGTAAAATCTACCAGGCAGACGCTTTTGGGCTGCGAGGCCTCACCAAAGCCCATGGGCAGGGGCGAGCCGCTGTAGCGCATATGCTCCATGCCTCCTACCCGCTGCGGCACATGCAGATGGCCCAGAGCCAGATAATCGATGCACGGCGGGAAGATGGACGCCGGGACATGCGCCAGCGAGCCCACATAGAGATCACGCACGCCATCGCCATCAACGGTCTGGCCTCCGGCAGTGAACAGATGGCCCATACAGAGCAGGGGGACGTCAGGTGCCAGACGGTCCCGCAGCGCCGCCGCCTCTTCCAGGACCTGCGCGTAGTGCCGGCGGATGGCTTCCTGCATCTTGCTTTCCTTGTCGCCGCTGCTCTCCCCTTCTTCCACCAGACGCATGTCGGCATCGCGCAGGAAGGGAACGGCACAGACGATGAGCGCTACCTTGCCCTGGGCATCGCGCAGGACTTTGATTTCTTCCGCGGGATCTTCGGGCAGATTGCCCACTACATGGACATCCAGCACCTGCAGGATCTCGCGCGAAGCCCCCAGCATGGACGGCGAATCATGGTTGCCTGCAGTGATGACCACATGTCGGCAGGAGGAAAGATAGACCTGCCGCAAAAAATCATAATACAGGCGCTGGGCCCTGTTGCTGGGCGTGCCGCTATCGAAGATGTCCCCGGAAACGACCAAGACATCCACTTCTTTTTCCTGCAAAGTACGGGCAAGCCAGTCCAGGAAAGCCGAAAATTCCTCGTAGCGTTTCTGGCCGAAAAGCGAGCGGCCAAGATGCCAGTCCGATGTATGAAGTACGCGCATGAGATGAAGGCCGGTTTGATGCCGGATACGGCAGTGGAGAAAAAATGACCGCCATGTGGCGGGTCTTTTTCAGTTATAAGGCCGAAAAAAAGGCCTGTGAAGGCCCGGTAATGAAGAAAAAACATAAAAGAAACGCCCTGCTTGCGCAGGGCGTCCTTGTTAGTAAGCGCTGATGTATTCGTCCAGGCTGCCGGCGGAACAGTTCCGGCTCACCCAGAAGGCGGATGCCCAGACCATAAGGGCCGTCGCCTGGGTGTCGTCCAGACTTTTGAGCTTGCTTTCCAGGCTGGAGCGGCTGGCGCCATGCCGGGTGTGCAGGTTGTTCAGCTCACAGGCATCACTGACCCGCAGCAGCAGATAGGACAAACGCGTGTGGTCAGGCAGCAGGCGCGTATCCTTATGCGCTTCCACGATGGTTTTCAGTTCGCCTGCGGTGAACATCTGCTTGATGTTGGCCATGGCGCGGAAAAACGTATCCACGGCCCAAGGCAGGATGAATTCAGCTCCGGCGCTCTTGGTACGAAAGTAATCCTTGAGCCAGCGTTCCTGCTCGTCGTTGATGCGTGCTGCTACCTGTGGCATGGGGCCCCCGTAGGCGTCTGCGACGCCATTTTCCTGCGTTGTTTACAGGAAGCCTACCGCAGGCCCCGTCAAAATTCAAGACATTTTCTAGAAAATGTCTTGCATTCCGTACAGGCGTCCCGGCTGCTGTCCGCACAGCCAGGCAGCGGCCCGCAGGGCTCCCTGAGCGAAGGTCTCGCGCGAGTGGGCCTGATGCGTCACTTCGATGCGCTCGCCGGGGCCCATGAAGTAGACCGTGTGAACACCGACCACATCCCCGCCGCGAATGGCCTGGATGCCGATCTGCGCCTTGGGACGCTCACCGATGATGCCGTCACGGGCGGAACAGCGGACGTCGTCCAGATCCCAGCCCCGGGCTTCGGCCAGGCATTCGCCCAGACGCAGGGCCGTACCGCTGGGGGAGTCCTTTTTACGGTTATGGTGCAGCTCCACCATCTCGATATCGTACTTTTCCCCGAGGGCGCGGGTCAGTTCGGGCAGGACCTTGAGCAGGACATTGACGCCGATGCTCATATTGGGCGCCCAGAACATGCGGCAGCTTTCGGCCAGCTTCGCCAGTTCCTGCTTTTGTTCATTGGTGAAGCCGGTGGTGCCGATCACATGAGCGGCACCGAACTTGGCCACACTGCGGGCCGTGGCCAGACTGACCTCGGGAGCGGTGAAATCGACGACGACAGCTTTGCCGTCCAGACTTTGCAGCAGCTCTTCCACATTCTGGCTCACCGGGCACGACAACGCGGCCAGACCGGCAGCAAATTCGCTGCGTTCCACCACGCCCGCAAGCGTGAAGGCGGGGTCTTCCTGCACCAGCGTGCAGATGGTCCGGCCCATACGGCCATTGGCACCCATGACGATGATCGGCGTGCTCATTGCTTCACCTGTCCTGTTCTGTTGAAAGTTATGCGTCCATCCTGTCAGCGAGCAGATTCAAGAAAGCTGCTTCATCAAGGACGGTGATCCCCAGGCTTTGGGCTTTTTCCAGTTTGCTGCCCGGATTTTCGCCCACCACAAGGATATCCAGTTTTTTGCTCACACTGCCCAGCACTACGGCGCCGGCCGTCTCGGCCAGCTGTTTGGCCTTGCCCCGCGCCATGGAAAGGGTGCCGGTGAAGAGGATGTTCTTCCCCTGCAAGGGACCACCCTCCCCGGCTGCCTCGACAGGCTCTGCCGCAGCCACGGGCCACAGGCCTGCCTCGCGCAATCCGGCCAGCATATGCTGGTTGGCCGGGCTTTCAAAAAAGCTGCGGATGGAGCTGGCCACCTCGGGCCCCACATCCGGCAGCTCCAGCAGGCGCTGGGTATCGGCGGCCGCCAGGGCATCCATATCGTGAAAATGCGCAGCCAGCATGCGGGCGGTCTGCTCGCCCACATGGCGGATGCCCAGGGCACTGATGAGGCGGGCCAGCGTGGCATTGTGGCGGGCATCGTCGAAAGCATCCACGATCTTGCGGGCCAGCACGTCGCCCATACGGTCGAAGGGCAGCAGATCCTGCACTGTGAGCCGGAACAGCTGTTCCGGGCTGGTGACATGCCCGCTGCTGACCAGCTGCTCTATCCACTTCTGCCCCACACCCTGTACATCCAGACCGGCCTTGGACACGAAGTGACAGATGGAGCGCAAGCGCACTGCCGGACAGGAGATATTACCGCAACGCCAGGCCGCTTCACCGGGTTCCCGGTGGGCCGGCTCGCCGCAGACGGGGCAGATATGCGGGAATTCGAACGGCCTTGCACCCGAGGGGCGTTCCTCCAGCACCGGGCCCACCACTTCGGGGATGACATCGCCTGCCCGCTGCACGATGACCGTATCCCCTACCCGCACGTCCTTGGCCAGGATCTCGTCTTCATTATGCAGAGTGGCGCGGGTGACCATGACCCCGCCTACGGCCACCGGCTCCAGCTGGGCCACAGGGGTCAGGACACCGGTACGTCCCACCTGGATCTCGATACCGGTCAGACGGGTATGCACCTGCATGGCCGGGAACTTGAAAGCGATGGCGAAGCGCGGCGCGCGGGCCGTGAAGCCCAGGGCCGCCTGTGCCTCCAGATCATCCTGCTTGGCCACGGCACCGTCGATCTCCATGGGAAAATCCGCCCTGCCCTGACGCACGCTTTCCACATAGGCTTCCACAGCAGCCGGATCGGCGCAGAGTTTGCCGTCGGGCGGCGTCAAAAAGCCGTAATCGCGCAGCCGGGTCGCCAGCTCGTGCTGAAAATGACAGGGTTCCGCCTGTCCCCAGCGGGCCTCGCCCAGACTGTAGGCCAGGAATCGCAGGGGCATCTGCTGGGTGTTGGCCACATCCAGCTGGCGCAGGGCCCCGGCAGCGGCATTGCGCGGATTGGCCAAAAGCTTTTGGCCCAAGGATTCCCGGCGCTCGTTGATGGCGGCAAAATCCTTTTTGTAGATGACCACCTCGCCGCGCACCTCCAGCCGTTCCGGGAAGGGACCGGCCCCGCGCAGCCGCAGGGGGACCGTACGGATGGTACGCACAGCCTCGGTGACCACTTCTCCCTCTTCCCCGTCACCGCGGGTCAACGCCTGTTGCAGGACGCCATCCTCATAGATGATCTCCAGGGCAAGACCATCCAGCTTGGGATCACACCAGAAGGCCAGCGGCGCTTCGGGCAGGGTGCGCTGCATGCGGGCCACGAATTCCTGCCACTCCTCAGCGGAAAAGACGTTGTCCAGGCCGTACATGCGCTGACGGTGGCGCTGTTTGGGCAGACCGCCCAGCAAACCGCCCCCTACGCGCAGCGTGGGCGAATGGGGACTGCGCCATTGCGGGTGATCTTCCTCCAGCGCCTTCAGCTCCCGGAACAGGACATCGTACTGGTCGTCGCTGATGACCGGCTTGTCCAGCGTATGATACAGATAATTGTGGTGCTCCAGGATGGTCGTCAGCCAGGCCATCCGCTCCTGGGGCCTGTCCTTTGGCGGTTCGGGCAGGCTCAAAGGATCCACAGGCGCCGGGGCTGCGGATGCGGCAGACGGCGCGACGATTTTTTCCGCAGCCTCTTTCTCGGCCCGTTTTTTGGGGGCAGGCGCGGCAGGGGCACCGAAAAGGGAAAGCTGTTCTGGACTCATGATCACTCCGGCAGGGCGATAAGGCGTTCACGCAGGGCCCGGATACGGTCCCGCAGGGCGGCGGCACGCTCGAATTCCAGTTCCCGGGCCGCCTCGCGCATCTCTTTTTCCAGACGCTGGACCAGCGCCGCGGTATCTTCGGCAGTCAGGGGCACGGCATCGTCCTGACGGGACGTACGCCCCCTGCCCTTGCCCCGGGATGAAGAACTGGTATCCACATACAGGGCATCCAGCGGAGATTCAAGACTTTTTCGGGTACTCCGCGGCGTGATGCCGTGCTCCGTGTTATAGGCGGTCTGCTTGGCCCGGCGCCGTTCGGTCTCGTCCATGGCCGCGCGCATGGAGGCCGTGACCGCATCGGCATACAGGATGACATGCCCGTGGACGTTGCGCGCCGCACGGCCAAAGGTCTGGATGAGCGATCCGGTGGAACGCAGGAAGCCTTCCTTGTCAGCATCGAGGATACAGACCAGCGAGACCTCGGGGATGTCCAGGCCTTCGCGCAGCAGGTTGATGCCCACCAGCACGTCGAATTCCCCTTGCCGCAGGGCCCTGATGATCTGCAAACGCTCCAGGGTGTCGATATCCGAATGCAGATAGCGGGCATTGACGCCCATATTGCAGCAATACTCGGTCAGGTCTTCGGCCATGCGTTTGGTAAGGGTGGTCACCAGCACCCGCTCCCCGCGCCGGATGCGTTCCCGGCATTCTCCCAGCAGGTCTTCCATCTGCCCCTTGGTGGGACGCACCTCCACTTCCGGGTCCACCAGCCCCGTGGGCCGGATGATCTGCTCGGAAATGATGCCCTGGGACTGGTCCATCTCGTATTTGCCCGGTGTGGCCGAAACGTAGACCACCTGATGCAGCAGGGAACGGAACTCGTCGAACTGCAGGGGACGGTTGTCCAGGGCCGAGGGCAGGCGGAAACCATAATCCACAAGGGTCTGCTTGCGCGAGCGGTCGCCCTTGAACATGCCGCCCACCTGCGGCACGGTGATGTGGGACTCGTCCACGAACAGGATGAAATCCTCGGGGAAATAGTTGAGCAGGCAGGACGGCGGTTCCCCGGCCTTGCGGCCGTCCAGATGGCGGGAATAATTTTCGATGCCGTTGCAGTAGCCCAGCTCCTCGATCATCTCCAGATCAAGCTGGGTCCGCTGCTCCAGACGCTGCGCCTCCACCAGGCGCCCGCTGGCCTTGAAGGCCGTCAGTCGTTCCAGCAGCTCCTGCCGGATGTCGGCCGTGGTCCGCTTGAGGTTGTCCTGGGCGGAAACGAAGTGACTGGCCGGATAGATGACGGTCTTGCCCACTTCCGCCAGCACGTCCCCGGTCAAGGGATCCACTTCGCGCATGGAGTCGATGTCATCTCCAAAAAATTCGATGCGCAGGGCCCGTTCGTGATGGTAAGCGGGGATGATCTCCAGCACGTCCCCGCGCACACGGAAGGTCCCGCGATGGAAGTCATAGTCGTTACGTTCATACTGGACTTCCACCAGGCGGGTGATGAGGGCATCCATGGACATATGCTGCCCCACTTCCACCGGGATGATCATGCGGGCGTAGAATTCGGGGGAGCCCAGGCCGTAGATGCAGGAGACCGAAGCCACGATGATCACGTCGCGCCGTGTCAGCAGGGCATGGGTCGCGGCATGGCGCAATTTGTCGATATTGTCGTTGATGGACGAATCTTTCTCGATGTAGGTGTCCGAGGCGGGCACATAGGCTTCCGGCTGGTAGTAGTCGTAATAACTGACGAAATACTCCACAGCGTTCTGCGGGAAAAATTCGCGGAACTCGTTGTAGAGCTGGGCGGCCAGCGTCTTGTTGGGGGCCAGCACCAGCGCCGGGCGTCCGCAGCGGGCAATGACATTGGCCATGGTGAAGGTCTTGCCGGAGCCGGTCACGCCCAGCAGGATCTGTTCCGGCACGCCGGCTTCCAGATTGGCCACCAGGGAATCGATGGCCTCCGGCTGGTCACCTGTGGGGACATAGGCGCTATGGAGCTTGAAAGGAGACTGGTTCATCATCGCTCGTCGGGAAGCCAGCCCAGGGCAGCATCATGGCGAAAAGACATCCGCCACGGCTGCCACGGCAGCTGGGAGACAGGTTCAGGATCAGGGACGGGCACAGCCTGCCGCAGGAGCGCCAGGAATTCCTTGCGGGGGATCTCCCGCGCGCCCATGGCCAGCATGTGGGGCGTGGCCTGCTGACAATCCAGCAGGAGGAAATCCCGTTCGCGCAAGAACGCCACCAAGCCCGCAAGGGCCGCCCGCGAAGCTTCGGGACAGAGGTGGAACATGGATTCCCCGAAAAAGGCCCGCCCCAGGGCCACACCGTACAGGCCGCCCAGCAGCTCCCCATCCCGCCAGGCTTCCACGGAATGGGCATAGCCCAGGGCATGCAGGCGCTCATAGGCCGCTATCATCTCGGGCAGTATCCATGTCCCTTCACTGTCGCGACGGGGCGCCGCGCAGGCCCGGATGACGCGGGAAAAGGCCGTATCCATGCGCAGCTCGAACGGATGGTTGCGCAAGGCCCGGGCACTGCGGCGCGGCAGATGGAAGGCATCCGGCGGCAATACACAACGGGGATCAGGACACCACCACAGCAGGGGCATGTCCTCACCGTACCAGGGAAAAATGCCCCGGCTGTAGGCTGCCAGCAGACGTGCCGGCAGCAGGTCGCCACCGGCACACAATATCCCTTCCGCGGTGCAGCATCCCGGCGAGGGGAACTGCGCCGCATACAGGGCTATCTGCTTACGCATCGTTGCGGCCGTCATCCCCCTCCTCCGCTTCCGCGCCCTGTGCAGGGGCCGCGTCAGGGAACTGGAGTACGAGTTCATTGTCCTTGACCCCCAGGCGGACGAGCCCGCCGTGGCGCAGACGGCCGAAGAGCAGCTCACCGGCCAGGGCGTCTTCCACCCGGCTGCGCAGCAAACGCCGCAGCGGACGCGCGCCCATGGCGGGATCATAGCCCTTTTCCGCCAGCCAGGCACGGGCACGGGGCGTAGAGGCCAGCGTGACCTGCTGTTCCGCAAGGCTGTTCCCGATCTCACGCAGGAACTTGTCCACGATACGCTGCATCATGGCAGGCGTGAGGGCCCGGAACGGGATCATGGCATCGAGACGGTTGCGGAATTCGGGCGTGAACAACCGTTCCACAGCCCCCAGGGCCTTGCGGGCCGCATCTTCGGGCGCGGCCTTGCCAAAGCCTATGCTGGCCTTGGACATCTCGAACGTCCCGGCATTGGAAGTCATGATGAGCACCGTGTGGGAAAAGTCCGTCTTGCGGCCGGAATTGTCCGTGAGGGTACCGTAGTCCATGACCTGCAGCAGGATGTTGAAGATGTCGGGATGGGCCTTTTCTATCTCGTCCAGCAGGACCACGGAATACGGGGCCTTGCGCACGGCCTCGGTCAGCAGGCCGCCCTGGTCGAAGCCCACATAGCCTGGCGGCGAACCGATGAGGCGCGAGACCGTGTGCGGTTCCATGTATTCGCTCATGTCATAGCGCAGGAACTCCACGCCCATGGTCTGGGCCAGCCCGCGGGCCAGCTCCGTCTTGCCCACCCCGGTGGGGCCATAGAAAAGGAAGGCGCCCGTGGGCCGCTGACGCTGCCCCAGGCCCGCACGCGAACGCAGGATGGCGCGCACGGTCTGCTCCACGGCTTCTTCCTGCCCAAAGACGATCTGCTTGAGGTTCTTTTCCAGATTGGCCAGGCGGTTCCGCTCCTGCCCCGAGACCGTCCTCACGGGCACGCCGGCCATACGGGCCACGATGCGTTCCACGTCGGACACCGTGACGGCGGCCGTCCGCTTTTCATCCTTGCGGCGCAGGTCCACG
Source organism: Desulfovibrio piger (assembly GCF_951793255.1). Taxonomy (NCBI): domain Bacteria; kingdom Pseudomonadati; phylum Thermodesulfobacteriota; class Desulfovibrionia; order Desulfovibrionales; family Desulfovibrionaceae; genus Desulfovibrio; species Desulfovibrio piger. The sequence continues at coordinate 2,438,201 of NZ_OX636706.1, forward strand.
GCGGCCCCCACTTCGTCCATCACGTCGATGGCCTTGTCAGGCTGCAGACGGTCACGGACATAACGGTTGGAAAGGTCCACGATGCTGCGCAGCACGGTCTCGCTGTAGCGCACGCGGTGATGGCCCGCGTAATGGGACTGCAAGCCGCTGAGGATGGCAAAGCAATCCTCGGCATTGGGTTCCCCCACGTCGATACGCTGAAAGCGCCGCGTCAGGGCACGGTCTTTTTCCAGGTGGTTGCGGAACTCTTCATGGGTGGTGGAGCCGATGCAGCGCAGCTCCCCGCTGGCCAGTACGGGCTTGAGCAGGTTGGAGGCGTCCATGGAACCGCCGGAAGTGGCCCCGGCGCCCACGATGGTGTGGATCTCGTCGATGAAAACCACGGCATCCGGGATGTTCTTGAGTTCTTCCACGATGGCCTTGAGGCGGCTTTCGAATTCGCCGCGATAACGGGTACCGGCCAGGATCAGGCCCATATCGAGGGCGTAGATCTTGACGTCCTTGAACTTTTTGGGGACCTGGCCCTGGGCGATGCGCAGGGCCAGACCTTCGGCCAGAGCTGTCTTGCCCACGCCGGGATCGCCCACGAACAGGGGATTGTTCTTGCGGCGGCGGCACAGGACCTCGATGGCTCTGTCCAGTTCTTCCTGACGGCCCACCAGGGGGTCGATCTTGCCGTCACGGGCACGGGCGGTGAGCTCGGTGGCGTACTTTTCCAGAACGTTCTCCCCGGCTTCGCCTTCTTCCTTCTCCCTGGCGGCATCGGGGGATACGCCCCGGGATCCGCCTCCTTCCGGCATACCGTGCGAGATGAAGGTCAGCGCGTCCAGACGATCCACTCCCTGACGCGTCAGGAAGTAGTGGGCATAGCTGTCCTCTTCATCCAGGATGGCCACGAACAGGTCGCCCAGTTCCACCTGGCTCCGTCCCGAAGCGTGGATATGCCCCAGAGCCCGTTCGAGCACCCGCTGCACACCGGCGGTCTGATGGACTTCGTGCTCGCCCTGATCCGGCAGCACCTGCATCTCGTTACGGAAAAAGCCTTCCAGCTGTTCGCGCAACACCGCCACACTGGCCCCGCTGCCTTCCAGCAGCAGACGGCCGGGGGCCACGGTCGTCAGTGAGAACAGGATGTGCTCCACCGTCAGCAATTCATGCCTGCGGCGTTGCACTTCCTGGACGGCAACCTTCAAAACTTCCTGAACAGCAGCACTGAGCATATGATCCTCAACGATATTTTTCCATGGTGCAGCGCAAGGGGAAGCCCGCCGCGCGGGCCCGCCGCCTGACGAGCGCCACCTTTGTTTCCGCTATCTCATGCGTGTAGACGCCGCACTGGCCGATGCCCTGCTGATGGACGGCCAGCATGATGGCCGTGGCTTCTTCCGGTGTCTTGTGGAAAATGTCGCACAGGACGCCGACGACGAAATCCATGCTGGTATAATCGTCGTTGTGGAGCAGGACCACATAACGGTCCGGTTCCTTGACCTTCTTCTTGACGATGGTGGCAGTATCCGTTCCCGGCTCGTTCCAGGTTTCATCGGCCATGAGGGCTATCCTCCACGGTAGGCAGGCCCAGATCCCGGCGCCAGCGGGCCAGTTCTTCGGGCGTGAACACAAACGACAGGTCGGGCGGCAGATTATTCCGCTGCCGCCACTCCTGATGAAGATAATGATAACTTTGAGTACTAACCGGGACATCGTCAAGTCCCAGCAGAGCTTCCAGACGCAGGATCTCTTCCTCGGGCCCCTCCAGCTCCACCACGCGGGCAAAGGGGACGATATCCATGTCGATACTGGTATGCTCCAGCGTCCAGGTCTCCCGGATCTTTTCATAGCAGGCACGGACCACATAGCCCAGGCCTTCCAGGATGCTGTGCATCTGCGCGGCATCGGTGACGGGGGTCTCCCGCTCTTCACGGACCTTGAAGGCCGCATCCGGCGCGGAGACGGGCGGCAGCTTGAGCGTCAGCACGTTTTGCGCATGGTCCGGCCATTCCTGCGAGCGCAGGCGCAGCAGGTGATGCCCGGCCCGCAAGGAGCCGTCAGGCAGGTCATAGATGCGGTTCCGCTCCAGATGGACGTCACCTCCCTGCGCACCACACTGGCGCAGGCGACGGCGCAAGCTGTCGAAATCGACCTCGAGATATTTGCGTTCTATTTCAAGAGCCATGGTATGCTCACTGTTTGCGATGAAAGAGTTTCTGCTGCAGGTCGGCGATGGTCGCGATGCCGCCCTTGCCGGGATGGATCACGGGCTCGAAGCCCAGACGGCGCGCCTGGGCCAGACGAAGGTCGTGGGCGGCCACGGGCCGCACCTGACCGTTGAGGTCCACCTCGCCCCACAGGACACACTTTTCCGGCAGCGGCACGTCATAATACGACGACAGCACCGCCGCCACCAGGGCCAGGTCCAGCCCGGGCTCCTGCAGCTTCATGCCGCCGCCGACCTTGGCATAGATGTCCACCTGTCCGAAATTGAGTTTGAGGCGCTTTTCCAGCACGGCCAGCAGCAAATGCAGACGGTTGGCATCGAAGCCGAGGGCCGCACGCCGGGGGATGCTGAGGAAGGTCCGGGCCACCAGGGCCTGCACTTCCACCGCCAGCGGGCGCTGCCCGTCCACGGCCATGACCACCGCCGTGCCGGAGAGGGAGGCGTCGCGATCGCCCAGGAAAAAGGTGGAGGGGTCATCCACCACTTCCATGCCCCGGCCCCCCATGCGGAAGACCAGCAGCTCTTCATTGGGGCCAAAACGGTTTTTGAAGACGCGCAGCAGGCGGAACATCTGGCGGCGGTCGCCTTCAAGAGAGATGACGGTATCCACCATATGCTCCAGCAGGCGGGGACCAGCCAGGACACCGTCCTTGGTCACATGGCCCACCAGCACCAGCGTGACGCCCAGACGGCGGCAGGCTTCCAGCAGGGCCATGCTCACGGCACGCACCTGATTGACATTGCCGGGAAGGCCTTCGGCATCGACGCTGCTCATGGTCTGTACCGAGTCCACCACCAGCAAACGGGACGGAGCCAGCTCCAGGGCGGCGATGACCTCGTCCACACTGGAGGTGGACATGGCCAGCAGGTTGTCATGCAGCATGCCGAGCCGCTGTCCCCGCGCCTTGATCTGCGGCAGGGATTCTTCGCCGCTGGCATAAAGCACTCTGCCCCCCTGGGCAGCGACCAGCCCAGCCACCTGCAGCAGCAGGGTGGATTTGCCGATGCCCGGCTCGCCGCCGATGAGGATGGCCGCACCCGGCACCAGACCCTTGCCCAGCACCCTGTCCAGTGAGGCGATGCCGCTGGGATAGGGATGATGCCCGGTCTCGGCTACGTCCTGCAAAGGAACAGGCCGGTTGCCCGCAGGGACGGATACCCTGGTGTTGCTGCGGGACAGGGCCTTGGGCTGTGCCGCGGCCTGAAGGGTGTTCCACTCATGGCAGCCGGGGCATTGACCACGCCATTGCAGGGTCTGCGCGCCACAGGCTGAACAGATAAAGACTTCTCTCGTTTTAGCCATGGCATAAAAATAAAAAAAAAGTGCAGCCCATGCAAGCATGTGCAGCAAAGTTCAGCTCTTGTGTTCGGTGTGTTGCAATATCGCGCCGTCACGGATGCAGTCATGATGCGGAATTGCGTCATGACTGTGCATCACTATTTGTGTTTTTTATCACATGACTCCCATAGTTCTTTACGATGCGCCCTTTCGCGGTATTGCAGAGTTTCTGGGGCCTATCCGCCCCGCTTTCCGGCATCACCGATGTATCCCAAGGGCATAAAAAAAGCCCCTTGCGGGGCTTGAGAGCAGTTTTGCCGGGATGTCTAGCGGGGCAGGGGCACTCCCTTCTGCGCATCCACGATGGCGACGTAGAACTCGCTGACATCGTTGGGCGGGCTGTCGAACACGACCATGAAGGGAGCGCTGGCACCGGGCAGCAGGGTCACATTGGCCCCCTGCTCTTTCTCGGGGTCGGCCAGACGGCTGGCCATGGCTTCCTTGTCCAGTACGGAGAGCTGCAAGGGGGTCAGCTGGTTGCCGGCGGTCTGACGATTGGAGGCGATGACCTTCTGATCCTGACCGTAAAGCACGGCTTCCACGGTGATCATGCTCACGGGCTGGGGGAATTCATTGACCACCCTGCCCTCGATGACCAGGATCTTGCCCATCTTTTCGTTGTTCACATAGTACTGGCGCACGTCCTTCATGGTCAGCAGGGCGATGTTCTCAGCGGTGGCTGCCGTTCCCTGGACAGGTGTCAGGGGGCGCTCATGCCAGCAGTACCAGTAGACAGCGGCACCGCCGCAGGCCAGCAGAAGCAGCAGCATCAGCCAGAACAGCCAGCGGCGCCGGGGGCGGGGCTGCTCCACATCGTCCGGCAGAAGATCCGGGATGGGCGCAGGGGCAGGCTCAGGCAATTGCAGGGCAAAGACCGTCTTGCATACGGAGCAGCGCAATTTCGCACCCGGCCGGGCAAGATGTTCCGGCAGGTTGAAACGGCTGGCGCAGTGAGGGCATTGAATTTCCATCATTTGGCTCCAGGTGCGGGCAGGTGCTAGTCCCCGGCGGATTCGAAGACCAGCTCTTCCACATCAGGCAGGGCCCGATATTTTTCAGCATAGTCAAGGCCGTAGCCGACGATGAACCCTTCCTCGAGCTTGAAGCCCGCAAAATCGACGCGCACGTCCACTTCGCGGCGTTCGTTCTTGTCCACCAGCGCGGCCAGACGCAGGCTGCGGGCCCCGCGGGCCTCGAACTGGCGCATCAGGAACTGCATGGACAGGCCGCTGTCCACCACGTCCTCGACGATCAGCACATGCTTGCCGGTGATGTCGCAGGCCACGTCCTTGCTGAACACCACATGGCGGGAACTGGACGTCCCCTTGCCGTAGCTGGACAGACGGACGAAATCCAGTTCGAGGTTCTCCGAGCGCATGGCCCGGACGAGGTCGGTGAAGAAGAACACAGCGCCCTTGAGGACGCATACGGCCACCAGGGGCTCATCACCGTAAAAGGCATCGATCTCGGCGGCCATGGCACGCACGCGTTCGGCGATCTGGCCGGAGGTATAGACGATCTTGCGTTCCTTGATGGCGTTCATCTTAATCGAGCTCCAGGAACATGGCGGTTTCGTCGCAGTCGGGGTACTTGGCGCAATGCACGCAGTCGGCCCAGATCTTCTGGGGCAGGACGCCCTTGTCCACCTCATGGAAACCGATGCGCTCAAAGAAAGCCGCCTGATACGTCAGGGAGAAGACTTTCTTGAGGTGCAGGATGCGACAGTCATCGACACAGGCCATCACGATCTTGCGGCCCAGGCCCTGCTTGCGCAGATCTTCGCGCACGGCCAGGGAGCAGACTTCGGCCAGATCCTCCCAGACAGGCGCCAGGGCGCAACAGGCGGCCAGGCCGCCCCGGGGGTCGTCGATGACCAGGAAATTACGGACATGGCCGTACAGAAAGATCAGCGCACGGGGCAGCAGCAGGCCCTTGCGCGCATTTTCCATCAGCAGGGCATGGATATCCTTCACATCGTCCATGGTCGCACGGCGTACCGTGTAGGTGTCGCTCATTATTTTTGCTCTCCGAGAGAATCAAAGATTTCCGTCAGTTCTTTTTTCGAGACCATGCCCGACCCCATCAGAGCCAGACGTCCGTTCTTGCCGTAAAAAACATTGTGCGGGATGGTGCGCACGTTGAAGGCGCGGATCACGTCTTCACTGGCCCTGTACACAGGGTAGTCGACCTTCAGCCGCTTGAGGAAGGCCGGGAGCGTGCTCGCGTCCTCATCCACCGAAAGGCCCACGATGACGACCTTGCCCTCGTACTTGGGCGCCAGGCTGACAAGATCCGGGATCTCCTCACGGCAGGGGGGGCACCAGGTGGCGAAGAAGTTGAGCATGACGACCTTGCCCTTGTTCTGGGCCACTATGGAGGTCAGGTCCTTGAGCCCCACGGTCTTGTACTCCTGGGCCTGCGCCAGGCAGGGCAGGAACAGGGTCAGAAGCAGCAGGGGCAAAATAAATCGCTTCATGGGATTATCCTGTGACAAACTGTTTGGCGGCCCGCACTGCGCTGACCGCATCTTCGCAATAGGCATCCGCACCGATGGCATCGGCAAAGGCCTGGGTCACGGCAGCGCCGCCCACCAGCACCTTGATGGGGAGATTGCGCTCCCGCACCAGACGGATGGTATCTTCCATCCGTACCATGGTCGTGGTCATCAGAGCCGACAGGCCGATGATACGCGCCTTATGTTCCAAAGCGCAAGCGACAATCTGCTCCGCCGGGACATCCTTGCCGGCGTCGATGACGTCGAATCCGTGGTTGCCCAGCAGCAGGCAGACGATGTTCTTGCCGATATCGTGGATGTCCCCTTCCACAGTGGCCATGACGATCACGGGACGTTCCTCGGGGCCGCGGCTCTTCTCCAGCAGGGGCTTGAGGTGGGCAAAGGCCTTCTGCATGGTCTCCGCCGCGCGGATGAGCTGCGGCAGGAAGTACTCCCGGCGCTCATAGCGCGTCCCCACTTCGGTGATGGCCGGGATCAGGAAGTCCTGCACCAGGGCGAAAGGCTCGGCACCGGCGGCCAGTTCCTTTTCCAGCAGGGGCAGCACGTTTTCCAGATCGCCGAAAAGGACGGCATCTCCCAGGGTCTCGGCAGCGGCGCCCGGACCCTTGCCGGCCCTGACCACACCGCCGCTGGCCTTCCAGCCGGCATAGGAGGCGATGAACGAACCGGCGTTGCTGTCGCTCCCCTGCAGCACGGCCACGGCATCGCAGGCCTCATGCAGACGGGGAGCGGAAGGATTGGCGATGCAGGAGGACAGACCGGCGCCCGCGCACATGGCCATGAAGGTGGCATTGAGCAGGTCGCGGGCAGGCAGGCCGAACGAAACGTTGGAAAGTCCCAGTGTGGTCGCCAGACCCTGGCTGCGGCACCAGCGGACCATCTCAAGGCATTGCAGGGCGCCTTCAGGCTTGGAGGACACCGACAGGGCCAGGATGTCCACCATCACCAGACGGCGGGGGATGCCCAGGGAGTCGGCCTGCTCCAGCAGCTTTTCCACGATGGCGATACGCTCGGAGGCCCGGACGGGCAGTTTCGTCCCCTGCAGGGGAAGCAGGATGAAGGGCGCGCCGAAATCGCGGCAGACAGGCCCCAGCAGCTCCATGCGCCCGGCTTCGCCGCTGATGGAATTGACAAGGAAGGAACCCGGACAGTAGGGCAAGGCACGGGCGATGGCCTGCGCATTGGAAGAATCCAGCGACAGGGGCACGTCCACCCGGGAGACCAGACGCTGCACCAGATCGGGCAGGAGCACGGTCTCGTCCACCAGAGAGGCGCCCACGTTCACATCAAGGATGCGGGCCCCGGCCTGCAGCTGCTCATCGGCCAGGCGGAAGGCCTCATCGAACTGCCCGGCCTGCAGCTGGCGGGTCAGTTCCTTCTTGCCCGTGGGATTGATGCGCTCGCCGATGACGCTGAACGGCTGCCCTTCTCCCAGGCGCAGGAGCTGCGAACGGCTGGTCAGGCAGATGCCCGAAGGGCTGACCACCGGACGCTCGTCGCAGGTCACGCTTTCCAGGGCCTGACGCAGGGCCGCCAGATGCTGGGGCGTGGTGCCGCAGCAGCCGCCCAGCACCCGTGCCCCGCGGGCGGCGAAGGCCGCCGTTTTCTGGGCAAAGGCCTCCGGCCCCAGAGGGAAGACGGTCTCCGAGCCGCGCAGCTCCGGCAGACCGGCATTGGGTTCCGCGACGACGGGGCAGGAACAGACGGACAGCAGCTCTTCCACCACGGGCAGCATCTGATCCGGCCCCAGACTGCAGTTGGTGCCCAGGGCCGCCACGCCCATGTTCTGCATGGTCTCGGCAAAGATGGTGGGCGAAGAGCCCGTCAGGCTGACGCCCTGCTCGAAAGTCATGGAGACCATGACGGGCAGGTCGCAGACCTGACGCGCAGCCGTCACGGCGGCCCTGGCTTCGGCCAGGTCGAACTGGGTCTCGATGAAGATGAGGTCCGCCCCGCCGGCCACGAGGCCGCGGATCTGTTCCGAGAAGGCCTTGATGAGTTCCTCAGGCTCCATATCGCCCAGCGGACGGGCAAAATGACCGCTCGGGCCCACGTTGCCGGCTACGAAGACAGGACGCCCGGCTTGGGCGGCCGCGGCGCGCGCGGTCTCCACCATACGCTTGTTGAACGTAAAAACATCCAGGGAGGCCGGGAGTTTGCAGGGATTGCCGCCGAACGTGCACGAAGTGATGATGTCCACTCCTGCATCGAGATAGGCTTTGTGGATACCCTGAAGGATATCCGGTCGCTCCATGCAGAACTCTTCCGGGCTCACCCCGGCCGGCAGGCCGGAAGCCTGCAACATGGTCCCCATGGCGCCATCGAGCAACAACGGGCGCCTTTCCGCAAGGCGCTGAACAAATTTCATTCCTGTACCCAGCCTTTGTAATAAAATGTGGCATCTGCCCGTCAAAGGGCCGGCTGCAAGGCAGCCGCAAGGCTTTTACTACTGAAAATCATTGAAAAGGACAAATCAAAACTATAGCATGGGGCTACACCGACATCAGGGATGTCATCAGCCCCCTGAGGAAAATAATGAAGAAAAACAACAAGAATGTCCCCGATCACCCTTCTTCCGCGCCTGTGGCGGACGTGGAAGTCCTGGATGCCGCAGACGAAGACAGCTCTCTGGACTCGCTGGAAGAACTCGATGAGGACAGCCTCGACCAGGGCGAGATTCTGGATGTGGGCGACGACGGCCCCATGCTGCTTACCGAAGGCAGCCATGACGAATCCAGCCTCCCTGCGCCGTCCATGCCCCGCCTGCCGTCCACCGGCGGCCGGGACAGTTTGCAGCTTTACCTGCGCGAGGTGAGCCGCTTCCCCATGCTCAAGCCCGAGGAAGAGCACGAGCTGGCCGTGCGGGTGCGCGATCACAACGACCCCGACGCCGCCTTCCGGCTGGTCTCGTCGCATCTGCGCCTTGTGGTACGCATCGCCATGGACTTCCAGCGCCGCTGGATGCAGAACGTCCTCGACCTCGTCCAGGAAGGCAATGTGGGCCTCATGCGGGCCGTCAACAAGTTCGACCCCGACAAGGGCATCAAGTTCTCCTACTACGCCTCTTTCTGGATCAAGGCCTACATCCTCAAGTTCATCATGGATAACTGGCGCATGGTCAAGATCGGCACCACCCAGGTGCAGCGAAAGCTGTTCTACAATCTCAACCGTGAACGGCAAAAGCTGATCGCCCAGGGCTTCGATCCCGACGCCGCCATGCTCTCCGAGCGTCTGGGCGTCAGTGAAGAACAGATCACGGAGATGGATCAGCGCCTTGCCGCCAACGACCTTTCCCTCAACGCCCAGGTGGGGGAAGATGCTGGCGGCGCCACCCGCATGGACTTCCTTCCGGCCCTGGGACCGGGCATCGAGGACAGTCTGGGGGATTCCGAAGTGGCGGAGCTGCTGCGCGAAAAGCTCAAGACCATCCTGCCCAAGCTCAACGAGAAGGAACTCTATATCCTGCAGAACCGGCTGCTGACAGATGACCCCGTCACCTTGCGCGAGATCGGTGAACGATATAACGTGACCCGCGAACGCGTGCGCCAGCTGGAAGCCCGTCTTCTGGAGAAGATCCGCCAGCATCTGGCCCTGGACATCAAGGACTTTTCCGACGCCTGGATTCAATAATCTATGAGAAACAAGACCATCCTCCTGCTCTGCTCTGCCCTGCTGAGCGGTTCGCTGTCCCTTTCCCTGCTGGGATGCGGCGGCTGTGCCTCCACCCAGCCCCGGAGCGGGGCCGCTTCCCCCTTTTTCCAGGGCATCGAGATCCTGCCCGAGGAAAAAGAGCTTTCGCCGGCCGCCAAGGATACCTACGCCTATCTCCTTTATATGCAGGCCCTTGCCGACGAGGATGAAGAACTGCTCCTGCAGGCGGCCCAGCAGATGACCGGCGGCACCCTGCCTGCCAAGGCCTGGCTGGAAGGCGCCCTGTGGCTGGACAGCCGCCGTTCGGAAAAGGTGCTGCCCCTGCTGGAGCTGGGCCTGCAGGTCTGGCCCGACGATCTGCCCCTCAATCTGTTCAGCGCCGAGGCCTTGGCGGCCCACGGCAAGACGGAACAGGGCCTGGAGCAGATCCGGGCCTTCGTGGCGCGGCATCCCGACTCCCTGGATGCCCGCATGGAGCTGATCCTGCTGCTGGTCAAGGCCAAAAGATTCGATGAGGCGGAAAAGCACATCGGCAGTATCGCTGCCGGTGAACGGACGCCCATGGTGGATTATTACCATGCCCGGGCCCTGATCGGAATGCAGCGCCGTGCGGAAGCCATCCCGCTGCTCCAGAAGGCCATCCAGGCCATGCCGGACTTTGTCGAGGCCCTGGTGGAACTGGCCTATGCCTACGAACAGCAAAAGCAGTGGAACGAGGCCCGCACCATCTACGAAAAGCTGCTCAAGCTCCAGGTCTCCGAGCAGGATGTATGCCTGCGCCTCGTCCACCTTTCGCTGCGTCTCAACCAGCCGGAAAAGGCCCTGAAATATTTCCGCAAGGGCCCGGATGCCGCGGCGTTCAAGCTCACCGCCATCAGCATGTTCCTGGAAAGCCGCCATTATTTGCAGGCAGAGCGGCTGCTCAAGGAGATGCTGGACGAGCCGGGCGTACCGCCTGACGTTTTCCTGATGCTGGCCGGCATCGCCCGCGACCAGCGCCGTGACACGGAGCTGGCCCTGAGCTGGCTGGCCCGGATCCCGGCCAGCAGTCCCACGGCCGTGCAGGCGGAAGGGCTGAAAGCCCAGATCCTGGCCGATGCGGGCAAGGAACAGGAGGCGCTGGCCTCCGTGCGCAATCTGCAGCAGCGCCATGCCCGCAACGAGACCCTGCTGTTGCTGGAGGTCCGTCTGCTGGCCCGTCTCAAGGCCATGGACGAGGCCCTGGCCAGGGCCCGTCAGGCCGTGGAGATCGTCCCGGAAAGCTCGGAACTGGCCTTTACCCTCGGCAGCCTTCTGGACAGCCTCGGCAAGCGCGATGAAGCCATGAAGGTCATGCAGGGCATCATCGCCAGCCATCCGGAGCACTATCAGGCCCTGAACTATGTGGGCTACAGCCTGGCCGTACAGGGGAAGGATCTGGAACACGCCCTGGAGCTGCTGCAGCGGGCCGACCGTCTGGCCCCTGACCAGTTCTTCATCGTGGATTCCCTGGCCTGGGCCCTGTTCCGCCTGGGCCGTACGGAAGAGGCCCTGCAGAACATCCGGCGTGCGGTGGCTCTCGTCCCCTCGCCTGAAGCCGAGATACTGGAACATTACGGCGATATCGCCGCCGCCGCGGGCCAGAAAGAGGAAGCCCGCAAGGCCTACGAACAGGCCCTGAAACTCAAACCCGCCAATGCGGAATCCCTGCGCCAGCGTCTGGGGGACCTATGAAAAAGATCCTTTGTCTCATCGTCCTGATGTTCATGGCTTCGGCCTGTGCCCGCCAGCCTTCCACCGTGCCGCCTGCCGACAGCGCCGACCGCTGGCAGGCCTTCGTGGCCCGCAGCGGAGCCGTCAAGGAAGCCCCTTATCTTTTGAACGCCAGTCTGCGTTTTGGTACGGAGGGCGATACCCGGCGTGTCACGGCCCTGCTCTGGGGCAATGACAGCCGGAGCCTGCGCATGGACGTCATGGCCGGTATCGGGGCCGTGGTGGCCAAGATCTGGGAATCCGGCGATGAGTTCCTCGTGTACAGTCCCACGGAAAACCGGGCCTTTTTCCATCAGGGCAGCAACAAGCCCCTGCTGCGCGTCGGCGTACCGGTGCCTTTTGCCCTGGATGAGCTGGCGGCCCTGCTCAACGGCCGTCTCGTGACGGTCTTCGGTGACCGTTACTCCGACAGCCAGGCCCTTGCCAACGGCCATGTCGGTTTTACCCTTTCTTCTGCCGTGGGCGGCCTTCTGGAGATCGACGCCCAGGGCCAGGCTGTGGCCTGGCAGGAAAACGGCAGTCGCGGCTGGAGCATGGCCATCGCGTATGACGAGGCCGGTCTGCCCCGTCGCGTGAGCCTGCGCCACCCCGACGGCCAGACGGCCGTGCTGCTGGTCAAGGAACGTCAGGCCCCGGCTCCTTTCAATAACGAACAGCTGAGTCTGCTTCTGCCGGACAGCACCCCGGTGCTGCCCCTGGAACGCTACACGGCTCCCCAGCAATAACCCTAAGGAGAGATCATGAAATCCATCCACATGGCCTGTGACCACGCCGGTATCGAACTCAAGGAAACCCTGCGCGCCCATCTGGAAAAGATGGGCTATACGGTCACCGACCACGGCACCTACAGCAAGGAAAGCTGCGATTACCCCGTGTTCGCCCACGCCCTGTGCAATGCTGTCGAAGCCGAAGATGTGCCCGGCATCCTGATCTGCGGTACGGGGATCGGCATGTCCATAGCGGCCAACCGTCACAAGGGCATCCGCGCGGCGCTGTGCACCACGGAACTGCATGCCCGCTTCACCCGCCTGCACAACAATGCCAACGTGCTGTGCCTGGGGGCCCGGGTCACGGGCGTGGAGCTGGCGCTTGCCATCGTCGATACCTTCCTGTCCACCGAATTCGAAGGCGGCCGCCATCAGCGCCGCATCGACCTCCTCAACGCCTAGTCTGTGGGACCTGTCATGCAGCTGTACAATACCCTTACCCGTAAAAAGGAAGAATTCGTCCCTGTCCGGCCCGGCAAGGTCAACATGTATGTCTGCGGCATCACCGCCTATGACTACTGCCACATCGGCCATGCCCGGTCCGCCCTGGTCTTCGACGTGCTGGTGCGCCATCTGCGCGCCCTGGGGCTGGATGTGACCTTTGTCCGCAACTTCACCGACGTGGACGACAAGATCATCCGCCGCGCCAATGAAGAAAAACGCGACTGGCGTGAAGTGGGACAGACCTACATCGATGCCTTCCATGAAGACATGGACCGCCTGAACGTGGTGCGTGCCGATCATGAGCCCCGCGCCACCGAATACATCCAGCAGATGCAGGATCTCTGTTCCGAGCTCATCGCCCAGGGCAAGGCCTATGCCGTGCCGTCCGGCGACGTGTACTTCCGCGTGCGTGCCTATCCGCCTTACGGCAAGCTCTCCGGCCGCAGCCTGGACGAATTGCAGGCCGGTGCCCGCGTGGCTCCCGGTGAAGAAAAGCAGGATCCCCTGGACTTTGCCCTGTGGAAGGCGGCCAAGCCCGGCGAGCCCTTCTGGGAAAGCCCCTGGGGCAAGGGCCGTCCCGGCTGGCATATCGAATGCTCGGCCATGAGCAAGGAATATCTGCCCCTGGATATCCACGGCGGCGGCCAGGACCTCATCTTCCCCCATCACGAGAACGAGATCGCCCAGACCGAAGCCGCCTGCAGCTGCCAGCTGGCCCGTTTCTGGGTGCATAACGGCTTCGTGCAGGTCAATGCCGAAAAGATGTCCAAGTCGCTGGGCAACTTCAAGACCATCCGCGACATCCTGGCCAGCTACCTGCCCGAGACCCTGCGCTTCTTCCTGCTGGGCAAACATTATCGCAGCCCCATCGACTTCACGGCCGACATCATGGACGAGTCCGAAAAGGCCCTGCAGCGCATCTACGAATGCCAGCTGGAAGCCGGCAAGGCTCTGGAGCGCGCCAAGTGGAAGAAAGTCGATCTGCCCGCCGACATCCTCAAGGAATGGGACGAACACGGCCAGGGCTTCAATGCCGCTCTGGACGACGATGTGAACACGGCCCAGGCCCTTGGCCACATCTTCTCCCAGGTGCGCCTGGTCAACCGCGTGCTGGAAGACAAGGCCCTGCGCGCGGGCGAAGGCGCCCGCCGTCTGCTGGAAGAGTTCTTCGAGCGCCGCAATGACTGGTCGGCCCAGCTGGGCCTGTTCGGCCAGGATCCGGCCACCTTCCTGCTGGCCCTGCGTGACCAGCGGGCGGCCCGTCTGAACATCGACGTGCCGCGCGTGCAGGCCCTGCTGGACGAGCGTGCCGCGGCCCGTGCCGCCAAGGACTTTGCCCGCTCCGACGAACTGCGCGCCGCGCTTGCCGAACTGGGCGTGGCCGTGCGCGACACCGTGGAAGGGCAGGTCTGGGATATAGCTTAGCGAGGTGACGATGCTGCATCGTTTCGGGAAGTTCCGTCGCCCTGTGGCGCTGGTGATGTTGAGTGTCTTCCTGGTCGCCCAGCTGCTTCTGCCGCTGACGGCCCGGGCATTCTTCTTCGGAGGGGTCTCCCTCAAGGACGAGAAGGAGATGGGGCACAAATTCGATGTGGCCATCCGCTCCAGCCTGCCCATGGTCGACGACCCCGAAGTCAGCAAATATGTGGATGGCCTTGTCCGTCGTCTGGTCAAGGCCATCCCGCCCCAGCCCTTCACTTTCACGTCCGGCGTCATCCTGCATAACGCCATGAACGCCTTTGCCATCCCCGGCGGCCATGTCTATGTCTTCACCGGACTGATCATGAACTTCGAGGATGAGAGCCAGCTGGCTGGCGTTCTTTCGCATGAGCTGGCCCATGTGACCCAGCGCCATGTGGCCTCGCGTCTGGAGCGGGCCCAGTATCTGTCCGTGGGCAGTTTGCTGCTGGCCATCGCCGGCGTGGCCGTCGGCGGGCCTGCGGGCGGCGCCGTGGCCGTCGGGGCCCTGGGCGCAGGTCAGTCCGCCATGCTCAATTACAGCCGTCTGGACGAGAACGAAGCCGACCAGATCGGCCTGCAGTACCTGACCAAGGCGGGCTATCCGCCCTCCGGCATGGTGGGCGGCTTCAAGATCATGCGCCAGAAAAGCTGGATGGCGGGAGCCAGCGTGCCCGCCTATCTGTCCACCCACCCGGATATCGGTGACCGCATCAACGGCATCCAGGCCCGGCTGAGTTCCTTCCCCGCTTCCATCCGCAACCGGTCCTTCGACAATCGCCGCTTCAAAAGGGTCCAGACCGTCCTTTGGGGACGCTACGGCGACAGCCAGGCGGCCCTGCAGCGTTTTTCCGGCAAGGACGCCCTTTCCTGCATGGGGCGGGGCATGGTCCTTTCGCGCAGGAACAACGTGCGCGAAGCTGCCGCCGCCTTCGATCAGGCCCTGCAGCTGGCCCCCAAGGACCCGCTGGTGCTGCGCGAAGCCGGGACCTTCCACTACCGCAAAGGTGACATGGCCAGGGCGGAAGGCCTGCTGCGTCAGGCCATGCAGCTGGACAAAAACGATTTCATGGCCAGATTCTTTTATGCGCGCATGCTGGATGAGACCGGCCGCGCCCAGCAGGCCCAGCCGTACTATACGGAAGTCCTGCGGGCCGTGCCGGAAGCCGCCGATGTCCATGAAGCCTATGCCCGTTCGCTGGGCTCCATAGGCAAGACCGGACTGGCCTACATCCACATGGCCTACAGTGCCATTTACTCCAACAACCGCAAGCTGGCAGAGCGCTACTTCAAGCAGGCCAAGGCAAAGACGGAAAAATCCGCCGACAGTGCGGCTTTCCGCAAGCTGGATGCGGTGTACAAAGAACGCAAGGAAATCTGGGAAGACCGATGATAGAAACGCACGCGACGACGATTCTGGCAGTCAAGAAGGACGGACAGGTTGCCATGGCCGGGGACGGCCAGGTCACCCTGGGCCAGTCCATGATCATGAAGCACACCGCCCGCAAGGTGCGCCGCCTGTATGACGGCAAGATCGTGGCCGGCTTTGCCGGTGCCACGGCCGATGCCTTCACCCTGTTCGAGCTGTTCGAAGCCAAGCTCAAGGAATTTCGCGGCAATCTGCAGCGTTCCGCTGTGGAGCTGACCAAGGAATGGCGCAAGGACAAATACCTGCGCCGCCTGGAAGCCATGCTCCTGGTCTCTGACGGCGAGCATATCCTGCTGCTTTCCGGTAACGGGGACGTGTTCGAGCCCGACGATGACGTGGCTGCCATCGGCAGCGGCGGCCCCTATGCCCTTTCCGCAGCCCGCGCCCTGCTGCGCCACAGCAGCCTCCCCGCCCGGGAGCTGGCCCTGGAATCCATGAAGATCGCCTCGGAGATCTGCGTCTACACCAACGACCATTTCGTGGTCGAGACCCTGTAGGGGGGACAACGTGGAGATCCGCACCGGTTGCAAGATCAATCTGGGGCTGGAGATAACCGGCGTCCTGCCCAACGGCTATCATACCCTTGATTCCGTGTTCTATCCGCTGGCCCGGCCGTTCGACGTCCTGGAAGTGGAACGCAGGGAAGCGGCAGGCATCCGCGTGTTCTGCGATACCCCCGGCATCGACCTGGAGCATAACACCCTGACCAAGGCCCATGCCGCTTTCGCGGCCCTGCTGCCGGAACAGGTTGCTTGTCCGGGCGTGGATGTCACCCTGCGCAAGGGTATCCCTCACGGCGCAGGCCTGGGGGGCGGCAGCAGCGATGCCGCAGCCCTGCTCCTGTGGCTCAACAGCTGCCTGGAGACGCCTCTGCCGCTGGAAGAGCTGGAAAAAGCCGCCATCAAGGTCGGTGCGGACGTCCCCTTTTTCCTTCACGGGCAGCCCCGGCGCGTGACCGGTATCGGCGAGGTGCTGACGCCCGCGGCAGTGGATCTGCCCGGCTGGTGGCTGGTGCTGGTCTGTCCGCCCGTGCCGGTCTCCACCCCCTGGGCCTACCGCGCCTATGACGATTTGATGGCGGAAGCGGAAAAAGCTGGTGGTAAAGGCTTGACAAATCCGGAGAGCAAGGATAATGAAACGCTTCTCGTGATGGGTAAATATGCCGGGACGGGAACGACGTTCCGCATCACCACAGAAAACGTGCTCCAAATCCGTAACGATCTGGAGCCCGCCGTTGTGCGTGAATACCCGCAATTAGAGACAATCCGCCAATATCTGCTCCATTCCGGGGCCGCTTGTGCACGCATGAGCGGCAGTGGATCGAGCATGTTCGGCCTGTTCTCAGCCCGTCACGCAGCCGAGGCGGCAGCGCAAAGCCTGGAGTCACAGTACGGGAAGGTCTTTGTGCTGCCCATGAATGCTGGGATGTAGCCAAGTGGTAAGGCAACGGGTTTTGGCTCCGTCATTCGAAGGTTCGAGCCCTTCCATCCCAGCCACACCCAAACCATAACTGCTGCCGCTATCGGCAAGGTGAACGGACCATGTTCAGCGATCTCAAGATTGTCACGGGTTCTTCCAATCCCGAGTTGGCCAAAGCCATTTGCGACCACCTCGGCTGTCAGCTTACTCCTACTCTGGCAACCACCTTCAGCGATGGCGAGCTGCGCATTGAAATCGGCGACAACGTGCGCGGCGATGACGTGTTCGTTGTCCAGCCCACCTGTCCCCCGCTGGTCAACCGCAACCTGATGCAGCTCTGCCTCATGCTCGACGCCCTCAAGCGCGCCAGCGCCGGCCGCATCACGGCTGTGATCCCCTACTACGGCTATGCCCGCCAGGACCGCAAGGTGAGCCCCCGCGCCCCCATCAGCGCCAAGATGGTGGCCGACTTCATCAGCGTGGCCGGTGCTGGCCGTGTGGTGACCATCGACATGCATGCCGGTCAGATCCAGGGCTTCTTCAACTGCCCTGTGGACAACCTGTATGCCGCTCCTGTCATGATGGAACCCCTGCGCCAGATCGAAGGCGACATCGTCATCGTCTCCCCCGACGCCGGCGGTGTGGAACGCGCCCGTTCCTACGCCAAGCGCCTGAATGCTCCTCTGGCCATCGTGGACAAGCGTCGCGACAAGCCCAACCAAGCCCAGGCCATGCACGTCATCGGTGACGTGGAAGGCAAGACCGCCATCATCGTTGACGACATCATCGATACTGCCGGTACCCTGTGCGCCGGTGCCGACGTGCTGCTCAAGTACGGCGCCAAGAAGATCATCGCCTGTGCTTCCCACGGTGTGCTGTCCGGCCCCGCCATCGACCGCATCAATGCTACCGAGGCTCTGGACCGCGTCATCGTGACCGATACCATCCCGCTGGGTGAAAAGCTGGCACAGTGTCCCAAGCTGCAGGTGGTGTCTGTGGCTGCCCTGCTGGGCAAGACCATCCACAACATCCACACGGGTTCCTCCGTCAGCGTTCTCTTTGTATAATGCCGGGTTTTCCCGACTCCATAATAAGAAAACTTCCCGCACTTTCATGCGGCACTAGGTAAGGAGTTAAACATGACCATTGAAAAGACGTTGAGCGTGCAAAAGCGTGAAGGTAGCGGCAAAGGCCCTGCGGGCCGTGCGCGCACGCAGGACATGATCCCCGGTGTGTTCTACACCGCCAAGGGTGACAACATCGCCGTGCAGGCTCCTGCTCTGCCTCTGGAAAAGATGTACGCCGAAATGGGCCGTACCGCCGTGTTCAACCTGGAAATCGACGACAACGGCACCAAGACCGTGCATCCCGTCATGTTCTGGGAAGTGCAGAAGCACCCCTACAAGAAGGCCTTCACCCATGTGGACTTCTACGGTGTGGATCTGGACAAGGAAGTCAAGGTCGACGTGCCGATCGAATTTGTGGGTGTTGCCCGCGGCGTCAAGCTGGGCGGCGTGATGGAAACCTACCGCGAAAGCGTGCGTCTGTGCAGCAAGCCTCTGGACATGCCCAAGAAGGTGACCATCGACGTGACCGACATGGGCATCAATGACAGCGTGACCGTGGAGACCCTGGCTCTCCCCGAAAACGTGAAGGCCGTGTTCGACAAGAACTTCGCCATCGTGAGCGTGTTCTCCAAGAGCAAGGACGCTGCCGAAGCCGCCGAATAAGGCGCCTTTCACCGCAGTTTTTTTCAGGCCGGTCTCTTTTGAGGCCGGCCTGATTTTTATACGTATGTCCAGCCTTCCTCGCCTGCAGTATCATACCCTGCGCCACGGAAACCGGCAGGTAAACATCGAGCTGTGGCCCAGACCGGGCGCCTCCTGCCTCGTTTTTTATCCGGGGACCATGTTCTGTCCGGTCCAGTACCGGACGTTCCTGCATTGCCTCTGGAAAAACGGACTTGCCGTCGCGGCCCTGCACCTGACCGGACATGGCAGCAACCCGCACCGGCGTCTGTTCAGTTTTGACGACCTGCTGCAGGACGGCCTGGATGCGGAACGCTGGCTGCACGGTCACGGCATGGGGCCTCTGCTCCTTGCCGGTCACAGTCAGGGAGGGATCCTGGCCATGGCCCACGCCTCCCGCAGTCAGCGGATGCGTGCCTGTTTCGCATTCAGCGGGATATTCCCGCAAAGCCGCCGGGCCATAGAACTGACCCGATTCGCTCCCTGGGCAGCGCAGCGTGATCGTCTGCTGGCCGGACTGAAGATACTCAGTACCTGCTTGCCCCGGCTGCCGTTGCCCGTATTCAGCTATCTGTCGGTCAAAAAGATCCTTGCCGGCTGCCTGCGTCTTCCCCTTGATCGCTGGCAGGCCAGGACAAGCTATCCCCTGGCGTACCTGTACTCCCTGTTCAGCACCTCGGTAGCGTCCACGGTCCACTGCCCGTTCTATCTTTTCAATGCTCTCGACGACGCTCTGTTCACCAGACCTCTGATCGAGGAGACGTTCGCCGCGGTGACGGCCCCGGAAAAACATTGTATCTGGCTGCCTCGGGGTGGCCATCTGGCCATCCTCTCCCCCGTCGTGGCCGCCAGGACAGCCGCCCATGTGGCGGCGCTGGCCAGTGGTCACGGCCTGCCACTCTCTCTTCACCTGTAAGGAAACTGTCATGGATTTTGGTGGTGTCGTCGTTGGTTTGGGCAATCCCGGCAACCAGTATGCCGGAACGCGCCATAATTGCGGCTTTGCCTTTGTGGAAAGCCTGCTGGATCATGCCCGCCGGGAAGGCGGCCAGGTACAGAGCCAGAACGGAGGCAAATTCTCCTGTGAACTGTGGCGGCTGCGCTATGACGGGCTGCCCGGAGACTGGCTGGCCGCCATGCCCCAGACCTTCATGAATCTGAGCGGCCAGTGTGTCCAGCCCCTGCTGGCCTGGCACAAGATCCGCCCCGATCAGCTGGTGGTGGTGCATGATGAACTGGATATCCCCGCCGGAGAGCTGCGCTTCAAGAAGGGGGGCGGCAACGCCGGGCACAACGGGCTCAAGTCCATCACCCAGCTGCTGGGGACGCCGGACTTCTACCGTCTGCGTATCGGTATCGGGCGGCCTCCCCAGAAAGGGGACGTCATCAACTGGGTGCTGGGACGTCCTTGCAGTGAAGATGCCGACAAGATACGGACAGCGACTGATAAGGCGCTTGAAGTACTGGAAATTTTTGCAAAAAAAGGACTGGAAGCCGCTGTGCGGGCGACCCGTTCCTGAGCATGAGCCGGCCTGTGGCCGGCTTTTTTTGTCATGATTCCAGTAAAAAAAAATTTTGCTGGACTAATGATTGGTTGTACGTTATGTTCTTTTAATAGTGGAAAAGATTACCTGAATCTTTTCCACTGTTGCTATTTTTCTTCGCGTTTGGCGCGGGCACTTCAACCCTTGGACGGAAATGTTTACATCCGAACAGCTTGTAGTGTACCCAGCTCAAGGAGTGGGCCAGATAGAGCGCATCGACAGCCAGAATATTGGTGGTTCGGCGTGCGATTTCTACATCGTGCGCATCCGGGCCAACAGTATCACCCTCATGGTACCTGTCAAAAATGCCTCTAATGTTGGTCTGCGCACTTTGGTCAGCACCAAGGAAGCAGAACACATCTGGGAAGCGCTGCGCAACAACCCCCAGCAGACCGTCCACACAGGCCAGAACTGGAACCGGCGCTTCCGCGAGTATTCCGAACGCCTCAAGAGTCCTGACCTTTCCATCGTCGCCAACGTCCTGCGCGAACTCCTCCTCATCGGCCGTACCAAGGATCTTTCCTTTGGTGAACGGCGTCTCCTGGAACAGGCCATGAGCCTTGTGACCGGTGAACTGGGCGAAGTCCTCAAGACGGAACAGCGGGACTTGCAGTCCGAGCTCATCTCCCTTTATTCCCCGCCTGCCAAGCAGCCTGCGACCACTGCGCATTAACTATTTTTTACTTGCTTCCGGCCACAAGATAGGCTACACGCTTTTCACACGCCTTTTTTCTTCCAATCCCATAACATCTTTTTGCATCGCATTGCCGTTTTTCGGTGATGCGTGCTTTCTACGCCCATGGAAAAAGCACCCCGTAAATACGTCCGTAAAAAAAAGGCTGCACCCGCCTTACTTTCAGATAGCGGCCTGAGCCTGACAGAACTGAAAACCCGCAGCATGCAGGCCCTGATGGAACTGGCTGAGCAGTACGAGATCGAAAATGCCAGCTCCATGCGCAAGCAAGAACTCATCTTCGCCCTCCTGCAGGCCTGTGCCTCCCAAAACGGTGCCATCTACGGGGATGGCGTCCTGGAGATCCTGCCCGACGGCTTCGGCTTCCTGCGCTCTCCCCTGTGCAGCTACATGCCCGGCCCGGACGACATCTATGTTTCTCCCTCCCAGATCCGCCGCTTTTCCCTGCGTAAAGGCGATATCGTTTCCGGCCAGATCCGCCCCCCAAAAGAAGGCGAACGCTACTTTGCCCTGCTCAAAGTGACGGAGATCGGCTTCGAACCGCCGGAAAATGCCAAAAATCTCGTTCTGTTCGACAACCTGACGCCCATCTATCCTGATCACCAGCTGATCATGGAAAACGGCGAGAAAAATCTTTCCAACCGCGTCATCGACATCATGTCGCCCATCGGCTGTGGTCAGCGCGGTCTCATCGTGGCCCCGCCGCGTACCGGCAAGACTGTTCTGCTGCAGTCTTTGGCCAACGCCATCAATGCCAACAATCCCGACGTCTATCTGATCGTCCTGCTCATCGACGAACGCCCCGAAGAAGTCACGGACATGGAACGTACCGTGAAAAAGGCCGAAGTCATCAGCTCCACCTTTGACGAACCGCCGCAGCGCCACGTGCAGGTCTGTGAAATGGTGCTGGAAAAAGCCAAGCGTCTGGTGGAACGCAAGCGGGACGTGGTCATCCTTATGGACTCCATCACCCGTCTGGGCCGCGCTTATAACGCCGTGACCCCCTCGTCTGGCCGCGTGCTTTCCGGTGGTCTGGACGCCAACGCCCTGCAGCGCCCCAAGCGTATCTTTGGTGCCGCGCGCAATATCGAAGAAGGCGGCAGCCTGACCATCATCGCCACGGCTCTGATCGACACCGGCTCCCGCATGGACGAAGTCATCTTCGAAGAATTCAAGGGTACCGGCAACATGGAGATTTATCTGGACCGCCACCTGGCGGAAAAGCGTATCTTCCCGGCCATCGACATCAACCGCACCGGCACCCGCAAGGAAGACCTGCTGCTTTCCGACGATATCCTCAACCGCGTCTGGATCCTACGCAAGATCCTGGCTCCCATGTCCTCCATCGACAGCATGGAATTCCTGCTGGACAAGATGCGCGGGACCAAGTCCAACAAGGACTTCATGGACGCCATGGGCAAATAGCAACAACGTATCCGCTTTTCAGAAAGGCGCTCTTCGGAGCGCCTTTTTTGTTATTTGGTCCTGCTGAACGCCACGGAACGAAATGAAAAGACACGCGTTGGGTGTTTTTTGATGGGCGGTTTTGATTTGTGGCCCGTACATCCGCTCTGCCCTGCTCCGTTTCTTTTTTCCACGAGTCATCCAGAAAAGCTCGTGACACGGCATACTTCCCTTGGAGCATTTGCCAGTCCGTGTTTACCGAGGGACATTGCCGTCTTGTGCCACTCCATCAGCATCTCTATGATTTGCAAGGGACAGTGCTCCTTGGCCTGCATCCGCAGGGAGAACGACAAAGACAGGAAGGACTCCGGCGAGCGACGACACAAAAAAAGGGCTCCCCGAAGGGAGCCCGGAAGCATCAGAGCAATGGATGGGGCCGGTTAGGCCAGCTTCTTCACCGCTTCCAGAACGGCGTCGTAGTCAGGCTCGTTGGTCACTTCGGGCACCAGCTGGCTGTAAGCCAGCGTACCGTCGGGAGCCACCACGAAGATGGCGCGGGCCAGCAGACGCAGTTCCTGGATCAGCACGCCGTAGTTCTTGCCGAAATCCACGTCCTTGTAGTCGGACAGGCTTTCCACGGCCTGCACGCCGGCGGCACCGCACCAGCGGGCCTGAGCGAAGGGCAGGTCGCAGCTCAGGGCCAGGATCTGCACTTTGTCGGACAGGGCAGCGGCTTCCTTGTTGAAGCGGCGCACTTCCATATCACACACGGGCGTATCCAGAGAAGGCACGCTCACCAGGACCACGATCTTGCCCGCGTAGTCTTTCAGGCTGCGGGGTTCGAGGCCGTTGTTGCACACCGTGAATTCGGGGGCCTTCTGGCCAACGACGGGCAGGTTGCCTTCGAGGTGGAGAGGATTACCCATGAAAGTGACAGTATTCATAAAAAGCTCCTTGCGGCTTTTGCGTTCAAGATGCCCTTATGTAGCAGGATGCTCTATTCTTGTCAAGAATATTTCCTATTTAACGGAATCCCAGACCAGGGCGGCCCATTCGCCGTCGATGATACGGCGCGGTTCGGGCAGTCCCTGGGCCTTGTAGGCCGCGGTCACGCCGTCAGCCTGGATCTCCAAGAGCCCGGAAAGGACGAGGCAACCGCCGGGGCGGCAGGCGCGCACGATATCGGCCGCCATCTCGGTCAGCGGACGGGCCAGGATGTTGGCCAGCACCAGGTCGAACTGCTTGCCGGCCACGGCATCGATGCTGCCCTCGGCCACGGTGAAGTTTTCAGGCGCGATGGCGTTGAGGGCACGGTTCTCGACCGCGTTGTCCACGGCCAGCGGATCGATGTCCAGACCTTCGCCCGTAAGGCCGAACTTGCAGCAGCCGATGCCCAGCACCCCGGAACCGGTGCCCAGGTCGAGGAAATGCTGTCCCTGCTGCAGGCGTCCGGCTTCCAGCAGGTCGCTGACCACACGCAGGCACAGGGCCGTGGTGGCATGATGGCCGGTACCAAAGGCACTCTTGGGCTCGATGAGGATGGGCGTCCGGCCGGGAAAGTCCTGCGTATCCGCCAGCCACGGCGGCAGGACCACAAAATGGTTACCGCAACACACAGGCGTGAAGAACTGACGCCAGGCCGCCAGCCAGTCGGTCTCCTCCAGCTCGGAAAGAGCGCTTTCCGCAGCCGGGACGGTCTGCTTCAGCAGCTGCTGCAGCCGTTCCAGAAAATCCTTCTGCTCGCAGTGGACCCGGAAGCGCGTCTCGCCGGTGGGCAGGCTCTGCTCTTCCCAGCCAAAGGGCACTTCCAGGGCCAGCAGGCCGGTGGCGCAGTCGTAATCACTTTCCGCAACAACAATTTCGAGGCGATGGATGGTTTTCATGCATTCTGCCTAGCCCGCACACCGGGCCCTGTCAAGCCGGCATGTTGATTTGCGGCGCAAATGCCTGTATGGATTGTCGGCATCGGCCTTTTGCCGTCTGCTTCGTGAGTGCGTCCCCGGGCGGGGCGCCTCCTTTTTTTCAGCTTTTCAAATTTTCCTAGTGATCCCCTGAGAATTCCACAAGCCTTTTCCGGCCAGGCGGGACGTATCCGGCCCAGACGGAAAAATATACGGGAGACGACGATGCTGGACCAGATCCTTGCGGACATCCGCAAGACCTTCGATGTGGACTTTGTCCCCCTGCAGCTGGATGACGGCCAGCTGGAGGTCCTGAACATCAACAATATGCAAAGCCATCTGGACGGGCTGCTGGCACGGCACGCCATCCATGACCCGCTGAAAGATCTGCCGCTCTGGGCCAAGGTCTGGCCGGGCTCCTTCGTGCTGGGGCGCTTCCTGCGCAAGCTGGAGCCCGAGGGCAAGACCATGCTGGAGCTGGGCGGCGGTTGTGGCGTGCTCAGTCTGGTGGCCTCCCGTTACGGCTTCCGCCATATCGTGACCAGCGACATCGTCAATGATGCCCTCCAGTTCGCCCGGGCCAACGTGCTGCACAACAAGCTGCAGGACCTGATCGACGTCTGCTATCTGGACGTTTCCCGTCCCGGCAAGGACGAGCGCTTTCCCGAAGGCTTCGACCGCATCGTCGCTTCGGAGCTCCTGTATCTCGATGACCTGCACCGGCCGCTGCTGAAGTTCGTGGACCGCCATCTGGCCCCGGGCGGCAAGGCCGTGTTCTGCACGGACATGGCCCGCGCCAAACCGCATTTTGCCAAGCTGGCTGCCAAGACCTTCCAGGTGCAGGAAGGCCATATCGGCGTCAAGAGCCAGGATGCCGACGGCAAGGAACAGCGCCGCATCTATGTCCTGCATATCCTGGAGCGCAAGCAGTAGCCATGAGCACGACCACTCTTCCCGTCATCCGTCTGCAGTCCTGCCCCAAGGGCTATACCCGCGACCTGGACAAGACCATCTCGCCCCAGGAGACCTATGAACGCGTGCAGGCCCGCATGCAGGCCGCCGGTCTGGACATCCTGGCCGAAGTCCGCCGCGTGGACGTGGGCCGTCTGGGCATCCCGGTCTACCTCAGCGTTTGCGGCAGGGACGCCCGCGGCATCATGCCCACCCGCAAACAGATGGGCAAAGGTTCCTCGCCGGAACAGGCCCGTGCTTCCGCTCTGATGGAGCTGATGGAACGCTTTGCCTTCTTCAGTTTCTGGCAGCGCCTGCCGCATATGGTCAGCGCCACCTGGGCCGAGGCCGAGGAGCGTTTCGGCAAGGATCTGCTGCCCATCGAGGAGATCTGCCGCTCCGTGGACGACAGTCTTTCCCCGGAACAGGCCCGCGAAGCCATGAGCACCCTGCGCTGGAACTTCTTCCCTGCCACGCATCTGGCTGACGGCCGTACTGTCTGGCTGCCGCTGGACTGGTTCAAGCTGCTGGGCGAATTCAACGGCACGTCCGCCGGCAACAGCCCGGAGGAATCGCTTCTGCAGGGCCTTTCCGAACTGGTGGAGCGGCATGTCTGCTGCCGTATCGACCGGGAACGCCTGACCACCCCCACCATCGATCCTCATGAGGTGGACGATCCCACCCTGCGCGACCTGCTGGCCGCCTTTGAGCGGGAAGGCATCCATATCGTGCTCAAGGATTTCTCCCTGGGCATGCCGCTGCCCACTGTCGGCGCGGTGGCCTGGGACCCGGCCACCTTCCCGGCCCGCTCCGAGATCGTGTTCACGGCCGGCACCGCAGCCTCTCCGGCCAAGGCCGCCATCCGTGCCGTCACGGAGATCGCCCAGCTGGGCGGTGACTTCTGCACGCAGGCCTGCTACGAGGCCTCCGGTCTTTCCAAGTTCGAGCGCCTGGAGGATATCCAGTGGCTGCTGGAAGGGCCCGTCTGCCGCCTGTCCGACCTGCCCAGCGTGGAAGCGCCCGACATCCGCGACGAGCTGCTTCGGGCGCTGCATGATCTGGAACCGGTACAGGTCTATGCTGTAGAGACTACGCATCCCGATCTGGGCGTCCCGGCCCACTACTGCATCGCTCCGGGACTCTCCTTCCGCGAGCGTGACCGCAACCAGAGCATCGGTCTGTTCGTGGGCCGCAAGCTGGCTGAAGAAGCGGACGAGGAAACGGCCCTGCATGGGCTGGCCGTGCTGGAACGCTGCTACCCCGGCGCGCATTTCCTGCCCTTTTTCCGGGCCATGCTGGCCCTGCGTGCGGAACGTTTTGAAGAAGCTCGCGACCTTTTCGCCCAAGCCCGCCCCCTGCAGCCCGAAAATGACGCCAAGGGGCTGGCCGCCTTTTACGAAGGTTATGTCTCCACGCTGACCGGCGACTGGGAAAGTGCCCTGTCCCCCCTGCGTGACGCTGTGGCCCTATGCCCGGACATGAAGGAATACGGCAATCTGCTGGGCGTCTGCCTGTTCAAGCTCAAGCGTTATGAAGAGGCTGCCGCGGCCTTCCGTGCCGTGCTCAAGGTGGACAAGGGCTCGGTGATGGACCTGGCCAATCTGGGGCTGTGCGAGAAATTCCTGGGCCAGAAGGAAGCCGCCATGGAACATCTGGCGGCCGCGCTGGAAGTGGATCCTTCGCTGGACTTTGCCCGCACGCATCTGGAAGAGCTTAAAGCATCGCTTTAAGTATTATCGTATTCCATGACCACGGGGGAGAAAGTCCTGTACAGGGCTTTCTCCCTTTTTCATCCTCTCAGGATGACCTGACGACCGCTGCCGTGCCCTACTCCGTTTCCTGAAAAGACAGGGGGAAAGCGGCTTTACAAGCCCGGCCGGGACGCGTACACCTCTTTTTCTAATACGATTTTTTACCGAGGTACCCAATGACCCGTTTTCTTCTGCTGCTTTGCGCGGCCTTCCTGCTGGCCGGTTGCGGCGCCAAGGGCGTGACCGTTGTGGACAAGTCCGGCTTCGTGACCATGAGCCAACGTATGCCCCAGGAAATGAAAGCCCGCGGCCTGCTCACCGACGACGGCAGCTATATCTCCCTGCCCGGTGGCGGGGGCGAGAACTATGGCGAGATCCTTTTCCGTCAGCTCTCGCCTGAATTTTTGTTCAATGACAGGGGCCACGTCTATCTGGGCAGCACCTTTGCCGCCACGCGCACGCCGTCCAGCCATGCCACCGTGCGCAAGACCGGCTTCACCATCGTCCACCCCACCCAGACCATCAATCTGGCCATGCTGGGCATCGTGGACTGGAACAACGACGAAAAGGACGAATGGCTCATCGCCTGCGATGTCCGCCCGCATCTGGGCTCCGAAAGCCGCACCTATTATGTGCTGGTGCCGCCGCCGCTGCGTAAGGGCGAGCCCCTGCAGGCCACTGTGGCCGCGGTGTACGAATGTTATGGTCTGGCCTGCAAGCTCACTGTGCGCGACAGTCGCGCCATCTCCCGCGTGGGCGAAGGCGAACTGCCCCCCACGGACGTGCATGATGCCCTGCCCGGCATGGAAGGCGTGACCGAGCCGCCCAAGCCCGACAGTACGCCCCGCTCCGGCCTTCAGGAACGGTCGCTATAGGCAGCGCCGCAGGATACAAAGTAAACAAAGCGGGCCCTCCCAAAAGGAGAGGTCCGCTTTGTTTTGTTTATAACAATTGCTCTTTTGTTCAAGGGATCGAAGCTATACGAAAAAAACACCTGCATCACTGCAAGCGCTTGATTGTTCTGGCGTCCCGACAGGAATAAAATTGAACACTCCACCGGCTAAAGCCGGTGGATTCACCGTGGCGACTAAAGTCGCGTTCCGGCTAAAGCCGGTATGGCCCCTGCTGAAGCAGGCTGAAGTCATTCCCCCTCAATTCGGAAGGTTTCATCTGCATCTTCCTGTTGCGTGATGTATTGCTTAATGACCTCATCGGTCACATTGCCACTGCTGCAACAGAAATAGCCACGCGCCCACATATGACGTCCCCAGTACTGGCGGCGCAACAATGGAAATTCATTTATCATGGCATGCGCGGTTCGGCCTTTCAGTTGTTGCATCAACTTGCTCACAGCAAGGCTTGGTGAAATCGAAACGAAAAGATGGATATGGTCGGGTGCTATATGTCCTTTGAGAATTTCCACCTGATGCTTTTCACAGATGCCGCGTATCAGCGACCTGGCTCTCTGGGCGATGTCGCCTGACAAAATCTTTTTCCTGTACTTGGTTATCCAGACCAGGTGCAGGTGAATTGAAAAAACACTGTGGGAGCCTTTACGATAATTGCTCATGCCCACAGACTACAAAAGAAACGCTAAAGCCGCCACCTAAAGGTGGGGGTTTTACCCCTCCCTGAGTGGGACAATAAATCGCGTCTTGGCCTGCTTGAGGATGTTTTCAAAGGAAAAAGCAGCGATGTGGTGGCACTCGTCAACAATAATATGGCCGTAGCCATCTAAAAATTCGGCCAGATCGTCTTTACGGGCAAGCGTCTGGAGCAGAGCGATATCAATTTTACCGCTGGGCTTATGTTTTCCGGTACCGATAAGGCCTATATCGCCGGAGGCTATGCCAAGAAACTGAACAAGCCTTTCCTGCCACTGCCGCAAGAGATCCGCACGGTGGACCAACACAAGGGCACTGGTTTTCCGTTTGGCGATAAGCGCCGCCGCAACCACTGTTTTGCCAAAAGCGGTAGTTGCGTGGAGTACTCCGATATCCTGCGCCAGCATGGATTTTACGGCCAATTGTTGATCCTTGCGCAATTTTCCCTTGAATTTTACCGACAATCCGCTGCCCTTGACGCGTTTATCCTCGATAACCGGAAGAATATTATTGTACTCAAGCAGTTCCAGCAGGGCGTCCAGACACCCACGAGGCAGGCCTATGTGTTGCGAAAGGTTTTCCGCGCAACAGACAAGCCGGGGCTTATTCCAAACAGGCAGGCGCATGGCCTGCGCTTTGTAAAATTCGGGATTGGCGAATGCCGCAAGACGGATCAGGCGATTCAGCAAGGGCTGGGGAACTTCGCGTTTATCAATGAATATCTGATTGGTAAGCACCAGGGTAATGCTTGATGGCAATGGTCCGGCAATCTTACGGCATGAAATCTTCTGATTCTCCCAAGGCCTGGCTGCGTTATCCCCGTCAGTAGTGAACGCCACGTCCAGAGAGTGTCTGCCGCCACTCGCCTGGAGAATGGCTTGAGAGAGCGCATCCGGCGTCATGCGGACCACTGTGCTGAGATACGCCCATTGGTCAGGAAATGCTGTTAAGTTTGCATCCACAAAAACGCTGTGCCCTTGTGAGCGCGGTATTTTCTGTAAAGGCAAGGCGATGAGGTTGCCAAATCCGCCTTTGGGCACTGTATCCTGGCTGGGGAAAAAGCGATCGTAGCTGCTTAAAGCGAGTTGGCGCGTTCTTTCGCAGGTATGGCTGACAAGCGCGGCTCCCAGCATGCGGGCTTCACGAGCGGACACCGGAACGGAAAAGAAAATCCAGATGTGCGCGCCTTTGCCGGAGCGGGATATTTCCAACGAGGCGGGAACATCGCATTGCCGGCAGGAGAGCAACACGGCGCGGGCGTCATCGCGCCACTGCGCCTCATCGAAGTCCATTGCCAGGAAATGGCAGGTGTCGTCGGGAAGAAGCGGGTAAACCCCAAGCGTCTTTTTACCGGCCAAGTGGTCATAGAGCGCCTGTTCAGTCAATGGGGTCAATTGCCTGTGCTCACAATCGCCACATCGCACCTTGGGCTTGCCGCAGATTCCAGGACGCCATTCATTGCCGCATACGGGAGAATATCCTGATGTGCCCTTTTGCGATTCCCACCTTTGGGGATAAACATCTGTCCGGCCACGGAACAAGCTCTGGAAAAGGGCAATCTTGCCGGCAGGCGAAAGAACAACTGAAGGAGGCGTTACCGGGTCAGCAATAGTGACGTCCTCCAAAACGGGCGGCGCGGAAGAGAGGGAACTACCCCAAGTGATGCCGTGTTGCCGCAAGATTGCCTTGAGGTGGGAGTTTTCCGCTTGCAGGCGGGCCAACTCGGCCGAAACGTCCTCTGTCATTTTTTCCTCTGAGTATCCTCGCGGCCAACATGTTTTTCGACCGGAGACAGCCCGTCCAGCACTTCCATGAGGCGCGTCTTGCGACGATGGGTATGGCGCAGAGACTGAATGTAGATATCCCATTGCGCCGCCATATCGCGTTCGCGCATAAGTTTGCCCAGCTTGCGCAAAAATACGGCTGCCGCCACATAGGCATTGGGCTTGGTCAAAGCGATCTGCGCTTCCGCAAGGCCCTTCCATAAGGCAATCGCCCGCTCCGGCGCAAACTCCCGCACGGCATCGGCCACGCTGTCGGCACTGTAGCCGTACCCGCGCTGGGTTTTGCGTTGCAGATCATACCACTTGAGCACCTCCGCCGGTTTTTTCTCGGCAATGGCCAAATCGATGAGCGTGGTAAAGTCGGGGTGCTTCTCATGAAAGCGGGACAGCTTGCCGCGATTTTGACAAGGCCAGGCATCCTGAGACCAGGGAATTTTTCTTTCAATGAGAAAATCCATAAGCAAGGGACGCAGAACAGGCCAAATTTTGAGTTTTTCGGCGCTGCGGCGACATTCTTTGAACTGTTCCAAGGAAGCGCGGGCAACAAAATCTTCTGTCTGCATGCACAGAGCACTATCCCAGTCCTTTTGCTTTTTGCGCAGATCCAGCAGGCAGGCGCGGAGCCGTTCAACCGTATACGGTTCTTTTTTCTCCAGGGCGGCCATACCCTTATGGATCCATTCCTCGGCTTCCCGGTCCTCGCCCTTTTCCAGCAAGTATTGCACAAGGGGCAGGTATTCGCCGGAATGGACGGCCTCCTGCCTGTGCAGATCAAGAAGTTCATCATCCCGCCCGGCGGCAGTCAGGGCGTGCGCCGTAAGGTCAATCAATGCCCGGCGGGCATAGCCCTGACTGGCATGGGTGGCAACGCGAGATAGCAGATCGTCAGCCACGGGGTTCCATTCCGCCGTCGCGTGTGTTTCACGCAGAATTTCCCAAAAGCAATCGCTGACGGCAAATTCGTCGGCCAATACCGCATCGGCAGCCCAAAGCAATTTTTCATGCATGGGCCGGCCCACATCGCGCAAGGCCTGGAGGACAACAGTCATGCACTCGGCAATAGCATCTTGGATCTCGCCTTCTTGATCGTACATTTCGATCTGGCTTTTGCTGTCCTCAATCAGATCAAAACCAAGTTCGAGCACTTCCTCCGGAAATCCGGCCAAGCGCAGGATATCCAGCTTTTTGCGCACCGGTTCATAATCGGGGCCACCCCGGTAGTAACCGTCATAATCGCCCCAGTCCGGCTCTTCCTCCGCCTTGCGCATGGCTCTGCGCACATCCTTTACCATGGCCAGAACGTTTTTTTGCCTGGACTCCGCTTTTCCGGGACACAGGGCAGCTACCTCGGGAGCAAGGCGCGCGGCCTGGAGTACAAGGGTAACCAGTTGTTCTTTGGAGAGTTTTTTGAGCGCGGCTTCCAGTTCTTGCGGGGAAGAGCCGTCTCCAGTTTGTTGCGTTTCGCCAGGAAACTCAATCTCCAGGTCGAGCAGACGTCTGTCATCGGCGGAGGCAAGAGGAATGGGCCGCTTCCCGGCGGAGAGAGCCTGACAAGCGCAAGCCAGGGCAACGGCATGCTTACACCGCAATCCGTAAGGGCAGGTGCATGCGTCTGCCAGTTCCCCGTTGCTCTTTCGGAAAATCATGGTGGAATATCTTCTTGTTCCGTCAACGGTAGCCAGTACGCGGCCTTCAGAGGCAAGGGCAATATCGCGAACCTTTCCGGCTTTGTAATAGGCGTGCCCGCGCTGAAACGCGGCTTCACCCGCCCATGCCGCCAAGGAGTCGGACGTTATCCCATCGGTAAAATGCAACGGTAAAGGAGACAGGGGAGTTTTTTTGCCGGACTTTGTTTTCATATGGTTTTCCGTTCTCTATCGCTTATGGGGGCAGATGGCTTTCCTGCCGCATGTTATGCGGCAAGCATGGAACCGAGGTCATCTGTACCAGAAAACGCCATCGGGCGCATCCTCACGGCAGCGGAGGTCGCTGCTATTTTTCGCGTTGATGTCCGTACCGTGCGACGGTATTATGAGGCGTTCGGGGGCGTCAGAATTGGGCGCACCATACGGTTCTATGAAAATCGCATAGTGAGTATGAATGATGCCTACCTTTATAGCAAAGAAAAAGGGCGCTCCGAAGCGTTGGAAAGGCCAGGTCTGGATGGACGGCAAAATGGCGGCGGTGAAGTGGTTCGGCAGCGCAAAGGCCGATCACCGGGCCGCAATCGCCTGGGAAGAGCAGACCAAGAAAGACCTGCGGGCGGCAAAGAAGCTGAATGCCGAACAGCAAGCCCTGATCCCTACGGACTCCTGCCGGAAGAAACTGAGCATCCTTGAATGGGCCAACGCTTACCTTGAAGAATGCGAACGGCGCAATACCCTTTCTACATTCAAAGAAAAACGTGATGGCTTCAAGCGGCTGATGCGCTATCTCGCCAAAACCGAAGGGCTGTCTCCTGATATGCCGGTGGAAAGTTTCGGACGGCGGCAAGCCCGCGTTTACCTTGCCTGGCAAAAAGACCGGCGTGGACCGAACTGCTCAAACAAAGACCGTAAAGTGCTGACCACCGCCTGGCGCTGGGGCGTCGCCTACCTTGACGGCTTTCCGCTGGATCAGCCCGATCCCTTCCTCGGCTGCCAGCGCTATGCGGAAATCCGCACTCCGCGTTACATCCCCCCGGAAACGGATTTCTGGAAAGTGTACGCGGTTGCCCCGGAACGGGAACAGGCCCTGCTGACCTGTTATCTGAACCTCGCGGCCCGAAAGAGCGAACTGCTCCGACTGACCTGGGACGAGGTGGACTTTGCGCGGAACACAGTAACGCTGACCACGCGCAAAACCCGCACCGGCACGGTGAAACGCGATGAAATGCCTCTGAACGCCGAAGTTCGGCAAACCTTGCTCTGGCTATGGGAAAACCGACAGGGGGCGAGTAACCACGTATTCACCTGCCCGGTGGAGCCGTTCATCGGCCAGCCGTACAAGTCTGCCGCGCATGTAATGAAACGCCTGTGCAAACGAGCCGGAGTGAAACGCTTCGGCTTCCATGCCATCCGGCACTTGGCGGCAACCATTCTGGCGCAGGAAGGGCACAGCTTGTTCAGCATCCAGCACAGTCTGCGGCACGAAAAGCAGAGTACTACAGACCGCTACCTGCATGGCCTTGGCGCGTTCAAGGAAGTGGCAACCGCCCTAGATTCCTTGGCGGGCCGCGCACCGGCCAAGGTTCTGCCGTTTTCCCCGCCGCAGGCTGATAGTCAGGTCATCGTGCGCCGTCGGGCGCGCTAACCCTCGACGATGTGGGTATTGACCTTCTCGTAGAACAAAAATCCCCCCGTTTCATACCAGAATACCCAAACAGAAGAAGCTGTAGCACGTCCGCTTGCCGGATGAGGGGCGGAACCGTGCCCCACACAAGAAAAGACTGCCCCACAGGGCTCACATCGGCAAAAGGAAAGGCCCTTGAAGTGTTATCTTCAAGAGCCTCTTTCCGAAAAACTAACCCCCGGCGCTAACCCCACCGGGTATGTTTTTAGGAAACATGACGTAACCTATTGGAATCTAATGGCGTCCCCAAGGGGATTTGAACCCCTGTCGACGGCGTGAAAGGCCGTTGTCCTGGGCCGGCTAGACGATGGGGACGCGATGAGGTGTATCTACGGGAAAGACGGGTCGCCGTCAAGCAAAAAATCGAGAACTTCCTTTTTTCTTTTTCACACCTTCCGTGTGTGGCCTGTCCTGATGCGCCACGAGGCAGGCTTTCCCGCCAATCCAGGGGCTGTCCTCCCATTCCCCCTGCTCTTGATCCCAGCACAAGCAGAAGAGACCAGGCCCTGTACGCTGTTACCGTAACGTTGATAACGGCGAAACAGCCCGGCAGCCCCCAAAACGGCTTCCCCTGACGGGTCCGCCCGCACAGGAAAAGCCGTTCACGACCAGCTCCAGGCGTGTCCCTAGCCCTTGCAGACCTTGCAGGGGCGGTACCCGGCGGCCTTGGCATCCGCCGGGGAGGCAAAAGTTTTGCTGACGCTCTTGCCCTTATAATAGCGGCAAGAAGAGTTGTGATAGATCTTGCTTTCCGG
This sequence comes from Desulfovibrio piger, assembly GCF_951793255.1. Taxonomy (NCBI): domain Bacteria; kingdom Pseudomonadati; phylum Thermodesulfobacteriota; class Desulfovibrionia; order Desulfovibrionales; family Desulfovibrionaceae; genus Desulfovibrio; species Desulfovibrio piger. Next base: position 2,472,656 of record NZ_OX636706.1, read on the forward strand.
GTTGCCGCGATAGCCTGCCTCCACATTTTTGGGCGCAGCCTTGGGGGCGGGTTGGGCGGCAGGGGCCGCCGCCGGAGCGGCCTGCTGGGCAGTCGCACTCAGGGCGAGACCGGAGGAAGAGCAAACGAGCCCCAGGATCATCAGAATGGCGAGCATTTTCTTCATGGCAGATACTCTCCGAAATGTTTTTTAAACTATCCGCAGCCGGGCGAAACAGCACTGCATCCGGCCCGTGCCGTGCAGGATACATCATTCTGCCGGAAGCATAAAGACACGGACCTCCCATTGCTGTATTTCTTTTCCGCCCTCCTGCTTACATAGCCCCCTTCCCCCCTTGCGCCCCTCAGGAAGGACGCGCCTGCAAGATCCTGGCTTTACCCCTTCGCGGGAGCAGCAAGGCATCCGTCACGACAAAACAGTTGTAGCAAAGTAGCCCTCTGGGCTATCATGACCGGAAACCGTTTCAGGAGGGATTCGATGAGCCATCAGCATTCCCACCCGCAAAGCATGGCGGGGAAAAATTTTGCCAATGCCGATCTGGCCGGCAAGGATTTTCGGGGCGTCGAGCTGCGGGGGGCCAATTTCGCCGGTGCCGACTTGCGGGGCGCCAATCTTGAGCTGGCCGATCTGGCCGGGGCCAACCTTGTCAACGCGGAGCTGGCAAAGGCCAATCTTTCCTGGGCCAATCTGGCGGGAGCGGCGCTCAATGAAGCAGACCTGACTGATGCCGACCTGCGGGAAGCCCGGCTGAATGGTGCCATCCTGGAAAATGCCCTGCTGGATGGCGCGAACCTAACAAGTGCCAGTTTGCGGGGCGCTGACCTGAGCGGGGCCAGCCTGCGCGATGCCTGTCTGGAAGGGGCGTGGCTTGACGGCGTCATAGGACTCTCGGACAAGTAAGCCAATCTTCCGGACAAGATGTTTCCTGAAAAAACAGGGGACAGCAGCCGCTCCTGAAGGTGCCTGCCAAGACAGACACACGGAGGCCACTGTCCCCTGCCCTTTCTGCTGCCAGAGGATCCGGCAGACAGGCAAAGTCCCTGGCGGATGCTCCTGCCCATATCGCGGGCAGCGTCCAGGGCCGCAGGCGTTTTCCGGATGTCGCCGGATTCCGTCACACCAAGCGCCTGCACCACGCCGCACAACCGGGTCTTTTCAAAACAGACCACCCAGCCCTCCATAGCTTTCTTGGGGCCTTCCATGGTCTTTTCGTCCGTATCGGCAGCACTGGCCAGCAAATAGATGTCGCGGAAAGCATAGTCCCCGGCGAACAGGGGGTTGGTGCGATCCAGCAGGGTCTTCAGCTGACCACACAGCGAATAGAAATACACGGGGCTGGCAAAAGCGATCACCTCGGCCTGCTGCATGCGCGGCAGGATGTCATCCATATCGTCCCGAAGGATGCAGTGCTGCGTTTTCTGACACCCGAGACAGCCCTTGCAAAAACCGATCTTTTTGTCATGCAGGTTTATCTTTTCCACGGTATGACCGGCTTCCCGCGCTCCCTCGATAAAGGCATCGGCCAGCAGATCAGAATTGCCCATCCGGCGAGGGCTGGAAGAAATGACGAGGACTTTTTTCCCACTCATGGATCTTTCTCCTTTTGGCTCTGACCGGGACACAGACAGATGACAGCGGCCGGCCACGTGAACGGGCAGATGGTCTTCTTTGAAGGCCCGTTCGTCAACCGTTTTTCATAAAAAGTTCCGGAGACGACCGCCGTGCCCTCCTCTCCCCTGCTGTCCTTTCCGGGCCGGATAAAAGCCCCTCCCCGCCCCTGCTCCGTAATCTCCGGGGACTGGCGAGCCCGGCAGTCAGATCCTTTGCTGTTTTTGCCCGCCGCGCGGAGCACCCTGTAAGGATGCAGGATACAAAAACAGCCCCTTCTCAGGGGCTGTTCATGGAGCATGGTTACAGCTGTCGGGCGACTAGGCCTTATTGCCGCCATCCAGCTTGTTACGGACCTGACGGCACAATCCCATCAGCGCGTCGTATTCATGCCGCCGCACCTGGGCCCGGGCCAGCAGGCGCCGCCACGGCATCAGGAAATAATCCGGGTTGTCCCCGTGCAGGCAATCCAGACGCAGCAGCATGTCCTTCAGATTGTCCAGCAGACGCTCGTAGTCGGCAGAGGAGATGACGCGGCCGGAGCCGCCCTCCGCCGGAGCCTTTTCCCCGGCAGCCTCATGCTGGCGGGCCCGTACGGCCTTGGCGCACTCATACAGCAGCAGCAATACCGACTGCGCCAGATTGAGGGAGCTGGCCTCGGGATTGGTGGGGATGGTCACCAGCCGCTGGCAATGCTGGATGGCATCATTATCCAGCCCCCGATCCTCAGGGCCGAACACGATGGCTACCTTTTCTCCCCGCTCCAGGGCCTGGGCCACTTCTCCCGCGGCCTGCTCGGGGGAAAGCAGGGAACGTCGCCAGCCACCTGTCCGGGCCGTCGTCCCGATGACCAGCGAGCAATCCGCCACGGCAGCCGACACGTCCGGCAGGACCTGGACGTCATCCAGCACGCCCTGCCCTTTGGGAGTGGCCAGAGGACGGGCTTTTTCCCTGTCCCAGCGCTCCGGCGCCACCAGACGGATGCTGTGGCTGCCCATATTCACACAGGCGCGGGCAGCCATGCCGATATTCTCGGGAAAGCGCGTCTGAACCAAAACAACTTGTAACAAATCCAGTGACATGATCACCTCAACACAGCCAGTTCTTCAGCAGCATCACGACCTGCCCGGGTTCCGGCACCACAGGACGCAACGGCGGCGGTACCGGAGCCATATCCGGCCAGATGCGGTGGGCCGTCAGCACGACCATGGCGCTGCCCGTGCCCAGTTTGCAGACCGTTCCCAGAAAACGCCCCATCATGGTGCCGAAGGCCGCATCAAAGGCCTCCTTGCCGGGACGGCCACGCAGCAGTTCCATGACCAGGCAGCCCAGCCAGGCGCCCACCAGAGCCCCGATGAACGCCCCCAGCCCGAAAAAGAGCGGTGCCAGAAAGATGGCCCCGGCGATGGCCCCCACCATACCGGCCACGGTGCCGGACGTGCTGGAGCCGTGCCGTTTGGCATTCATGACCTGCACGCCCATTTCCAGCACCTCGCCCAGGACAGCCAGGCCCAGGAACATGATCCAGAACCAGACATCCAGGGCCCCGGCGGCCGGGTGCAGGAACTTCCACAACACCACCAGCAGCACCACCACCCAGTTGGCGGGCAGGCCAAGGATGTTGAGCAGCAGGATCAGCCCCAGCAGGACGATGAACGCATAGGCCAGACTGAACGAGGCCAGCGCGATGAATCCTTCCATACAGGCTACTTCTTGACGCGGTTGTCGTACACGCGCACGGCCTTGCCTTCGCTGCTGGGCAGGCTATTGCTCTGCACCAGCTCCACGCGCGGCGTAACCAGGATTTCGTCACGCAGCCGCTGGGCGATGGTCTTCTGCAGGCCCTGCAGGCAGCGCATGTCTTCCACGAAGTACTCGTCGCGGATCTCCACCTGCACGCGCATGACGTCGCCGATACCGTCGTTCTCCAGCAGGATGCAGTAGTTCTGCCCCACTTCGGGGAAGGTCATGATGACCTGTTCGATCTGCATGGGATAGACGTTGACGCCCTTGATGATGAACATGTCGTCCGCGCGGCCCAGGATGCGGTCGATGCGGCGATGATGACGGCCGCAGGAGCATTCCCCGGGCAGGAAGCGGGTCAGGTCGCGGGTGCGGTAACGCAGGATGGGCATGCCCTGACGGCACAGGCAGGTCATGACCAGTTCGCCGATCTCGCCGTCGGGCACGGGCTCGCCGGTCTTGGGATCCACGATCTCCGGCAGGTACGCGTCTTCCCAGACATGCAGGCCGTTCTGGTTCTGGCATTCAAAGGCCACGCCCGGGCCGTTCATCTCGGAGAGGCCGTAGGAGTTGTAGGCCTTCATGTCGAAAAGTTCTTCGATGCGGCGCCGGAATTCCACCGTATAGGGCTCGGCCCCCACCACGGCGATGCGCAGGGGGAAGTCGCGCGGGTCCTCACCCATATTGCGCAGATGTTCGCCAAGGATGAGCGCGTAGGACGGCAGGATATGGGCGACCGTTGTCTTGAAGTCCTTGGCCAGCTTGATCTGGCGGCGCGAGTTGCCGGGACCGGCCGGGATGGTCATGCAGCCCAGGCGCTCGGCACCGAAATGGATCCCCAGGCCCCCGGTGAACAGGCCGTAACCGGACATGTTCTGGAACACGTCATCACGGCGTACGCCTACCATATAGAGGCAGCGGGCCATCAGATCGGCCCAGCTATTGATGTCGTTCTGCGTATGGCAGATGGCCACAGGACTGCCCGTGGTACCACTGGAGCAGTGCATGCGCACAATCTCGCTGCGCGGTACGCACAGGAGCCCCGTGGGATACTGGTCCCGCAGATCCTGCTTGGTGGTGAAGGGGATGCGCCGGATGTCGTCCAGCGACGTGATGCTCTCAGGCGTCACACCGGCTTCATCCAGACGGCGGCGATAGAACTCGCTCTTGCGCACATGGGCCACGGTGGCCTTGAGGCGCGTCAGCTGGGTGTGTTCGATCTGGTCCCTGCTCCACAATTCCGCTGCATCGAAAACTTCCATGTCAAAACCTTATTGCTGCTTGTCCATCTTGAATTACAAACGCCCGGCGGCGTCGCCCCTGTGCGCCCATCCCCAGAGCAGGCCAAAACAGCCTGCCAGCATCATATCGCCATACGGGGCCAGGAACTGTCCCTGTCCCTGCAAAAATTCCCGCTTCGGTCCCAGTATATAGGTGGGTTCGTAGCCTCCGGCCTCCTCACAGTAGGGACCGAACGCCGTCCCGTGCCCTCCGTGTGCAAGGACCTCCTCGCACGGCAGCCAGGAACGCCGGAACTGCTCAAGATCCGCAAGGTATTCCTGCAGGGTACGCATGCCGGTATGATGCTCGTAGATGCCGCGGACCTGTCCCTGATAGACCAGCGCCGCCACCGTATGGCTGTTGCCCACATTGATGATGGTAATCCCTTCGCGCCAGCTCCGCTTCATGACTTCCGGCACGCACAAGGCGCCCAGCAGGGCACAGGTCCCCGTATCCGCCACCGGGCCGCCAGTTTTTTTCTGCAAGGCCAGCAGACGGGTGCATTCCGCCGGCGGCTGTTCGTAGATCCAGTTGGCCGGCAGGGCCGATGCCTGCAGCAGGGCCGTCCAGGCCTGCATGCGTCCCATGCGGTTGCCGTTGGGATGAAAACCATGATCCTGACAGCCCGCCAGTACCAGATGTGGCAACGGGAGCCCGGCCTGCCGCAGCAGTCCGGCAAAAAATTCCGGGGAATAATCGGAAAGAGGTACCGGCACGGCACCGGCCGGACACTGCTCCGCTACCTGGACGCCCATGCTGCGGACGACTTCGGGGTTGTCGTGCAGGGCGCTGGCAGCACTGGCGGTACTGTAGACAGCAAACCCCGCCTTGATGTGGTCACGCACGGCAAGGCCAAAGCCGCCACCGATATTTTCACCATACAGCCATACCGGCTGCTTGAGCAGGGTCAGCTCACGAATGCGCTGCGCGGCCAGACGGGCCGGTGAAGGCAGGACGAAGCGTGGCCAGTTGTGGACTTCCAGTCCCGGACGGGCCAAAAGGACATCCTGGGTGCCGCTGCCGATATCGACACAAAGGACAGGACCTGTTTTTTGTAAAAAAGTACGAACACCGTCATCCATGGTTTTTCTCCAGGCCAAACAATAGCAAAGTTTGCCGTTTCTTGGTGTACCGGTTAGCCGGGCCCAAGGCAAGCCCCCAGCCTTTCCGGCAGGGCTGCTCAAAAAAATTTTTCCCAAATGCAAAAAAGTTCTTGCCAAGCCACCCGGTTTTCTGTATCACTCCACTTGTGCCGAGGTGGTGGAATTGGTAGACACGCTATCTTGAGGTGGTAGTGGCAACCGCCGTGCGGGTTCGATTCCCGCCCTCGGCACCAGCAAGACATCAAGGGTTGTGGCAACTAGCCGCAACCCTTTCTTTTTTTGTTGTTTCGAGCAGCGCTACAAGCCCATCCTGTCCCCTGTTTTTCCTGCCTTGACGAATTTGGGTCAAACAGGTGGTACAAAAGGTGCCTCAAATGCCATCCGCTGCCGCTTCTTCCGCTCACCCGCACGGCACTTGCCACTCCCACCCAGCAACCCGCCGTTCCGGCCAGCATCTTCTTTGCGTGGGACGCATCTTCTATTTTCGTTGTGCTCTGCCTGCTGCTGCCCAAAAAACGTCTGGGGAATGCCGAGATACGCCTGAGCCTGGGAACATGTTTTCGTCAGGAAGCCAAACTGCTTGCCTGCCAGCTTTTTGCCCTGCTGTATGCTTCATTGCCTGGCGTACCTGATCTTCCCACGCTGCGGCATATCCTTGTCCGGCATCTGTCTTCCATGCAGGGAAAGGATGTCAGAGAATACGGACGACTCCCAAGGCCGTCTTCCTCTCCGCCCCGCGGCAGAAGGATAGAAAAGAGCCTGTCCGCCCTATTCGGAACCAAGCACAGCCCGATATTGGGGAGCGACGAATTTGAGGAATATCCCCAGCGAGACAAGCTGCCCCCAGGCTGCAACCATATAGGCAATATCCATCCCCAATGACTGAGAGATGATCCCTCCCATCAGGAGGGAAAGACATATGCCGCTATCCATCCCGATAAAGTACATTGCATTGGCAACTCCCCGCTTTGTCTTGTCCGCCAGATATACAAGTACTGTCTGATAGCTGGGCAGAAGAGCCCCCAGAGATATGCCCAGCAGCCCCCCGCATCCCAGAAAAAGTACGGGAGATGTCGTCCGGGCAAGGAGCAACGCAGCGCCCAGCGCCACAAGATCCGCCATACAGACCAGAATGACGAGATAGCCTTTATCTACAATATAGCCGGAGAACAGACGGCTTACCAAGAGCCCTATCCCCATCAGCAGGAAAAAAGCACTGGCATAGGAATCCATGCCAGTGTCTCTGGCCAGCACTGAGGTATAATTCGAGATCATCCCCAGCATGAAGGCTGCAATGAACAAAGAGGCCAGTGCATAGAGGCCTTGCGGCATGAAAAACATGTCCCAGGTAGGCTTTCTGTGTTTTGCTGCCTGTATTTTTTTCGGAGCCGTGATGAATAACTGCAAAAAAGTACCCAGCATGGCAAAGACAAAGGGCAAGCCAAAAGCAGCGGCATAGGAATATTTGTTTGTCACATACAAGCCCAGCATGGGGCCAAGGATCATCCCCAGCGACAACATACTGCTGAATACCCCGATCCCCATCCCCAATTTTTTCTCAGGGATAAAGCTGACTGCCATCGTTGCCTGCGAAGTGGTCATGATGGAAAAGCTTATGCCATGCAACAAACGTATGCCGATAAAAAGCGAGATCGTTGCCGCCATAAAAGTCAGAGGGAAAAAGATAGCACAGCAGGTGGTAGCAATCAGTAGGAGACGCTTGCAGTCCATCATATCTGACATCATCCCGGAAAAAGGACGCACCGCAAGGGCGACCAGGGGAAAGGCTGCGAGACCTATGCCCATCACCGATTCTTTACAGTGAAGGACATCGATCAAATACAACGGAAGCACAGGCATTACTGAATATATAGCCATACATGTGCAAAGGTTTGCGATACAAATTAAGTAAAAATCATTTTTAAAAAGTATATTATCGTTATTATTTTTAGTATTCTCGCCATTTTTCATATAAACCTCCTTTATGCATCATCATTATCGAATTATACGATTTAAATTATATATGATGATTACAATTATCAACATTCCAAACGACAAAGATGAAAAATACTGTATCTCCATTTTATTCCCTTATGCAGGATACAAGCCACACGCAGGATGCGGAGAGGACATTTCTTCGTAATCTTGACAGCCTGTTGCCTCCCTGAGCACTATATTCATCAACGGGAGGTTTCAGTATGAAGCGGCTCCTTCATTGTCATCAGTATCATTTTTGCATCTTTTTGCTGTTCATATCGTCTCTGTTTTTTCCCTATACAGATACGATATATGCCGTCCCCTCCGACCCTTCGGAAGGCTTCATCATGGACATGGCACCACTCCTTGGCAGCAATGGACGGGTCAAAGCCATTGCCCCGGGCTGCCGGGCCATGACCGGCTTTCTTGATGGCGCCCCTTTTGTCTGGAGCCGGGACTTTGGCCTGGTCCGCCTTGCTCCTCCTCCCAAATATTTCGGCATGGGGGACTTCGTAAGCGATGACGGGAGCTCCATGCTGGGGTTCGTATCCATCAATGATGCCAGCCATCCTGCCCCGTACGGCCAGACCTGGGCACGCCCCGGTTTTATCTGGCGCTACGGCGAGCCCCTGCAGTACATGTCCGGGCATGGCATCGTAGATGTCGAATGGTACGGCCTGTCTGCGGATGGCGATACGGCCTTGGGCTATGGCAAAAGAAAGCCCCCCTCTGCCCCAACAACTGCAAAAGGCAAGGCTGTTGAAAATCTGGAATTGACGCCGCATCACAACCGCTGGTTTTCCATCAGGAACAAAAAACTGTTCCGAGTGCTGGACAAAATCACCCGGCCTGACGCCAGCCCGTACTACAGGCTCCTGAGCCGCGACGGCAAAAAGCTGCTGCAAAAGCAGCATGACAACAGCGTCCAGGTCGTCGATCTGCAAACAGGCAAACTATGTCCGCTTACATTTGGCGGTGTGCTGCCCCACGCCTCTGCAGATTTGGCCAAGGGGGAGAAATGCATCCTGCAAGCAGGTGATCCGCAAAATCCTCTCTTCCGCTGGGGAAGATGGCCGGGCTTTCGCCGCAGCCGTCTTCTTTCGGACAGCGAACTGAAAAAAGCGGCGCCAGACAGCCCCCTGCATGCGGACTGGATTCTTGATGATTTCTTTTGTTCGATCCCCAGCTTTGATGCCCGTTTCACCCTCTGTGCACTCTATCTGAAGAAAGTGCCCAAGAAGCCTGTCCGCCGCCCATCCCTCCTTGACGCCACAAGCCTGACCGTTCTGGTCCGGCTGGATGCCAAGGGGAACGATATCCCCATCGACGATGGCCCGGCGCTGATGGGGCTGGATATCAGTGATGATGGCAAAACCATCCTCTACGAGATGGATGCTGAGATCTGGGTCTGGAATGAAGGCCTTGTCCTGCCTCATGACAGCGTTCCCCGTCCCATGCCGCTCGCGCGCTATCTGGAGCATTTCGGGCTGTCTCTGCCTTCGGAGCGAACCATAAAATCGGCTGTCATGAGCCCGGACGGGCAATGCTTTTTTGGCGAGCTTGCCCTGTTTGGTGACGAGCAATTCCCCTGTAAACAGTTCCTTGCCTGCATCAAGGGGAACCCTCCGCGGCCTCACTGGGACCTGAACAGCAAAAAAATATCGAACCGTGGGGGCCAGCCTGCCCGATAGGCGCAGGAAGATTCTAGAGGAGTGTCTGGCGTCCTGATTTTATTTACAAGGGCAGTTTCGTCCTTGTATGCCCCGGTGCCCTAAAATCCCAAGTCTTCACTGCTCAGGGGCTTTAGGGACCGGCAATCAGCTAGGCATCTCATGGAAAGGAAGACCTGAACAAGTCCCCTGTGGCGGCTTCACAAAGGCGACACGGTTATCGCGCCAGTTATCCGTAGTACGGCGGGTCAGGCCAGAAGTCTGCAAAAAATATCGAGAGTATTGCATAAAGAATGTTATAATGGCATACTCCAGTTAAGGAGTTCTTTATGCAATACTGTCCAAAATGTGCGTCAGAGCGGATTGTGAAGAATGGAAGACACTTGGAGCGTCAGAGATTTCGCTGCAAAGACTGCGGTTTTCAATTTACCCGTGACACTCCCAGAGGACGACCGGCAACGGAAAAGGCAATGGCCATCCTGCTTTATACTTTGGGCCTTTCGTTTAATGCCATAGCACGTATTTATGGAGTTGCAACATCGACCGTCATGCGTTGGGTCCGGGATTTCGCTGAAAAAACTTATGAAAAGCCTTCTCCTGGGGAAGCTGTCATCATAGAACTTGATGAGATGTGGCACTATTTGCATTCAAAAAAAACAAACTATGGCTCTGGAAAGCTTATTGTCGCGATACCGGTCAACTCATTGACTGGGAATGTGGCAATCGTGACCAAAGCACTCTTGCAAGATTGATGGCAAGGCTTCACCGTTGGTCTGTCTGGTTCTTCTGTACCGACAACTGGAAAGTATATCCACGGGAAATACCCGAGGACGACCTCATTCAAGGAAAACGGGGAACCGTGCGAATTGAACGAAATAATGCCCGCCAAAGACACTGGTTTGCCCGTTTCAAACGTAAATCTCAGGTGGTTTCAAGGTCCTTGCGAATGGTTGATCTCACAATATCTCTCTTTGCCAGATTTCATGTGAACGGGCAAAGAGAAGATATTTTATCATTCTTTTAGCAATACTCTCAAAATATCTTCTGCAGACTGAAGAAGGATAACTGCCATGTATCACGCATCCTCTGCCGCCTGGACAAAGGCGTGCTGGGTACTCCAGGGGGCTCCTGCCCATCACGGAAGCCTGCCGACTGAGGCAAAATCATCGCTGCCTCTTGTCGCCTGTCACGTCCCCGCATTGCTGTGGCAAGCTGCTTGCGACCACTTGCTTAGGAGGCAGTAGCTCAGGCAGGCTTGCTCCTTCCGGCGGCCAGCAAAAGGGAAATGGCACATCACGGCATTGACCCGATGCCTCCCGGAATCCCCCTCCGACAGCCCCCTTTGCAAACTGGCGGGAGCGCATACGCGCCCCCGCACAGGCCATAATCAGGATCAGATATCCAGAGCGGCGTGATAGCCCCAGTAGACGGCATTGGTGATGGTGGAAACGCGGGCGGCATCACCGATGATGCGCACAAAGGGCGCGCCATCCTGCAATTCTTCCACGATATCCGAGCACGAACGCTGCCCAAGGGCCGCAATGACGCTTTTGCCGGGCACGAGGAACTGCCGCCCTTCCTTGTCTTCACACCAGATGCCGTCAGGGCGGACTTCCAGGCCCCGGCAGCCGGTGTGGACAGTGGCGTACTTTTCCACTTCCTTCAGCAGCAGGGGGCGGTGGCGCACGTTGGCATCAGGCGCAAGGGCATCCCGCATCTCCACGACATGGACGGTCTTGCCTTCCTGGCCCAGATGGATGGCGCACTCACACCCGGCAAGGCCGCCGCCGAAGACGACCACATCTTCCCCGACCTTGTCCTTTTCCTTATAGTAATTGTTGACCACGACCACATTATCGCCCTTCAGCCCGGGGATGGGCGGCAGCAACGGACGGGACCCCACAGCGATGATCAGGGCATCGGGCGCCTCCCGTTCCACATATTCCGCGGTCACTTCCGTATTGAGGCGAATCTCCACGCCGGCCTTGCGGGCAAGGTGGGCATAGGTCCCGGCCAGCTGATACATCTCGTACTTGAAGGGAAGAGCCTGTTCACTGCGCAGGATGCCGCCGAGGCTGTCCTCTTTTTCGCACAGGATGACCTGATGGCCGCGCCGGGCCGCCGTCCAGGCCGCATACAGGCCGCCGGGGCCACCGCCTGCCACCAGGACTTTTTTCTTTTCCGGCGCAGGCAGCACATAGTCGCCTTCCATTTCGCGCCCGATAAGCGGGTTGACCGTACAGCGACGCGTGGCCGTAGCCGCACGCTCAGCCATACAGGTAAAGCAGCGCAGGCAACGGACGATCTCCTCGTCCCGGTTGGCCATGACCTTTTCCGGCAGGAAGGGATCGGCCAGCAGCGCACGCGCCATATACACCACATCGGCCTTGCCGGACTTGATGATCTCTTCCATCTGGGCAGGATCGTTCAGGCCGCCGATGGTCGCCACAGGGATGGAGACATGCTTTTTGATCTCCGCCGCCAGATAAACATTGCAGCCGTGTGCCTTGAACATGGAAGGATGCGTATCGCCAAAACCGCGCTGGTAGGTACCGGCGGAAACATGCAAAAGGTCGATGCAGTCTTCCAGTTCCTGAGCGATGGCGATGCCGTCTTCCAGCGTGTAGCCGCCCTCGAACAGCTCAGAGCCGCTCATGCGAAACTCAATGGGAAAACCGGGGCCCACGGCCTCGCGCACGGACTGCAGCACCCGGCGGGCAAAGCGGCAACGGTTCTGGATACTGCCCCCGTATTCGTCCGTCCGGTGGTTGAACCAGGGCGACAAGAACTGGTTGATGAGCCAACCGTGCCCGCCGTGGACCATGATCATCTCAAAGCCCGCGCGTTTGGCCAGACCGGCGACCTGCCCATAGGCAGCCACGATCTCGTCGATCATCTCGTGGCTCAGTTCCCCCACTTCCACGCCGTCGGGGCGTACGCAGGCCGAAGGTCCCCACTGGGCAAGGCCGTGCTGGCGGCTTTTGTCCGTCATGTACGTGCCGGAATACATACCGGAATGGGAAAGCTCCACACTGGGGATGGCGCCATGCCGACGGATGGCGTCCGCCGTATAGGCAAAGGAGGCCAAAGAATTCAAAATGGCCGTATCCAGATGATAGGCATGGCTGCCGTCGGTCTTCGGATGCACCATGCATTCGCTGATGGTGACGGCACCGGCGCCGCCCTTGGCCCGCAGCTCATAAAAAGCAGTGGATTTGGGGCCGATGCAGCCGTCGTTGGTGATGTCCGTACCGCCCATGGGCGCGGAGAACATACGGTTGCGGAACGTGACACGCCCAATGGTGATGGGTTTGCACAAATGGGGGAACTTTCTTTCCATAAAAACTCCATGCTGTCGTTGTAACGACATGACGCTTCACCCGTTCAGGGAAAGTATCTTAAAAACAAAATATATTAGTAGGATAGCATATAAAAGACTGCCAAGATCCTGACAACCTTCCGCGAGGAGGACACCGTGCGGCCAAAGAGCTGCCGGCAATGCTGGCAGCCTGCAACGGAACAGTCTGCAGGACCGCGGCAGCAGGAGATGCTCCGACGCTCCAGATCGTTTCCCTCGCAACTATCCGGCTGAAAAAAAGACGGATCGCCTGCCATATCCGCTCCATATTACCTTGAATGGACACGGCGTACCCGCCTCTGTTTGGTTTGATAGTACGAAAACAAGAAAAAAGCAAAATTTTCCTACATAGAAATACGGCGGCCCACGGTGAGAATCCTTTGCATCCTCTCCATCTCCGCCGGGATGAGCTCGCATCATGTCCACGCTACGGCCCTGTCTATACGTCAAAGTGGTATGGGACAAAAAAAGGGGGACGGTCGATACCGTCCCCCCTGACCAGGCTTTAGCCATGAGTGTACATAACAAAAAAACCACCCGCTGTGCGGGTGGTTTTGATTTTCCTTGGTGGGCAGTACAGGACTTGAACCTGTGGCCCCCGCCTTGTAAGGGCGGTGCTCAACCAGCTGAGCTAACTGCCCAAGCTGCCTTTTCCAGAGCGGAAAAGGCATGCCGTCTTCTAATATAACGCCGTACGCGTGTCAACCGCAGCCGCCGATCAGCTGAATTGCAAGGGCTTTGCCATCAGCGTTGCCATGTCTCCGGCCAGCTTTTCCTTGAGGGCCGCGGCACGTACGGTATCCTTCATGATCATGTCCACCTGACGGCTGTGGATCAGCAGATAGCCGATCAGGCGCGTCCGGCGCAGGGTCTCTTCGGCGTTGTACGCTTCCGCCACGGCAAACATGGAATCGTTCTTGATGTCCACACGGAAGCCGTGGCTCTCCAGCAGGTCGGCCAGCATCCTGGCACGCAGGATGCGGCGGCTGACGTCCGCTGCCCCGCCCTTGAACTGGAAGCTGACGAAGTTCTCGTGCTCATCCTCGCCCGCAAGACATTCCACCGTGCAGAAATGGTACCCGTACCGGGCCTGCAGGATCATATAGCGCGAGGCGATGATGAAGAAGTTCTTGTCAGCCATGGCCGTAGGCGCCGTACTTTCCAGCTCCCGGTTCATGGTGCTCTCGAACACGACGCTCATGAAGCCAGAGGCGCTGGTCGCCGGCGGCCCGGCCCAGGGCACGGCCACCATGCCGTTCCACAGGGCCAGCATGGGTTTGCAGGCGATGTCCCCCAGCTCAACCAGCGGTCCGTTGACGCTGCGCTTGAAGCCGTCATCCATGTCGATGACCCAGTATTGCAGCTTGACGCCCACCTTGAGCTGCTTGCCCATGTTGCGGTTGAGGGCCGCCTCGCTGTCGAACATCAGCCCCACGGCCTTTTCATGGCAGAAGCGGGTGATGTCGTGCAGGCTGGTGCAATTGGCCGGCGAGAAATCCGGTGAATCCGGGTCCAGCAGATGCAGGGGCGTCATCAGGGCCGCCAGTTCCTTGAGGCGCTGATAGACGGGGCTCCCGGCCATAAGGTTGGGGGGCGTCGCTCCTGCCGGGATCAATTCGGGATGGCTCCCGGCCAGTACCGTGCCCCGGTCGGCCAGCAGCGTGACCTCACCGGCATTTTCCAGCAGATGGCTGGCATCCTTCAGACTGAACAGGGCCGGGAGCTTGTATTCCCGTGCCACAGAGGCCAGATGCCCGGCCATGCCGCCCGTTTCGCTGATCAGGCCCGCAGCCCGTGAAAGCAGCGTGGCCCAGCGGGGCTGCGCCCGTTCGATGACCAGTATGCCGCCTCGCGGGAAAGAAAGCATGTCCGCATCTTTGCGGGCCACGAAAACAGGTCCCACAGCCACCCCGGAGCTGACGGCCATACCGCCCTGTGCCAGGACGGGCAGATCGCCGGGGTCTTCTTCTCCGGCCACTGCCGCCGGGGCTTCCTCCACCTGGTCGGGCGCGCTCTCGAATAGCGGACGGCTTTGCAGGACCACGATACGCGTGTTGCCCTCATAGGGTTCCAGCGCCCATTCCACATCCTGCGGCTCGTTGTAGAATTCTTCCAGCGCCAGGGCCACCTGCGCCAGCTCGCGGGCCTGGGCATCCGTCAGACTGGGACGGACAGCCGCCTCGCCTTCCAGATCGGAACGGCTGACGCCCTGCGCCGCCTCGGGAGCGCAATCCAGGCGGAACGCCTTGTAGGCGATATGCTTTTCAAGCAGTTCCGGCGGATTCTGGCGACTGAAAGCGAACACGTCCGGCGTGACGGCCCCGTCCACCACAGCCTGGGGCAGCCCGGGAACGGCATTGAGCGTTACCTGTCCCCTTCCCTGCCGGCTGGCCACGGGGTCGCGGCTGTAGGCCACACCGCCGGCCAGCGCCTGCACCATGCTGAGCACGCCCACACTCATGGGCGCAGCCTCATCCGGGATGCCGCGCTGGAAACGGTAGCTCATGGCCGTGACCGCGTACTTGCTGGCCACGATCTCCTTCCAGACTTCGCAGGCTTCTTCGGGCAGGACATTCAATTCCGACCTGTACTGACCCGCAAAGGTCACGCCCAGAGCATCTTCGCCCACGGCGCTGCTGCGCAGGGCAAGGCGCAGCTCGCTGCCGCAACGTTCCACCATGCCCGCCACGGCCTCTTCGATGGCCTGCTCTAGCTGCGGCGGCAAGGGCGCGTTGAGGATGCACTGCTGCAATGCGGCCGACAGGCTGAACAGATCGTCCATGCTGTCCATATCCGCGCTCTGGATGCGGCGGGAGATCTCGTCACGCAGCCCGTTGTATTCCATGAAGGCATGATAGGCGTTGACCGTCACGGCAAAACCGTCAGGCACGGCCAGCCCCACATTGGCGGAGACTTCGCCAAGATTGGCCATCTTGCCGCCGACCTGCGGCATGTCCCCCAGACGGATGTCCGTCAGGGGCAGCAGCAGGGGGCCGTCCGTGACCAGGCTCTTCCGCTCCAGCACATCGGTGATGCGGCCGCTGACATCATTGAAAGCGGTCTGCAGACTTTCGTACTGGTTGTCGGAAAGCGCGTTGAGCTCGCGTACCATCTGGTACACGGCCGTTGCCGCCCGCGTACCGGCACCGCGAACATAGCTCATGCCGAAGGGTCGCGAACCGGCCAGGGCCTCTTCCACTTCGCTCATGATCTCGAGCGCGTTCTTGTTGGAGGACAGCAGGCGACGGAACCGGGCACAACGTTCACGGAGCTGCTTTTTCAGCTCTTCCTCGCGTGCCAGATCCTCGGGGCTCAGCTCTTTCTGCCCGCCCAGCAAGTGTCGCAATCGTGTGAATATGGACATATCACGCAGCGGCGCGAACCGCCTCCTCCATCTTGATGATCAGCTCGTTGATGGCCACGGGCTTCAGCATATAGTCGTAAGCCCCCAGATCCATGCCCTGCACGGCCACACCGAGGGAGGCATGGCCCGTCAGCAGCAGCACAGGCAGTTTGGGGGCGATCTTCTTCATGTGGCGCAGCGTTTCCAGCCCATCCATGCCGGGCATGCGCACGTCCATGACCACTACCTGGAACATGGTCTCGGGCTGCTTCATGGCCTCCGTGACGATATCCAGCGCGCTCTGCCCGTCAGGAGCCGTCACGATGGTCATGCCGCGGCGGGACAGACGTTTTTCCATCAGCTGCAGGAATTCCACTTCATCATCAACAAAGAGTGCGTGCATGGCATTCTCCTAAGCGTCTTCGCTGGTTTCAAGGGGTTGGCTCGGCGGTTCCGCGGGCAGGCTGATGCAGAATGTCGTCCCCTGCCCCACAACGCTGCTGACCTCTATACGGCCACCAAGCTTTTCCAGAATCGTAAAGCAGATGGCCAGGCCAAGCCCTGTACCCTCGCCCACTGCCTTTGTGGTGAAGAAAGGATCGAAGATACGCTGCATGGTCTCTTCGTCCATGCCCGGCCCCGTATCCTTGAAGTAGATGCGTGCGCCATCTTCCCAGGGTTCGGTGCGCACGGCGATGGAGCCATTCTTGCCTATGGCGTCGATGGCATTGTCGATGATGTTGATGAACACCTGCTCCAGCTGGGCCGAATCGGAAAGGATGACCGGCACATCGGCGGAAAAGTCCTTTTCGATGGTGATATTGCGGCCGCGGGCCTCGGTCTTGAGGAACTCCGTCGCCTGATCCACCAGAACGTTGACCATGATCTCCGAGCGGCCGGGATTCATGCGCCGGCCAAAGCCCAGCATGCGCTGCGTGATCCCCTTGGCACGCTGCACGTGCTTTTCGATCTTGTCCGTGCTCTCCATGATCTCGTCGTAATTGACCATGTTCTTGGGGTTCTCGTCCTGCAGCAGGTCACGGATCCAGCCGGCGTTCTCCTGGATCAGCATGAGAGGATTGTTGACCTCATGGGCCACGCCTGCGGCCATCTTGCCGAGAGCCGCCATCTTGCTGGATTGCAGCATGCGGGCGTCGATATGGGCCTGTTTGCGGTCGGCGGCCGTCAGACAAGAGACGATGTAGCGCGTCCCCAGGAAGGCACCCACCGTGACCAGCACGGCACCCAGTCCCACGAAAAGCAGGATATAGATGCGCAGGCGGTGCAGCGGGGCCAGGCTTTCCCGCACATCGTCCACCACCACCAGCAGCCAGGGCATGGAATCCAGATGCATCATGGCCGCCAAAGGCTCCTTGCTGCCGCTGTCTCCCGGCTGGGACGGCAGGGGCACAAGGGCGATGCCCTGACGCAGCACGTTGGGCAAGGTGACATCAAAGTGTTCCAGGATGCGGCCGTAATCGCGGGAATCGGTCTGCAGCACGCCCTGCTCGTTGATCAGGAAGGCGTCACTGCGCTCCCCGGAGTACACGCGCTGCAGCAGGCTGTTGATGGCTTCCATGTCGATGGTGGCACGCATGATGAAGCTCTCGCCCCCTTCATGACGCAGGACGGCGATGATGAAATGCGGCACATTGCGGAAGCCCATGAACACGTCGCTGACGAAAACGCCCTTGCGCAGTACCTCGGTGAACCAGGGCGCATTGACGTAGTTGGCATCACGCAGGTCGAACGGCCCCACATAGGAGATGTGGCGGCCGTCCATGCCGATGATGCCAAGATCCACGAAGGAGCGCCCGCTCTGCTGCATGACCGTGAAGATACGGCTCAGCCGGTCGGGATCCCGCAATTCGGCAAGGTCATGCGTGAAGGCCAGCGTTTTTATCTGGGAAACGCGCTCATGCAAAAAGGTATCCAGCGCCCGGTGTTTACTGCTGCAAACGGCTTCGATACCGGCAGAGATCTTTTCATCATAGATGGAATTGATGCGGTCTATGCTGAAGATCCCCAGTGCCACCAGCGGCAAAAGGGCAAGCCCCAGATGCGTGACGAACAGACGGCGGAAGATGCGTCTGTATTCCCGTGTGGAAGGCATCTACTCCTCCTTGGCTGAAATCTGGGAAAGGTCTCCACCAGTCAGCAAGATACGGCAATGGTTCAGCATGGTCTTGCGGGTCGCCGCCACCTTGGCGCTGTCCTGCATGATCATGTCCAGCTGGCGGGTATGGATGGTCAGATAGCCTGCAACAGCCAGCAGGCACTGGCCTTCTTCCATATCCATGCCTTCAAGGCGCGCTGTCACGGCGTCATTGCGGACCACCGGCGTCAGGCCGAATTCCCACAGCAGATCGGCCACGAAGCGCACCCGCAGGATGCGGCGTTCGATATTGGCCGCCCCGCCGCGCAGCTGGAAGGCCACGTAATTTTCCGGCGTACGGTCCCCCAGCCGGGCTTCGACGGAGACGAAATGGAAGCCGAAGCGCGAATGCAGGCTGCAATAGTCGCGCGAAACCATGAAATAATTCTTTTCCGTAAAGTAGGCCGTCTGTGCCGCCGGATCCAGATTGGGATTGGCCGTGGCCTCGAACAGCACGGAAAGGAAGCCCTTGCCGTCCACCGGCGGGGGCCCCTGCCAGGGATAGGCGTTCATGCCGTGCCAGATAGCCTGCATGGGGATGGAGGTGATGTCCTCCACGTCGATGACCGGGCCGGGCTGGACCTTGCCGAAGCCGTCATTAAGGTTCACGACCCAGAACTGTTTGAGGACCTTGTCCCGCAGCTGTTTGATGCGCTGGGCCGCGTACTGTTTGTCGGACCCCAGGGTGAACATGGCGCTGACGGCCTTTTCATGGCAGTAGCGGGCGATATCGTGATAGGTCTGGCAGTTGGCCGCCTTGAAATCCACGCTGTCCACGTCGATGGTCAGGGGAAGGATATGTTCCGCCGCATGCTGCAGCACCCGGTACACGGGGCTGCCGGGCAGATAGTCGCGGGGCGGACGGGCCTGGGCCAGCAGCTCGTCCAGCTGGCCGGTGAAGACACAGCCCATCTCCGTGCAGACCGTCACCTTGTCGCCCGGGGTCAGCTTTTCCATGGCTCCGGCCAGGCCGAACATGGCCGGGATGCCGAACTCGCGGGCCAGAGAGAACAGGCGCGAGCCCAGCAGGCCGTCCTCGGCGATGATGGCCCCGGCACGGTCCACCAGCGAAGCCCACTGGTACAGATCGCGCTGCACCACCAGGATGCCGCCGTCAGGAAAATCCAGGACATCAGACCAGGAACGGGCGATGACCACCGGGCCGCAGGCCCTGCCGCGGCTGGTGGTGACGCCGCCGGTCAGCAGGGGCGCGGGCAGGTTGTCATCCGCGCGGGACTCGGCCTCGTCTTCACGCTCTTCCTGAGTCCGGGCCTTGATGACCATGGGGCGCGCCATGAGCACCTGCGTCCGGCCGGACGGCGTGCGCAGCCAGACCATGGACTGGGGACAGCCGGACATATTTTCCAGCTCCATGGCCAGGGCCGCCACATCAGCGGCGGCCTGATCGGAAAAGGAACTGCCGTCCTCGGCGTCATGCATACATCGGGCGCTGACTTTGTACGGCGGGGTCCGGGAAACATGCATCACGTTGACGGGCACCAGCGAGTATTCCATGTCCTGCGGCAGCCCGTTACAGAAATAGATATGGACGTTACCGCCCTTCAGGTCGATGGGGTTGGCCGTATGGGCCATGCCGCCAAAGCTGTCCTCCTCCACGGCAAGGCAGGTGATGCAGATGCGGGCATTGGCTTCCATCAGGCCGCGGGCACGCCGGTAAACCAGGGCCTGGGCCTGCTGCTTGCGGGCCAGCGTCGTATGCAGGGAAGCCAGGATATCCATATCGGACGCATGCAGGGAGACTGTGGGGCCCCAGACCAGCAGCCCGGGATCCGTGCCCGGCGTGTCCTCGCCGTCATCCATGCAGGGCCACAAACGCCCTTTGAACAGCAGGCGCATCTCGCCCGGACATTTTTTGCGCAGCTCCGCCAGCGCGGCACAAAATTCTTCCACCAGTCTGTCCGGTAACGGCGTGCTTTCCGTCAGTTCGCTCAGGCTTTCCGAAAGATCCTGCAAGGTCTCGGGGAGGTAGCCCCCTGCGGCCTGGATGCGCCGGTTCATCTCTTCCAGCATCCCCGTACCGGCAAACAGGCTCATGCAGCCTGCGGCCGTCACCACGAAACCGTCAGGGACCACATCGGGGCTCTGGCGGCGCAGCTCGCCAAGACGGGCCGTGGATTTGTCGGCCAGATGGGCCTCCGCTGCACGGCCCGCCTCTTCCAGCGGGATGATGTACGGTCCCTCCAGTAATTGTACATGCGGGTAGACCTCACTGGCAACCGCTGTCTGCAAATGGTCGAAGCGTTCGTACAGGGCCTTGCACTGGGAAGGATTGAGGCGTTCGAGATGCTGGATGCACTGGTACACCTGCGTGGCCACGCTGGTGCACAGAGCCCGGACCCTGTGCAGGCCAAAGGGATGGTCACAGCACAGGGTATATTCCAGTGAGGTCATGTTCTCCTGGAATTTGTTCCAGGCCGTCAAAAACAGTTTGAAGCGATGATGCCGGACGGCAAACGTATGTTCCGGGCTGCCGTCCGAGGCGGAGCTGCCCTTTTTATCGCTGGTAAACCGTTTGAAAAATTTGCTTAAAAACATTATCTTCCTCGTCCGAAAAAACAAGGGACGGCAGGATCAGCCGTTTTACAGAAGGCCGGGAAAACGATTTGCAGGATATTGTGCATAATATCCCAAGCAGGCCGCAGATTCAAGCCCGGTCAGGGATTTCGGCAAATTTCTCACCCGTCTCCTGCGCTATGGTCCCCCCCAGGGCGGTTGCTGCCTGCTGCAGATCCTGCGGTGTGTTGACATTGAAAAAAGCACGGGCGTCTTCCGCCCCGTACTTTTCGAAGCATTGCAGTTCGAGGGGCACGGCTTCCCGCATCTTGAGATGCCCTCGGGCCACAGCAGCTTCCAGAAAAGAGGCGGCCTCCACCCGGTAGATGGCGGCCAGGGATTCCGTCCAGCCATTGGGCGCCATGAAGGCCGTCATCAGGGACTGGCGGGGAGAGGCGGCAAATGCTGCGACCAGACGTCGCAACATGCCCGTATGCATGAGCGGCAGGTCGCACGAAAGTGCCAGCACCGCAGGGATACCTTCCGCGCGGGCACGGACCAGAGCCGCATGGACGCCGCAGATGGGGCCGGAAGCCGGCAGAAGATCCGGCACACAATTCTGCCGGGCATACGTCTGCCCGGCACGGCACGAGACCCAGACCTGTTCACACAGCGGCCGCAGCAGGGCGACGCTCCGTTCAAGCAGGGTCGGGGCAGTATCCCCTCCCAGCCGCAACAGGCTCTTGTCCCGGCCCATACGCCGGGAACGCCCCCCCGCCAAAACGACACCGGCGATCCGTACCACGCTCCCTCCTGCCACTGGCGGCCACAAAAGGCCTTGCCAAGACGTCTTCCTGCCAGCATAATGCCCGCCGGAGAGGCTGGCAAGTCTGTGGTTGACAGACAGCCGAGTTCTTTACTAAGTTTTTTGAAAATCATTTTCGGATTCATCCTATGCTCGCAATCGCTCCCCGATGCAGCTCTCGAACGGCTGCAAGCCTCCTGATCCTGGCCCTCCTGTCGCTGCTGCCCCTGTCCCTGCAGGCGGCCTCACGACCCGTCCATGTCCTGGCAACAACCTACCCCGTCTGGCAGCTGGCCCGTCCTCTGGTGGCCGGTCTGGAAAACGTCCGGCTCGACCTGTTGATCCCTGCCGCCACCGGCTGCCCGCATGATTACGCGCCGACCCCGGCCGACCTTACCAAGGTGGCGACTGCGGACGTGATCCTGATGAACGGCCTTGGACTGGAGGCAGCTTTCGCCCCGGCCCTGGCCCAGGCCGAAGCCCGCAAAGCCGACTGCAGCCAGGGCATCGCCCTGCTTGCCGGCCGCTCCGACCATGAGGAAGAAGGGCACGATCATCATCACGATGACAACCCGCATGTCTTCACTTCTCCTGCTGCTGCGGCCCAGATGGCCGGGACCATGGCCGAGGCCCTGATCCGTGCCTGCCCGGAACAGGCGGAAACCGTCCGGCGCAATGCCGCTGCCCTGCAAAAGGGTCTGCTGGATCTGGAAAACCGGCTTGCCGCCCTGGGGGCCGCCCATCCCGGTGCCTGCGTGCTGCTGCAACACGATTCCCTGGCGTACATGATGCGTTCCGCAGGCCTGAAGGTCATGGACGTTTTGCAGGAGAACGAGGAGCAGGCCCCCTCTGCCGCCCGGTTGCTGGAATGCATCGAGCACATCAAGAAAGAGCGGCCCGCCCTGCTCATAGGCGAGCCCCAGTTCTCGCCCCGTCCTCTGGAGACCCTGGCCGCCGAGACCGGTATCCCCGTCATCCAGCTGGATTCCATGGCCTCGGGGCCGGAAAATACTCCTGTGAACCATTTTGAACAGCAGATGCGCAACAACTGCCAGATCCTCGAAAATGCCCTCTCTCACTAATCAGCCTGCGGCCATCGACATCGCCCATGTGGATGTCCGCCGCGGGGATCTCCACATCCTGCAGGACATATCGGCTGCCGCCCCCCAGGGGAGCAGCACGGTCCTGGTCGGCCCCAATGGCGCGGGAAAAAGCACCCTGCTGCACTGCATCATCAACGAGATCGCCTATACCGGCGAGATCCGCATGCAGGGGAAAAGCGGCCGGAGACCCCGCCTGGCCTATGTGCCGCAAAACCTGCAGATGGACAGCGCCCTGCCCCTGACCGTGGCCGAATTCCTTTCCCTGGGGCACCAGCGCCGTCCCCTCTGGCTCGGCATCAAGGGCAGCGCTTCCCGGCGCGCCCGTGCGGCTCTGGCGCCCGTGCATGCGGAACACCTCATCCGCCGTCGCATGAGCGACCTTTCCGGCGGAGAACTGCGCCGCATCTTGCTGGCCGCAGCCCTGGCCCGTGAGCCCGAGATCCTGCTGCTGGACGAACCGGCGGCGGGAGTGGACTTTCAGGGGGAACGCCTTTTCTGGGAGGTCCTCGACAATGCCCGGCAGCAACAGGGCTTTACCCAGCTCATGGTGACCCACAACCTGCCTCTGGCGGCCCATTACGCCGATCACGTCATCGGGCTGAACAAAAAGGTCATTGCCCAGGGGCCGCCCCAGCAGACCCTGCTGGCCCCTACCCTGATGAAGCTGTTCGGCGTGCCCATCCATCTTTACCCCAACCAGTGCGAACACCCTGAAGCCGCCTGCAACAAGTGCGGCGCCCTGTGCCACGCCCTGCGCATGGCCCCTGCAGGCAGGGAAGACAAGGGGCAGCGCCATGCCTGATATCTCCTCCATCTGCCATATGCTTTCCCTGCTGCCGCTGGACTGCCTCAAGCTGAGCTTCATGCAGCAGGCCCTGCTGGCCGTCCTGCTGCTCACCCCCATGACAGCCGCCCTGGGAGTGGAGGTCATCTCCTTCCGCATGGCCTTCTTTTCCGATGCCATCGGGCATTCGGCCTTTGCCGGTGTGGCTTTGGGCCTGCTGCTCTCGATTGACCCGCACTGGTCCATGCCTGCGTTCGGCGTGCTGGTGGGTCTGGCCGTCATGGCCGTACGCCGGGGCAGCGCCCTTTCCTCGGATACGGTCATCGGCATCGTCTTTTCGGCCGTCGTGGCTTTCGGTCTGGCCGTTGTCAGCCGCCAGCCGGGCATGGCCCGCACCATGCAGCAATTCCTTTACGGTGACGTGCTGACCGTGAGCCAGGGCGAGATCGTTTGTCTGGCCGTTCTGTTCGTCGCCCTGCTGATCTTTCAGATCATCGGTTACAACCGTCTGCTCTATATCGCTCTCAATCCTGTCATGGCGCGTGTCCACGGCATCAATGTCTGCCTGTGGCAATACGCCTTTTCCGGTCTGCTGGCCCTGGTCGTCATGTTTTGCGTCTGGACCGTGGGCGTGCTGCTGGTCACGGCCATGCTCATCGTCCCGGCGGCGGCAGGCCGCAACTTTGCCCAGACGGCGGGCGGCATGTTCTGGTGGGCCCAGGTCGTGGCCGTCACGTCCGGGGTAGCCGGTCTGCTGCTCTCGGCACAGGAATGGATGTCCACGGCCAGCGGCGCCACCATGATCCTTGTGGCCTGCGTCTGGTTCGCCCTCAGCAGCGTGTGGGCCCGCTTGCGCCGTCCCCACCGGCTTTCGTGATGCAGGAGGCCTGATCATGAGCATGCGCGTCCTGGTCTTTGTCGGCAGCCGCTCCCAGCTGCTGCAGCATATCCCCGTAGAACGTACGGTACGGAGTTTCCGTGCCTGGGAGCCCCGCCTCGTCCTTTCTTCTGAAAGAGGGGATCACGCCCTCTGGGCTCCCCTGCTCGACGACTATGGCGTCACGCCCTGCCACCGGCTGGGCCCGGCCCCGGCCTCCCTTTCCGATGCGAGCCTGCTGGCCCACATCATGAGCAGCGCCAGTCTGCTGCTGCATCGGGAAGCCCCGGCCGCGGTGCTTGTCTACGGCCATTCCGTCACGACGCTGGCCGCGGCTCTGGCCGCAGCGGAACACGGTATCCCGGTCATCCATGTGGGCGCCGGGCAATACCCGGAAGGCATGAGCAGCCCGGAAGGGCGGCATGCCGAGCTCACGGACCGCCTGTCCAGTCTGCTCTGCTGTCTCGATCCTGCCGATGAACAGGATCTGCATGCCCGGCAGATGGAACGGGGGACCTGC
This sequence comes from Desulfovibrio piger, assembly GCF_951793255.1. Lineage (NCBI taxonomy): Bacteria > Pseudomonadati > Thermodesulfobacteriota > Desulfovibrionia > Desulfovibrionales > Desulfovibrionaceae > Desulfovibrio > Desulfovibrio piger. The sequence continues at coordinate 2,497,497 of NZ_OX636706.1, forward strand.
GTCACAGGCGATACCCTCTATGACCTGTTCGAGCAGGACCGCCCCCGCCTGCAGCCCTTTGAGGAGGCAGAGCGTCATGGAGCGACCTTCGGGGAATTCATCCTTTGCTATCTTTCCCGGCCGGCGGCCCTCCGCAGCCCCGACGGCATCCGCTCCCTGCTGGAAGGATTGCAGGCCCTGCACGCCCGGCAGGAGCGTCCCGTCCTGCTGGTGCAGCATCCGTCCGCCCTTGCCTGTTTCCAGGAGCGGGAGCAGCAGATCCCGGACGGTATCCGCATCCTGCCGCCTCTGACGCACATCGCCTTCCTGTCCCTTGTATGCGCCAGCACCTTCGTCGTGACGGACTCGCCCGCCCTGCAGCGGGAGGCCCTGTATGCCGGCAAGCGCGCCCTGCTGCTTCCTCCGGTACCGTCCGGGTCGGCCGCCGTGCAGAACGGCTGGCATATCGCCTGCACCTCTGCCGCAGACCTGGCCGCCGCCGGAGAAACCGTACTCCAGCCCTGTCCGCATCCGGGTCTGCCCGGGACCAGCGGTCAGGCTTCCCGTCGGGTGGCGGCCGCCGTCATGGCCATCCTTGCCGACATCGCGGACGGCATCCCTCAGGGGGACAGCGCCTCCGGTCCACAGGATGATTGACGCTCTATCCTCCGCAACCTGTTGACAATCAGGGAAAAACGCGAAACAAGGATTGCTTGGTGTTTTCACCGGGCAATCTTTTTTTGCCCTGTACAGAAGAGCACAATCCCCGGGAGGAACCATGGATGCGCTTATGCTGAGTCAACCGGAAACCGTGGCCTTTGGGATAGCCATGGGAGAGAAAAAGGCCAAAGCCGGCTGGGTGCGTCAGATCGTGCTCGCCTTCTGGGCCGGGGCCTTCATCGCCTTTGCTGCGGAAGGTTCCAACATGGCCGCCTTCAACCTGCTCGCCCGGCCGGAAACCTACGGTCTGGGCAAATGTCTGGCAGGCACCATCTTTCCCGTGGGCCTGATGCTGGTCATGCTGACGGGGGCGGAGCTCTTCACCGGCAATACGCTCATGTGCATGGCCCTTGCGGAAAAACGCATCACCCTGGCAGCCATGCTGCGCAACTGGCTGTTCGTCTACATCGGCAATTTTTTGGGCAGCCTCTTCCTTGCCCACATGATCGTCACATCCGGTCAGCTCGCCAGCGGCGCCGGGATGCTTGGCGGTGTGACCCTGCGCATCGCCGCCAGCAAGGTCGCCCTGGACTTTCTGCCCGCCTTCTACCTGGGACTGATGTGCAACTGGCTGGTCTGTCTGGCGGTCTGGTTCTGCTGGAGCGCCCGCAGCCAGACCGGCAAGATGCTGGGCATCTTCTTCCCCATCTGGCTGTTCATCACCTCCGGCTTCGAGCACAGTGTCGCCAACATGTATTACATCCCGGCGGGCATCATGGCCGCAGGCAACGAACTTTTTGCCAAGGCTTCGGGCCTGTCCGCCGAGGCGCTGGCCAGTCTGACCTGGGGCAACTTTGCCATCCATAACCTCATCCCCGTCACCCTGGGCAATATCGCCGGCGGCGCTCTGTTCGTCGGCATGATCCACTGGTGGACGCACCGGGGGGCGCTGACGGCCAGACAGGGCCACTAAAAAATAGGCCCGGCGAGAGGCCCCGGGCGCTGCCGGACAGGATGTCCACGCATCTCGCCCTCTTTCCCGCTGAAGACAATATAAAAGGCGGACATCCCTTCACGAACGGATGTCCGCCTTTTTCTGCCCTGACAGAGAGTCTTCAAAAGACCGCCACGCGCTACGAGCGACCTCGTACCTGCAATCCTTTCGACCGGCCAGACCGTGCATACCAGGATCTGCCTTGCAATGGATGCGATCCTGCAAGGCTGCTCCCCCTTCCGGAGATTAGCGCCACTCGATACTGTCTATCAGCCCTTCCAGGGCGGGATGTCCTCCGATGATGGAGATCACACGCAGATCCGTACCGGCAACATGGACGATAGTCACACCATGATCCCCGAATGCGAAGCTGTAGACACCATCTTCTTCCATGATATCGCTCCCCCCCAGGCCCTGGGCCATCTCGGCAGCGAAGGCTGCCGGATCGACATCCTGGGCTGAGGCCACGGTCACGGTCACAATGGCTTCCCTGTCGGGCGATACGAACCCCACCATGGCGCCCTTTTCCTCCATGACCTCCCATCCCGGGGGCACATCGGCACGGAAGCCGTCGAAATCTCTGGCCATACAGGCCACAGGAAGGATCAGCAGCAGGACAAGAAAAACAAGCAGTTTTTTCTGCATCGATATCTCCTTGAAGAGAAAGAACTTCGCCCGGACGGAGCCGGCCTTGTCCGGAAAGGGCCACGTATCTTCCATGATGGCCATATGCGCAGCCCGCACGAACAGCCTACCCCGCCCTTCTGCTCCATGACAATCTTCCAAGCAGTCAGATAGGCTTTGACAAGATAAAGACCTGCGCCTAGCATGACAGGGGCATCGGAATCAGAAATGACATGTATGGCCTTCATGTCACCGATGCCAGAATCCGGATCGCGTTTTTATGGACAGGTTGCTCCTTTCCCTTTGCCTCATCTTTCTCAGTCTTGCCGCGGGTCATGCCGCGCAGCATCTGCTGTGCATTCCTCGTCCCCGGCTGGAAAGCATCCGGAAGCGCCTGCAAACCTTCGCCGTCTTCTGCCTCATTCCCTGTTCGGCCATGCTTTCCCTGTGGGGTCTGCCCTCACCGGATTCCCGTTTGCTGGCCCTTCCCTTTCTGGGCATCGCCTCCTGGATCTGGGGCGGCCTCCTTTCCCTGCGTGTCGCCCGGGCCCTGCATCTGGATGCGCCGCGTACCGGCAGTTTTTATTGCTGCGGGACCTTCTCCAATCTGGGCGCGGTGGGGGCCCTGGTCTCCGTCATGTTCTTTGGAGAAAAGGCCATCGCCATCGTGGCATTGTTCCGGATCTGCGAAGAAATGTTCTACTTCGGGATCTCCTTTCCTGTGGCACGCCGTCTCGGGGGCGGCGAAGGTGCGTTCCGTCTGTGCTCCTTCCGGCCTGATCCTGTGCTGCTGCTCATCCTGACAGCTCTCGGGCTGGGACTTGCCCTCAACATGCTGGGCGTTCCCCGTCCCGCGCCGCTGGGCTCCGTGGCTGCGGCCGCCATGCTTCTTGCCACGGTGCTTTTTCTTTTTGCCATCGGGCTCGGGCTGCGTCTTTCCCGCGTATCCTGCTACGCGCGTGAGGCCGCGGCCCTGGCGATCGTCAAATTCATCGGCGTTCCCCTGCTGCTGGTGCCGCTGGCCGCCCTGGCAGGGCTCGGCAGCATCGACGGGGGGCTGCCGCTCCGGGTCGTGACGGTCCTTTCCTGCATGCCCGTTGCCATGACGGCCCTGGTGCCTCCGGCCCTGTTCGGACTCGATGTGGACATGGCCAATGCGCTGTGGATCTTTTCCACCCTGGCTCTGGTCGTCATTTTGCCTGTGCTGTATTTCGTTCTGCCGCTGTTGTGAGATGCTGCCGCGTGTCGTGGGGACCTGTGGCCACGGCAGGACGTTCTATCCTGAGGAGGATGTTTCATGAAAGGTTTCTACCGCTGGGCAGTCATGGCCGTGTGCGCCTGTCTGCTGGCCCTGCCGGCAACGGCAGCTCCGTACAAAAGCGAGTACAAACTGAGCGTCGTGCCCGGCGCCACCTCCGGCTGGGGCATGACCGGTACGTTCTTTGCCGACCTGGTGCGCGAGCGCAGCCAGGGCCGCATCAACATCAAGGTCTATCACTCCAGCCAGCTGCTGGCCGGCAAGCAGACTTCGGAATTTTTGCTGCTGCGCAACGGCGCCATCGACTTTGCCCTGGCCTCGACCATCAACTGGTCTCCCCAAATCAAAGAACTGAACCTGCCCGCCCTGCCCTTCTTCCTGGCCGTGCAGTCTGACCGCTACAAGGCCATGGATGCCATCCTGGCCGGCAAATCCGGCAAGATGATGACCCAGGCTGTGGAAAAGAAGGGCGTCAAGATCATCGGCTGGACCGAAAACGGCTTCCGTGAGCTGACCACCTCCAAGGGCCCCATCACCAAGCCTGAAGACCTGCGCGGTCTGAAGATCCGTGTGGTGGGCAGCCCCATCTTCATCGAAACCTTCCGTGCCCTGGGTGCCAACCCCGTCAACATGAACTGGAGCGAAGCCACCACCGGCTTCCAGCAGGGCGTGGTGGACGGTCAGGAAAACCCCACCAACGGCATCAACATCCCGCTCAAGATCTGGGATTACCACAAGTTCCACTGCGACTGGCACTACATCATCGACCCCCTGATGCTGGGCGTTAACCCCCGCGTCTGGAAGTCCTTCAGCCCTGAAGACCAGAAGCTGCTGTTGGAATGCGCCGCCGAAACGGAAAAGTACGGCAAGGCCCTTTCCCGTCTGGGCATGGACGACGGTTCCGCCCTGGCCTACCTCAAGAGCATCAATAAGCTGCCCGAGACCACGGATTGTTACGCGGTCATGGAAGCCAACGGCATGACGGTATCCCGCCTGAGCAACGAACAGATCGCCGCCCTGGCCAAGGCCACGGAAGGCGTCCGCAAGGACTGGACCGCCAAGATCGGTGCCGACCTTGTCAAGGCCGCCGAGGAGGATATGGCCTCCGTCCGTTAGGGAGCGATCCCCGTACGGCAGGCTTTGCTGATTTTGTTTTTTCGTTTTGTGGGGAGGGCCCGGCCCTCCCCCTTTCAACCACCGGATGGATTCGATGCTGCGTTTTCTGGATACGCGCCTGGAAGAGATGCTGGGCGCGCTGCTGCTGGCGGTGATGGTGACCATCGCCTTTGTCAATGTGGTCGTGCGCTACTGCACACCGTTTTCTTTTGCCTGGACGGAGGAGCTGACCATCAACTTCTTCGTCTGGATCGTCCTGCTCGGTTCGGCCCGCTCTTTCCGTGACGGCAGCCATCTGGGTATGAGCATCCTGTATGATGCCCTGCCCAAGTCGCTACGCTTTTGCTGCTATCTGCTCTCCATGGCGCTCTGCCTCGGCTTTTTCGGGGCCCTGGCCTGGACGGGCTGGCTGGAAGTACGGGACGAATACGAGCTGGAAGTCATTTCCGAAGCGCTGGCCGTCCCTGTCTGGTGGTATACCATCGCCACCCCGCTTTTTTCCGTACTGACCATTTTTCGCATGTTGCAACGTGCCTGCGCTGATCTGCGCAGCGGCAGCTATTAGGAGGCCCGTGTGGAAACCACATCCTTGCTGCACGATCCGGCTTTCTGGCTGCTGGTCCTGTTTGCCATCCCGCTGATCCTGCGTGTGCCCATCGCGCTGGCCCTGGGCTTTTCTGCCCTGGTCGTCGTCTGGCAATGGGACCTGGGCTTCAGCATGCTTTCCTACAACTTTTTTGCAGGCATAGCCAAATTCCCCCTCCTGGCCATCCCCTTCTTCATCCTTGCCGGCTATATCATGGAACGTTCCGGCATCGCCGCACGCATCGTGGCCCTGATGGAAGCTCTTGTGGGCTCCATGACCGGCGGCCTGGCGGTGGCCACTGTTGCAGTGGCCACATTCTGGGGCGCTGTCAGCGGTTCGGGACCTGCCACCGTGGCGGCCCTGGGCCTTATCCTTATCCCCGGCATGGCCAGGGCCGGGTATGACAAGGCCTTTGCCGCGGCCACCGTTTCCGTCACCTCCGGCCTTGCCATCGTCATCCCGCCCAGCATCGCCTTCATCGTGTACGGCAGCGTGGCCGATGTTTCCGTGCCCGCCCTCTTTGCCGCCGGTTTCGTGCCGGGCATCGTGGTGGCCCTGTTCATCATGGCGGCCGTGCTCATCATCTCCCGCAAGCGGGGATACAGGGGCCAGCCCAGCGGCAAGAGCGTGGGTACCGCCCTGAAAGAAGCCTTCTGGGGGGTCATGACGCCTGTGGTCATCCTGGGCGGCATCTACGGCGGCGTGTTCACGCCCACGGAAGCCGCGGCCGTGGCCGTTTTTTACGGCCTGTTCGTGGGGGTGTTCATCTACCGCACCATCAACAGCATCAGCATCCTGGTCGAGATCTTCGCGGCCAGCATCCGGGCCACGGCCGTAGTCATGCTGGTGGTGACCTGTGCGGGCCTCTTCTCCTGGGTGGCCTCCACTGTGGGCCTGGTGGAAAAAGGCTCCGCCGTGCTTCTGGCTGTTTCGGACAACCAGTGGGTCGTCCTGCTGATGATCAACATCATCCTGCTGCTGGCGGGCATGCTGCTGGATGCCATTTCCATCTATTACGTTTTCCTGCCCTTCATGCTGCCCATCATGGCCCACTTCAACTGGGACCCCGTCTGGTTCGGCATCATGATGACAGTCAACCTGGCTGTGGGGCAGGTGACGCCGCCCGTGGCCGTGAACCTGTATGTAGGCGCCAATATCAGCGGCATCAGCATGGAACGCATCAGCAAGGCGGCCCTGCCGCTGATTTTTGCCTCCCTGCTGGCCCTGGTGGTCATCATCATCTTCCCTGATCTTTCGACCTTCGTGCCGCGCATGCTGGGACAGATGTAAACCGGCAGGCAACCTGTTTATGGCTGCTGCCTGAAGGAGATCCAGAACATGAAATTTGCCATCATCTATTACAGCAAGACCGGCCATACCCGTGAGATGGCCGAAGTCATCGCCCGCGGTCTGGCTGCTGCTGGCGGCGAGACCCGCTTCTTTTCCGTGGAAGAAGCCATGGATGCCGACTACATCGACCAGTGCGCCGGCGTCATTTTCGGGACGCCCACGTACCTGGCCAATACCTGCTGGCAGATGAAGCAGTGGTTCGATGAAGGTTCCCGCGGTATCAAGCTGGCCGGCAAGCTGGGCGGGGTCTTCGCCACCGCCCACTATGCCCAGGGCGGTGCCGATGTGGCCATCATGACCCTGCTGCCTCATATGCTGGTCAAGGGCATGCTGGTCTATTCCGGCGGCGCTGCCCACGGCAAGCCCTACATCCATCTGGGTCCTGTGGCTCTGGATGCCGTGGGCAACCATTATGAGGAATGCAAGGCCGATTTCGAAATCTTCGGCCGCCGTTTCGCGGAAAAGGCCCGGGAACTGTTCCCCAATAAATAACTCTGCGGCCGGAGCGAAACGACACAGACGCCGGAAAAGCCCGGAGCTGCGTCCGTTATCCCGCTCTTTGCGCCGTAAGCATATGCAAAAAGCGGTCTGCTCTTTTGGGAGGGCAGGCCGCTTTTTCGCTTCCCGGCAGGCAATGACGCCGTCCAACGCATACAGGGAAATTCCTTTGTACCCCTTTCCCTGCCACTATGCCTGCCCTCTTCCCCTACTGTCCCCATCGAGACGAAAGATAGCCGACCTTCCCGACGCCCTCATGGTACTTGTGCCTCTTTTTCCCGCTGCCTGAGACATCGTCCATGAGCACCGGGCTATGGGAACCGGCTTCGCTTCAGAGCCGCCGCTGCCGTGCCATGCTTGTGCTGTTGCCTGAAGGACTGATCCATATTTGAGCCAGGAGGACCTTTTCCCTCTGTGGAGCAGTGACAATAGTTGCAGGGAGTCCATCCAGCAGCTACAAGAGGATATATTTTTCAAACGGGAAAGGAGCAGCCTGCAGGGCAAACAGTCTTTACCTGCTCAAGCTCCTTGAACTGCTCCTGAGCTTTTGCCTGCCCAGTACAGTAGCTCGTTATGCTTTGGCCAAACAAAAAGGGCCGCCCCCGAAGGAGCGGCCCCATATCAGCTTTGAGCAAAAACCTTATTTGAAGGCCTTTTCAAAGTTGGGCACGACCTGCTTTTTGCGGCTCATCACGCCGGGCAGCCACACGCTGTCGCCGTCGGGCTTCACGCCGAAGGCCTTTTCGACCACGGCGGGATCGTCGGAGACGATCAGCATTTCAGAGCCTTCCTTCATGATGTCGGTCAGCAGCAGGAACACGCTGTGGCGGCCTTCGCCCTTGACCTTGGCGATTTCGGCTTTCAGGCCGTCTTTCACCTTGTCGAGGATGGACAGGTCGACGACTTCCAGCTGGCCGATACCGACCTTGTTGCCGTTCATGTCGAAGTCCTTGTAGTCACGGAAGACCAGGTCGGACATGGAGGCGCCGTCAACAGCGCTCTTCACGGTGAACATTTCCATACCGAGGGCCATGACGTCTTCCACGCCGGCGACCTTGGCCAGGGCTTCCACGGCCTTCTTGTCAGCTTCGGTACAGGTGGGGGACTTGAACATCACGGTGTCGGACAGGATGGCGCACAGCAGGCCACCGGCGATGGCTTTGGGCAGTTCCACACCGTAGAAGTCGTACATGTTTTTCAGCACGGTGCCGGTGCAGCCCACGGGCCAGATCCAGGCTTCCAGCGGGCTGGAGGTGGTCACATCGCCCAGCTTGTGGTGGTCAACGATACCCAGCACGGTGGCGGAGTCCATGCCCTTGGGGGCCTGGGCCAGGTCAGAGTAGTCGACCAGGTACAGGTCCTTACCGGCCACATCTTCCACAACCTGAGGAGCGGTCAGGCCGAACTTCTTCAGCACGAATTCGGTCTCAGGGGTAGGAGCACCCTGGGCGGCGGGGGTGACTTCAAAGCCACGCTTGCTGTACAGGTCAGCAGCGGCGATGGCGGAAATGATGCTGTCGGTATCGGGGTTCATGTGACCAAGAACGAGTGCAGCCATGGTATATCTCCTCTTTGGGAATTTCGTTGCACAGTTACGTGTGTAAGTTGCCTTACGCTTGTTACCTTTAGCACAAGACCTGGGGCTTGCCAAGCCCCCCATAAAAAAAAACCTGACTCGTTTTCCTGCAAAACAATATTTAACTATTCATTTTTTATTTATATTTTATTTTTATGACGAACTTGTGATTTTTTTATTTTTTCTGTGCCCTCGGATGCGCCTCATCATACAGGTGCATCAGCCGCTCCAGACTGACCCGCGTATAGCGCTGCGTGGTCGTCAAACGCTGGTGCCCCAGCAACTCCTGCACACTGCGCAGATCGGCACCGGCATCCAGCAGATGGGTCGCGAACGAGTGCCGCAAGGCGTGGGGAGAGACGGGCTCCACGCCCGCGTTACGGCACAGCCTTTCTATGCGGCGCATGGCTTCACGGCGGTCGAGGCGGCCGCCCCGCGCGCCCACGAACAGGGCTTTCTCATGTTCGGGAGCCAGCGTCCCCCGCTGCTCGAGCCAGGCCCGCAATGCCGTCACGGACGTATCCGACAACGGTGACATGCGCTCGCGGGCCCCCTTGCCGAAAACTCGGGCAACACCCTCTTCCAGCCGCAAATCCGTCACATCGAGCCCCAGGGCTTCGGAGATGCGCAGGCCTGATCCGTACAACAGCTCCGCCAGAGCATGATCCCGGGCCGCCAGGGCATCGCCGGTGGCAGGCGGGATGCGGGGAGAACCGGACACGGCCAGGGCATCGGGAGTATCCAGCACGGCAAAGGCCTGATCCACATTAAGGACGCGGGGGTGGCGCTGCTCCTGTTTGGGATTGCGCACCTGGGCCGCCACATTGTTCTCCGTGCGTCCCATGCGCTGCTGATAACGGAAGAACGTCCGTGCCGCCGCGAGCTTGCGGGCCATGGAGCTTTTAGCCTCTCCCAGCGCGTACAGACGGGCCAGCCAGGCCTGGATATGCTTTTTGCTCACCTCGGCCGGACGGGCAAGGCTGGCGCCGCGCTGTGCGAGGAAAAGGGCCAGCTGGCGCAGGTCCGTCCCGTAGGCGATCTGCGTCGTAGGCGAAAGGCCCCGCTGCACGTCCAGACAGGCCAGGAAAGCTTCGATCTCCAGAGTAGTGCGGGGATCGAGCTCCTCTTCCACCGTATCCTTTTCTATGTGTCGTCCCATCTATACGGCCTCGTAGCGTGCGCCCGGCAAGCGCCGGATGCGTCCCATTATCTCCAGTCCCAGCAGCACCGGCGCCAGCTCTGCGGGGCTGCGTCCCAGGGCGGCCCCCAGGGCATCCACATGCAAAGGGCCCTGCTCCCGCAGCAGCGGGATGATAGTATCCTGTGCCGGAGACGCGGCAACTGTGTCCGTATCCCCGGCTCCTTGCGTCGGCCTCTCTTCCCCGTTGCCGGAGTCGGCCTTTGGCGGCGTGTCCGTCTCCGGCGGCATGCAGGCAAAAAGCGTACGGGACAGCCCCGTGCCCTCGGCTTCAGCCCGGCGGCGACGTTCTGCGGCTTCCCGTGTCAGATGGTCGGCCTGCACGCCAAAGTCACGCAATGGGCCGGCAAGGTCTTCCAGCACATCTTCCGGCGCGAACACCGGCTTGGCCCCCTGCCGGACAAGCTCCTGGCAGCCGAGGCTCTGACCGGACAGGGCCGCTCCCGGTACGGCATAGACTTCCCGCCCCTGCTCCAGCGCCAGACGCGAGGTGATGAGGGTCCCGGAACGGCTGGCGGCCTCCACCACGACCACGCCCAGAGAAAGACCGCTGATGATGCGGTTGCGGACAGGAAAATTTTCCCGCAGGGCCGGTGTGCCGGGAGCAAATTCGGAGACCAGCAGGCCCTTTGCCGCCATCCTGTCATATAAACGGGTATTGGCCCGGGGATACGGGACATCTATGCCCGTCCCCAGGACGGCGATGCTGCTCCCTGTCCTGCCCAGCGCGGCTTCATGCGCCGCCTTGTCGATGCCCCAGGCCATGCCCGAGACCACCGTGATGCCCCAGGAAGCAAAGGCTCCCGCCATATGTCCGGCCAGGGCCTGCCCCCGGGGCGTGGCCTTGCGCGAGCCGATGACGGCCACGGCCGGATTGGCCAGCAGAGAAAGATCCCCCAGGCAGTACAGCAAAACAGGGGCGTCGGGCAGTGTACGCAGCAGGGCCGGATAAGCGGCTTCATGCCACTGGACGACGACAGCGTCCAAATCACGGACGGCATCCCATTCCGCCCGGGCCGTGACCCGCCATGAGCCTGTGGAGAGTTCGGCGGCCTTGCCTTTGTCCACCCCGGCATCGGCCCATCTTTCCCTGCCTTCCAGCGCTGCGAAGGCCGAACCGAAATGGCGGAGCAGCCGGCAGCAGGAACGGGCCCCCAACCCGCGGCAATGGCGCAGGGCAAGACCGGCCCAGTATTCACGCCGGGCGCGGTCATCCATATCGATCCAGCGGGCAGACAAGGGAGCTGCGGGAGCCTGATCCGTCATGGCCGCACCAGTCCTTTTTTGCGAATGAGATCAGCCGCTGCGGACGAAGGGAAACGCTGCACCACCTGCCGGAAAGCCTTGCCGGCGCCTGCCGTATCTCCCTGCTGCTTCAGGATCATCCCGGTACGCAACAGGGCATCGGCATTTTTATGGTGCCTGGGATACCGGGCCTCCACATTTCGGAAATGCGTCAGGGCCTCTTCGTTCCGGCCCTGGCTGGACAGGGCCTCGCCCAGCCAGTACTCGGCATTGGCCGCATAGGTCCCGGAAGGATGCTGTTCCAGCAAGGCCTGCATACGGGCCATGCCTTCGTCCAGACGGCCCGACAATATAAGATCCAGCCCTGCCTGATAAGCGGCCTTTTCATCAGTGACGGGAGCGGACGTGTCCGCCGTTGCCGTACCGGACGGGCTGTCTGTGCCGGGCGCAGGCGCTGCATCGTTGACCGCAGCAGGCTTTTCCGCACGCGCGGCCCCGGACGCCGTACCTGCTGCCGGTCTGGAAGCGGCGGCAGAAGTCACAGGCTTCCGTTTTTCGGACGTATCCGCGGAGGACGTCTGTGCGGAGGGGGCATCCTTAGCCCTGGCCGTCATGCCCTTCCCGGCAGCAGCGGGACTGGTGGTCGCGGCGGTCGCGGATGGTGTTTTTTCCCGGGAGGGGCTTTCGTGACCTGCATGCACCTCCTGCCCTTTTGCAACAGACTGCCCCGTCACTTCTGCAGCATCATCCCGCACCGCAGCCTCATTTTGACGGGATGAGGGCCCAGGCTCCACGGCCGGGGGCGGGCCTCCGGCCGTGCCGTCAGCAGGGGCGGCGCCATCATGGACAGGCAGGGGGCACTGCCCCTGATCACACTGCAAGAACTCCTCACGCACAGGGCCACGGTAAGCATGTACGGGCCTGCTGCTCCCGGACCACGGCAGCTGCCAGCTTTCCTGCGATTGCTGTGCTTCCGCGGCCGGAACAGCTACGGGATGTGACAGGGCAGGCAGGACAGCAAGGAAAAAGGACAGGCTAAGGGCATGTGCTTTCATGGGAGACTCCTGTCTTTTTTCTGCCCGATGCGCTCCGGCAATGCAAGCGCTGCTTGCAGCACAGCCATTTTTGAGGCACAACCAACACGAACTCGGCGTCTCCCTGCCGGAGAACCGGGATCCGGTGAATCTTTGGAGGAACAATGGGGAACTTTTTAGAGAGCGTGCGCGCCTTCATCGCTGACAATCCGCTGCTGCAGACAGGGCTGGACATGGGGAGCATCATTGTGCCCTTTGCCCTGCTCTATGCCTATTTCGGCCTTACCTTCATCGCCATCTGCGGCGAGATCATAGCCCTGCGGCGCAAGCGTTCCGCTTACAACAAATGTGCGCGGCAGCTGGCCTGCCTGAGCATGCTGCTGGGCTGGCTCATGCTGTTGGGGGGGCGTTTGTGGCTCATCATGGCGCTGGACGGTTTCGACTCCTACAGCATCATCGTCCTGCTCAGCGAAGCCACCTGGATGATGTTCGGTTTTGCGGCCATCGTTTCCTGCTGCTACTTCATGCTCTGGAAATTCCTGGCCAATTATCCCGTACTGCACATCGTCCTGGGCGCCATCGCCTTCCTGCAGGGCCTGATGACCTGTGTGGGCGTCATGGCCGTCACCCGCCTGTACAATGCCCTTTCCCTGCCTGAGGCCAGCAGCATCACCATCCCGCAGCTGTTCACGCCCCAGTTCGGTCAGGCTTACCTGAGCGCCCTGTGCTATACCCTGCCCCTGATCTTTGCCCTTGCCGGCGGCTTTGGCGCCGTGTGGCTGCTCCTGCGCCGCAAGGCCGATGACTTTGGCCGGGACTATTACAATACCATGGTCCCCTGGTGCACGCGCTGGGCCCGCAATGCCTGGGCCCTGCTCTGGCTGCTGCTGGTGGCATCCAGCGGGCTGGAGATCTGGCAGACCTGGCAGACCACCGGTGTGTTCATGCAGCAGGATGCCATCTTCCAGAGCCTCCGCGTGCTGCTCTGGCTTGTGCCCGCCCTGCTCTGGACCTTGGTCGCGCGCAGCGCCACTCCGCTGCGCCAGAAGCCTGCCCTTGTGATCGGCCTGCTGCTGTCCATGGGCTTCACCCTGCCCTACTTTATGGAACTGATCCGGCTTTAGCCGATACGACAGCCAGTGTGCCGCCATTCCTGGGAGGCATGCTGGCTGTCGTGCGTCCGGGCCGCTATCAGGAACGTTGCCCATGCCTCACGAATCGCCTGAAAAAAATTTCTATCCCCTTTTTCTGGACCTGAGCGGCCTGCACTGCCTTGTAGCCGGTCTGGGGGGCGTCGGCAGTCGCAAACTGCAGGGCCTGCTGCATTGCGCACCGGCCTCGATCCTGGCCCTGGACATGGAAGCCCCTGCCGCAGAGCTGCGTCCGCTGCTGGAGCAGCCCTGCGTCCGTTTCGAGCAGCGGCCCTTCCGTGACGAAGATCTGGACGGTCGTCAGCTTGTCTTCGCCGCCACGGGCAATGCCGAGGTCAACAGGCATATCGCCCTCCTCTGCCGGGAACGCCATATCCTGTGCAACTGTATCGATGCCCCGGCGGAAGGCTCGTTCATCGTGCCCGCCGTGGCCCGCTCCGGCAGCATGGCGCTGGCCCTTTCCACCGGCGGCGCCAGCCCGGCCCTTTCCCGGCGCTGGAAGGGCGAGCTGACGACCTGGCTGGAGGCCCGCCAGAAAATGGTCCGTCTGATGGGACGGTTGCGTCCCATGGTCCTTGCCTTGCACGACGAGACAGGGCACAATACGGCCCTGTTCCGCGCTCTGGCCCAGTCGCCCCTGCAGGATCATCTGCAACAGGGCGACCGGCAGGCGTGCCTGCGCTGTCTGCAGGCCCTGCTGCCGCCAAAGCTGCACGACCGCATCCCGGAGTTGCTTGATGTTATCGCCTGAGACCTCCACCCTACTGACCCTGTGTTGTTACGGCGCTGCCACTGTGGCCGGTCTGGCCGGCATGCTGCTGCGCAATGCCTTCTGGCGGCGGCTGGGCTGCTGGCTGGCGGGGCTGGGATTCGTCTGCCAGACGTTTTCCCTCCTGCTCGGCTTCCACAAGACCATGCCCACGGGCCTGAGCCTTGGCGGCTATCTGCAGATGCTGGCCTGGTTCGTCCTGCTGTGCGGCCTTGTCAGCCGTCTGCGCTACAAGCAGGAAGCCCTGCTCCTGCTGGCCACGCCGCTGGCCCTCATCCTGTTCGCCGTTTCCGCCCCGTACCTTTCTGCCGTGGTGCAGGTGCCTCCCCAGCTCAAGGGCTCTTTCTACGCCCTGCACGTGGGGGCGCTGTTCCTCAGCATGGGCCTCATGACCCTGGCCTTTGCCGCCAGCTCCCTGTTCCTGTTCCTGGAACGGCGCATCAAGAGCAAGCAGCGCATGGAAGGGTTCTGGCAGGACATGCCGGCCCTCTCCCTGCTGGACAAGATCAACGCCTTCGGCGTGGCGGCCTCGTTCCCGCTGTACACGCTGGGTGTGGTCTCCGGCCTGTTCTGGGCCAAGCCCGTCTACGGCGCCACCTTTACCGGTGACCCCAAGGAAGTGGTCAGCATCATCGTCTGGCTGCTCATGGCCTATGTGTTCCACGGCCGTCTGGCCACCGGCTGGCGCGGCCGCAAACCTGCCCGCCTGATGGTGCTGGTCTTCGGTCTGAGCCTTTTCTCCATCGTGGTCGTCAATACCCTGATGGAAACGCATCATTCCTTCATCAAACCTTAATCCACCGACGTTGATATGGATTGTGATATCGTACTTGTTGGCCTGAACCATCGCACCGCCGGTGTGGACGTGCGCGAACGTTTCGCCCTTGTGGATTTTTGCAGCCGGGAAAACTGGGCCCTGCCGTGTGACGACGTCATCGGTGAAGCCATGATCCTTTCCACCTGCAACCGTGTGGAACTGCTTGCCACCGGTCATGGCGATGTGGCGGGCCGTATCCTGGAACGCTGGGCCACCGCACGCGGTACCGACCCCGAAGAGCTCCGGCCCTATGTCTACATCTACAAGAACATGGATGCCGTGCGGCACCTGTTCTCCGTGGCTTCCAGCCTGGATTCCATGATCTTGGGCGAGCCCCAGATCCTGGGGCAGCTCAAGAGCGCCTACCGCAAGGCGGCCGCCTGCCACGCCACCGGCGTGATCCTCAACCGCCTGCTGCACAAGGCGTTCTCCGTGGCCAAACGCGTGCGCACCGAGACCGCCGTGGCCTCCAGCGCCGTGTCCATCAGCTATGCCGCCGTGGAACTGGCCAAGCGCATCTTCGGCGAGATGCAGCACCACAAGGCCATGCTGGTGGGCGCCGGTGAGATGGCCGAACTGGCCGCCACCCACCTGCTCCAGGCCGGTGTGGACGAGATCCTGGTGGCCAACCGTACGTTCTCGCGCGGTGAGGAACTGGCACGCCAGTTCAATGGCCGGGCCCTGCCTTTTGAATCCCTGGCCTCCCATCTGACGGAGGTGGACATCATCATCACGTCCACCGGTTCGCCGGATCCCGTCATCCGTGCCCGCGATATCCGCGGCGTGCTCAAGGCGCGCAAGAACCGGCCCATGTTCTTCATCGACATCGCCGTCCCCCGCGACATCGACCCCGACGTCAACGGCCTGGACAACGTCTACCTTTACGATATCGACGACCTCAAGGAAGTGGTGGAAGAGAACCTGGCCACCCGTCGCGACGAGGCCCAGAAAGCCGCCGAGATCGTGGACGAGGAAGTGGACATTTTCCGGCAGTGGCTGTGCAGCCTGGACGTGCAGCCCACCATCGTGGACCTCATCCAGCACGGCGAGAACGCCGCCCATGAAGAAGTGGCCCGTACCCTGAAGCGTCTGGGCCATGTGGACGACGCCACGCGCGAGGCCATCGAGGTCATGGCGCTGGCTCTGGTCCGCAAACTGAACCACGATCCCATCATGTTCCTCAAGCGCGGCACCATGTCGCAGGAAGGCAGTGCGCCGCGCATCAGCCTCATGCGCCGCATCTTCAACCTTGACCAGGGCTGTACCTGTAGTGCCCGGAACAACGGAGAGCACGAATAATGCGCTATTTCCTCATCGATGACCTGCGTGCCGAAGAGACCAAGCGTCTGTGCGAACATCTGGATGCCATGGATCTGGGCGCCGGTCTGGACGGCATCTACTGGCTGCCCATCCCTGCCCATATGCTCAGCGCCGTGCAGAAGGAACACGAAAGCCAGTGCGGCCCCTATGTCATGGCGCTGGAATGCGAAGAGACCAGCCTGCGTCTGGAGCTGCTGGTGCGCGCCCGGGGCCGCATCCGCTGTGAATGCGTGGCCTATGCGTCGCCCGAACTGCAGCGGCACATGATGGACTACATCACGGATACCCTGAAAGAACTCAAGATCCCCAACTAAACGGAATGCCCTGCGGCATGATCCCCGTCCCCGAACTGCAAGCGCTCCCTTCCCGGCTGGCCCGCCTGTGCCTGGATGTGGAGCGCTTTTGTCGTCACAACCTGAAGATGGCTGATGGCGATGCCTGGTTGCTGGCCGTTTCCGGCGGCGCGGATTCGACAGCCCTTTTATGCATCATGGCCCTGCTGGCCCCCCAGCATGACTGGCAGCTGCATGTGGCGACAGTGGACCATCAGCTGCGGCCGGAATCCGCCGAAGATGCCGCCTTCGTGGCCGGGCTCTGCCGGGGCTGGCGCATCCCCTGCCGCATCCTGACGGCGGATGTGCCCCGGCTGGCACGACAGGAGGGGCTGGGTACGGAAGAAGCGGCCCGGCGGGCGCGCTATGCCCTGCTGGAGCAAGCCCGGCAGGCATGCGGCGCTACAGCCATCCTGCTGGGACATCACCGGAGCGATGTGGCCGAAGACCAGATGCTCCGCTTTCTGCGCGGTACCGGCTGGCCGGCACTGGGCGGCATGCGGGCCGAGGACGCGGAACGGCATCTGCTGCGTCCCCTGCTCCGCACGGACAAGCATGCCCTGAAAGAGCTGCTGCACTGCTGCGGCATCCTCTGGCGGGAAGACGCCAGCAATGCGGACACCCGCTATACCCGCAACCGCCTGCGGCATACCCTCCTCCCTCTCCTGCGGCAGGAGAACCCCCGCCTTGAGGACAGCTGCCTCAATCTCTGGGAACTGGCAGGTATCGACGGGGAGTACTGGCAGCTGGAGCTGGAACACCATCTTGCCCGCACGCCCTGGCAGGAGGCGCCCGGCAGCATCACCCTGCCCCGCGCACTGTTGCGGGAGACGCATGCGGCTCTGCGGCTGCGTCTTTACCACCGGGCCGTGGCCCGGCTGGCCCGGCTCTCCGGCGGCCAGGCCCGTTCCGCCACGCTGCTGGCCCTGGATCAGGCCTGGCAGGAAGGCCGGGGTGGTACCACCTTTCAGCTGCCCGGCAGTATCATGGCCCATCTCAAGGGGGGCTGCATCCGCTTTTACGTCGAAAAACGGCAGACTGTTCGGAAAAGCTGAGGAATTGCGCCACGCGCTGATGGCAACAGCGTGACCTGCTTGCCTCCCGCACAGGAACCCGTCTTCCGCCCGGCACATCTTCCCTCAACGGCAGTACGTACACCGTTCCCTCCTTCTGCCGAAACGGCATATGTCCGGGCTTCTCCATCCCCAAGCCTCACGTCCGACCTCCTTTTCCACCGCAGACATAAAAAAAGAGCGTACCGGCAAGGTACGCTCCTCTTTTTTCGTTGATGCCATAAAAGGCTCAGTCCTTCAGGATCAGTTCCCGCACAGCCCGGATGATATCCGGTGCCCGCAGGCCCACCAGCTCGCGCAACTGGGCCTGGGAACCGTGTTCCACGAAGGCATCGCCGATACCCAGACGGCGGATGCGCTGGCTGCGCAGCAGGCCGTCATCGGCCCAGCGCTCCAGCACGGCCGAGGCAAAACCGCCTGCCAGGCAGCCTTCTTCCACAAAGACGATACGGTCGAACGTGCGGGCGATCTCGGCCAGTTGCGCCGCAGGCAGCGGCTTGAGCCAGATGGGATCGAAGACCAGCGGCCGGAAGCCGAACTCTTTTTCGATGGCTGCCGCGGCTTCCAGAGCCGGGCGCACACGGTTGCCCACGGCCACGATGGCCACCCGTTCCCCTTCCTGCATGATCTCGCCCTGAGCAGAAGGCAGCAGGCGCAGTTCGGCATCCAGCGGGACCCCCATGCCGGCACCGCGCGGATAGCGTACGGCGCAGGGCCCACCGGCCGTGGTGGCCGTCAGCAGACAATGACGCAACATGTTCTCGTCACGGGGCGCCAGCAGGGTCATCTCGGGGATATGGCGCAAGTAGGCGATATCGAAGACACCATGATGCGTGGCCCCGTCCTCGCCCACCAGACCGGCCCTGTCCACACAGAAGGTCACGGGCAGTTTCTGCAGACAGACGTCATGGACGATCTGGTCATAGGCCCGCTGCAAAAAGGTGGAATAGATGGCCACCACGGGATGGAAACCGCTGGCCGCCAGACCGGCGGCAAAGGTGACGGCGTGCTGTTCGCAGATACCCACGTCCACGAAGCGTTCCGGGAAGCGCTCTTCAAAAAGGTTCGTCCCGGTGCCTTCGGGCATGGCTGCAGTGATGGCCAGCAGACGGTCGTCTTTTTCCGCCAGCTCGACCAGGGTCTTGCCGAAGATGCCGGTAAAGGAAGGCGTTTTGTTGCTGCTGGGGATGAGCAGGCCCGTTTCCGGCTCAAAGTGGCCCACACCATGGAAATGCGTGGGGTCTTTCTCCGCCGGGGCATAGCCCTTGCCCTTGCAGGTGCGCACATGCAGCAGCACCGGTCCGTCTTCCACGGCTGCCGCCATCTGCAAATGACGGCACAGGGCGGGCAGGTCGTGCCCGTCCACGGGCCCGATATAGGTGAAGCGGAAAGCCTCGAACAGCATGCCGGGCGTGAAAAAGGACTTGAAACTCCATTCGCCGCGCATGGCATACAGGGCCAGCTTCTGGCCGATGCGGGGGATGGAGCGCAAAAGCTGGAGCACATCCTTGCGCGTCTGCCGCACCCAGCGCCGGGACAGCGTACGGCTCAGGAACAGGGACAGGGCCCCCACATTGGGCGAGATGGAGATCTCGTTGTCGTTGAGCACCACGATGAGCCGCCGGCCCATATGCCCGGCCAGGTTCAGGCCTTCAAAGGCCTCGCCTGCCGTCAGGGAGCCGTCACCGATGACGGCCAGCACATGTTCCTTGCCGCCGGCCAGATCGCGGGCCATGGCCATGCCAAGGGCAGCCGAGATGGAAGTAGAGGAATGCCCTACCCCAAAGCGGTCATAGGGGCTCTCGCTACGGCGCGGGAAGCCCGCGAGGCCCCCCAGGGTACGCAGGGTGTGGAACTGGGAAGCGCGTCCGGTCAGCAGCTTGTAGGCATAGGCCTGATGCCCTACGTCCCAGACGATCTTGTCCTGCTCCATGTTGAAGGTATGCAGCAGGGCCAGGGTCAGTTCCACGACCCCCAGCGAGGGAGCCAGATGCCCGCCGTTCTTGGACACCACATCGATGATGCGCTTGCGCAGCTCCGCAGCCAGCAGCGGGAGCTGTTCGTCAGAAAGATCCATCACCTGTTTCGGTGAGGTCAGGCTGTCCAGCAGGGACTGTGCAGTGTTTTCCGTCATTTCTCAGGCCGCTCTCGTGATGGTGTACTCGGCAAGGGCGCGCAGGAATTCGGCTTCGGGACCGCTGAAACCGGCCAGCGCGGCGCAGGCGGCATCCGCCTGTTCGCGGGCCAGGCGGCGGCTTTCGTCAAGCCCCACCAGCGCAGGATAGGTGTTCTTGCCCTGTTCGGCATCGCTGCCGGCGGGCTTGCCCAGGGTGGCCGTGTCGGAAACGACGTCCAGTATGTCGTCCGCGATCTGGAAAGCCACCCCCAGCGCGGCACCGTAACGGCCGATGCGCTCGCACACATCGTCCGCAGCACCGGCCAGCAGCGCACCGCACACGCAGGAGGCCCGCAGCAGGGCCCCGGTCTTCATGGCATGCATGCGGCGCAGCTCCGCCATGCTCACGGGCGGC
Organism: Desulfovibrio piger; assembly: GCF_951793255.1. Taxonomy (NCBI): domain Bacteria; kingdom Pseudomonadati; phylum Thermodesulfobacteriota; class Desulfovibrionia; order Desulfovibrionales; family Desulfovibrionaceae; genus Desulfovibrio; species Desulfovibrio piger. The sequence goes on from NZ_OX636706.1 coordinate 2,517,608, forward strand.
AGGCCGGTGTAGAGCATGTCCCATTCCTGTCCGCCCACCATGCCGGACGAACCGGCGGCACGGGCAAATTCCGCCACGGCCCGCAGCACCTGACCGGCGGGCAGCTCCACCCGGCACATATGGGCAAAGGCATCCGTCAGCAGGGCATCCCCGGCCAGGATGGCCGTGGCCTCGTCGAATGCCTTGTGGTTGGAGGGCTTGCCGCGGCGCAAATCGTCGTCATCCATGGCGGGCAAATCGTCATGGATCAGGGAATAGGTATGGACCATCTCGATGGCGGAGGCGAAGGGCAACACGTCCTCCGGCTTCAGGCCGCACAGGGCGGCACAGCTCAGGCACAGGACAGGGCGCAGACGCTTGCCGCCCGCCTGCAGGCTGTACAGCATGGATTCCCGCAACCGGGGCGGCATCTCCTGCCCGTCAAGACAGGTCGCCAGATAGCTTTCCACCAGCTTCCCGCGTTCTTTCAGCAGGGATTTCATGGCTTCTGTAGACATCATCATCGTTGCTCCACACTCTGTTGCAGGGGATCTTCCATATTTTCTTCCGGCCGGAACGCCCGGCCCTGTCCTTCCTGCCAGACCGTCAGCTGCTGCCGGGCCTGCTCCAGCTGGCGCCGGCATTGCAGGGAACATTCCATGCCTTCCTGATACAGGGCCATCCCCTCTTCCAGCGACGGCTGCCCGTTCTCCAGGGCTTCCACGATCTCCTGCAGGCGCGCCATGCGCTCCTCAAAGGTCAGGTTCTTCTTGCTCGTTCTGGCTTTCATGCTTCATCATCTCCGGGCAGCGGGACGCGCTTCCAGCAGAGGTTCCGGGTCCACCGCCTGTCCCAGGACGATCAGGGAAAGATGCAGATGCGGCCCCGTGACCCGTCCCGTGGACCCAACTTTGCCGATGACCTGGCCACGCCGGACCACATCGCCCGGCCGGACAAGGATACGGGACATGTGCAGGTAAGAAGTGAACACTCCCTGCCCGTGGTCAATATATACGGCATTGCCGGAAAAATACAAATCGTCGGCCAGCACGACCCGGCCGTCGGCGCAGGCCAGGATGGGCGTCCCTTCCGCACCGCGCAGGTCGAGCCCGCGATGCACGCCGCGCGGCTGGTCATTGAAGACCCGCTTGAGTCCGAACTTGCTGGAAACGCTCCCCGGCACAGGCCGCGCAAAAGGGGCCGTCCACAAACGTTCCGGGCTGTAGTTGTCCAGGGCCTTGCCGGCCTTCTCCCGGTCCCTGCGGATGCGCTCCCGCACCTCTGCCGGGGGATCCACATATTTTTTGTCCACCCGCAGGGCCTGCACCGGACGCTTTTTGTCGAACAGGGCCACGCGGGCCTCCGCCTGCTGTCCGTCCTGCGTCCGCGTTTTCAGGTCAAGGCTTTTGGCGCTGCTGTCCAGCGGGACAGGCAGCAGGAACTCCGCCTGCCAGCCGCTCCCTGACGGCTGTGCCGCCATGACATGCTCACGCTCCAGCCAAAAGACGGTCACGGGACGTGCAGGTCCGTCACCGGAGACCTGTACGCGGATGGCGTCGCCGCGGGCCGCCCGTGCGGGAACGTCCAGATGCATGGCCGTCATGGCCGGGAAAGACCACAGCAGGAACAGGACCGCTGCCCCCAGGATGCCGCTTACCGGCCGTTGGAAAAAAGAAGACTGTTCAGGCATGCTCCCCTCCCTGTCCGTCATGAGGATGCACCGCGGTGATCCTGGCTTCCAGCTCCCCGTCCTGTAACAGGATGCGCACGTCCTGCCCGGTGCTGCTCTGCCCGGTCGAAGACAGCACGCGCCCTTCGTCCGTGCGTACCACGGCATAGCCGCGCCCCAGCGGAGCCAGCGGATTGCAGGCCGCCAGACGCAGTTCCAGACATTCCAGCCCGTGCCCGCGATGCGAGACACGCTCCTGCCCCAGACGCGCCAGCTCACGCGTGCAATCCCGCACGGCCTGCTCACGACCGCGCACCATCAGATGCACGGCATTGCCAAGCTTTTGTTCCAGCAGGGCAAGACGCTGCTGCAGATGTGCCAGCCGTCCCGGCCCCGTGAGGGCCCGCAAACGCTCCTGGCTGTGCTGCAGGCTGCGCTCACGATCCCGCACCAGGCGTTCCCCGGCCTGGAGCAAACGCTGCCGCCACTGCTGCCATTGCTGCCCCGCCCCCTCAAGACGACGGGCGGGCGAACACAGGCGCAGGCCGCGCTCGCAACGCTGGAGCCGGTCTTCCTGCCGTTGCAGCCACCCCTGGCGTGCGCGCTCCAGCGCCAGAGAAAGCTCGTCCAGGCGCTGCCAGTATTCGCGCCGCAAGGGCCAGAGCAGCTGGGCCGCGTGGGAAGGGGTAGCCGCACGAACGTCGGCCGTCATGTCGGCCAGGGTCACGTCCACTTCATGGCCGATACCGGCCAGCACCGGGATTTTTGAGGAAAAAATGGCGGTCGCCACGTCTTCCTCGTTGAAGCACCAAAGGTCTTCCAGCGAACCGCCGCCCCGGATGATCACCGCGACCTGTGCCCAGCCCTGGCGGTTGATCTCGTCCAGGGCCCGGCAGATCTGCCCGGCAGCGCCCTCCCCCTGCACCCTCACCGGGAACAGGCGCACTTCGGCCCCCAGGCCTCGCACGGAGGCCAGTTCCATGAAGTCATGGATGGCAGCCCCGGCAGGTGACGTCACCAGCGCCACGCGGCTGGGACTGGCAGGCAGAGGACGTTTGCGCTCCGCGGCAAAAAAACCGCGGGCAGCCAGCGCCTGTTTGCGCTCCTCGAAGGCCTGGGCCAGCAGGCCCTGCCCCCCGGCCTGCACCAGTTCCACGATCAGCTGGTATCGGCCGCGCGGCCCGTAGACACTGATCTGCCCGGCACAGAACAATTCGGAGCCCTGCCGCAGCAGACGTACGGGATCCGGCCGGGGCTCGGCGAAGATCTCGCCGGTCAGGGGGTCGAAGTTCCGGCCGCGCATCTGGCGGTCCCGGAACCAGACGCATTGCAGCTGGGCACCGGCATCCTTGAGGGTAAAATAGATATGCCCGGATCCGGGGAAAGACAGTTCGCCTATCTCGCCCCGGACCCAGACGAAGGGGAAGGTCCCCTCCAGAGTACGACGCATCCTGTCCGTCAGTTCAGTGACGGACAGGATGCGCTCTTGTTCACACGCAGCGGGCATGCAGGGGCTCCGCTGTCAGCCGTCCTAGGCGCGGCGCTCGGCCCAGGCCTTGCGCACGCCTTCCATCCACTGGGGCAGCGCGGTTTCCAGGGCATCCACGGGCAGTTCGCCCTTTTCGCCCGTACGACGGTCCTTGCATTCCAGCACGCCGCGGGACAGGCCCTTGCCGCCCAGCACCAGCTGCATGGGCGCACCGATGAGGTCGGCATCCTTGAACTTGACGCCGGGGCGCTCTTCGCGGTCGTCCAGCAGCACGGTCACACCGGCCTTGCACAGCATGGCGTAGATCTCTTCGGCCTTGGCGCGGACTTCTTCCTTGCCGGGGTCGAGGTTGAGCAGGATGCATTCCACAGGAGCCACGGTGGGCGGGAAGATGATGCCGTGCTCGTCGTGGTTCTGTTCGATGGCGGAGGCCACCACGCGGGAGATGCCGATGCCGTAGCAGCCCATGATCATGACGTTTTCCTTGCCGTTCTCGTCCAGATACACGGCATGCATGGCGTCGCTGTACTTGGTGCCCAGCTTGAAGATGTGGCCCACTTCGATGCCCTTGGGCAGCTCGATGGCGCCGCCGCAGCGCGGGCAGGGGTCGCTCAGGGTGATGCAGCGCAGGTCGGCGTAGGCCGTGACCTTCACGTCGCGGCGCAGGTCCACATGCACCAGATGCGCGTCAGCGGCGTTGGCGCCCACCACGTAATCGGTGGCACCCTGCAGCTCGAGGTCGGCGTAGATGGGCACATCCAGGCCCACGGGACCGGCAAAGCCCAGAGGCGCGGCCGTGACCTTTTCCACCACGGCGGCCGGAGCCAGTTCCACGGTGGTGGCGTTGAGCAGGTTCTTGAGCTTGATGTCGTTGACTTCGCGGTCGCCGCGCACCAGCACGGCCACGGTCTTGCCGTCCACCACGAAGAGCATGGTCTTGACCACCTGCGAAGGAGCCACCTTGAGCATGGCGCTCACTTCTTCCACGGTGTGGGCCGCAGGCGTGGCGACCTTTTCGTAGGGGGCGCAGGTCTCGGTGCAGGGGGTGCCGTTCCAGACCACTTCGGCGCGTTCCACGTTGGCGGCGTAGCTGCATTCGGTGCAGGCGGCGATGGTGTCTTCGCCGGTATCGGCCAGCACCATGAACTCGTGCGAGAAATTGCCGCCGATGGAGCCGGTGTCGGCTTCCACGGCGCGGAAGCGCAGGCCCAGACGCTTGAAGATGCGGCAGTAGGCGTCGTACATCAGCTTGTAGCTTTCGTCGGCACCGGCATCGCTGGAATCGAAGGAATAGGCGTCCTTCATGACGAATTCACGGCCGCGCATCAGGCCGAAGCGGGGACGGATCTCGTCGCGGAACTTGGTCTGGATCTGGTACAGACGCACGGGCAGCTGGCGGTAGGAGCGCACTTCGCCGCGCACCAGGTCGGTGATGACTTCCTCATGCGTGGGGCCAAGGCAGTAATCGCGGTCGTTGCGGTCCTTGAAGCGCAGCAGCTCCTTGCCGTAGTACTCCCAGCGGCCGGTCTCTTTCCAGAGGTCGCCGGGGATGACCATGGGCATGAGCAGCTCGGAGAAACCGGCGGCGTCCATTTCCTCGCGCACCACGCGCTGCACGTTTTCCAGGGCCTTCAGGCCCAGAGGCAGGTAGATGTACACGCCGGAGGTGAGCTTGCGGACCATGCCGGCGCGCAGCAGCAGCTTGTGGCTGACCACTTCCGCTTCGGAAGGGGATTCCTTGAGCGTGGGGATGTAGGTGGAGCTGAAACGCATCAGTGAGTTTCCTTTTCTTTAAGCAGTCGTTGAAGTTCTTCCATAAAAGCCGCGAGCAGGGCGTCCTGTCCCTTGACGGAACGGATGACTTCCCCCTTGCGGAAAATGATGCCTTTGTCGCGGCCGCCGGCCACGCCCAGATCGGCCTCGCGGGCCTCACCGGGACCGTTGACCACACAGCCCATGACCGCGACCTTGATGTCCGCCGTGGATTCGGCCAGCGCATCCTCTACGGCACGCGCCAGACCGAAGAGGTCAATCTCCGTGCGCCCGCAGGTGGGACAGGAGATGATCTCCGGCCCGCGACGGCGCAGCCCTAAGGCCCGCAGGATCTCCCAGGCCACGGTCACTTCCTCGGCAGGATCGGCCGTGAGCGAGACGCGCAGGGTGTCGCCGATGCCCTCGTGCAGCAAAATACCCAGGCCCACAGCGGACTTGACCGTGCCGCGCATGAGCCCGCCCGCCTCGGTGACGCCGATGTGCAGCGGATAGTCGCAGGATTTGGCCAGCAGGCGGTAGGCCGCAATGGTATCGAGCACCGAAGAGGACTTGAGGGAGATCTTGGTATCGTAGAAGCCCCGGTCCTCCAGCATGCGCACATGGCTGAGCGCGCTCTCCACCATGGCCTCAACGCAGGGGCCGCCGTACTTCTGCAGCAGATGCTTTTCCACGGAACCGGAATTGACGCCCACCCGGATGACAGCGCCGTTGGCCTTGGCGGCATCCACCACGCGATCCACATGCTCGCGGGGCCCGATGTTGCCGGGATTGATGCGCAGCCCCTCCAGTCCGGCTTCCAGGGCAGCCAGCGCCAGACGGTAGTCGAAATGGATGTCCGCGATGAGGGGCACGGGCGAACCGTCACGCAGGGCCCGCAAGGCCTTGGCCGCCGTCATGTCGGGCACGGCCACGCGCACCACTTCGCAACCGCGGCGCACAAGGCGGTCGATCTGGGCCAGCGTGGCTTCCACGTCACGGGTATCGGTATTGGTCATGCTCTGCACCATCACCGGCGCGCCGCCGCCGATGGCCAGCTTACCCAGCCTGATACCCCGGCTGATACGTTTTTCCTGCATGGCAGACCTCGAAAAAATTGGTTTGCAACAAAAGTGCCGCCAGTGTCTTATGCTATTTCAGCAGGCAAGCCAAGTCCTGTAGGGGCCGGAAACATGGCGGCGCCATCCCCCGCATCCAGGACACCGAATCATGCCGCACGCCGGGGCAGGCTGTCCATCTCCAGCGCGGCCCATGCGGCCTTCCGCTGCCGCCGCACTTGCCAGCCGTACGGCTTTTGCCTATAAACTCCCCATTCCAACGACATGTTCCGGGCGCTCCTGCGCCTTTTTTCCGCCTGCGCCACCGGCGCATGGCCCTGAACTTCCAAGCCCGCAAGGAGAGGCCATGTCCCTCAGCATCGGCATTGTGGGTCTGCCCAACGTGGGGAAATCCACCCTGTTCAACGCCCTGACCAAGGCTCAGAACGCGCAGGCCGCCAACTATCCTTTCTGTACCATCGAACCCAACAAGGCCACCGTGGCCGTGCCCGACGAGCGCGTGGACGCGCTTTCGGCCAAGGTCTCGCCCAAGAAGACCATCCACGCCAGCGTGGACTTCATCGACATCGCCGGTCTGGTGCGCGGCGCCAGCAAGGGCGAAGGCCTGGGCAACCAGTTCCTGGGCAACATCCGCGAATGCGCCGCCATCGTGGAAGTGGTGCGCTGCTTCGAGGATGAGAACATCACCCATGTGGACGGCAGCGTGGATCCCCTGCGCGACATCGATACCATCGAGACCGAACTTTTGCTGGCCGACCTGCAGAGCGTGGAACGCCGCCTGGAAAAGCTGCAGAAGATGGCCAAGGGCAGCAAGGACGCCAAGGCCGCCGCAGAGATCATGCAGGGCCTGCTGGAGCACCTCAATGCCGGTAACGGCGCCCGCTCCTTCGAACTGCCCGACAACGAGACCTTCCTCCAGTCCTGGCGTGAACTGGGCCTGCTGACCGCCAAGCCCGTCATCTACTGCGCCAACGTGGACGAAGCCGCCGTGGCCGACGGCAACGACTTTGTGGCCCGCGTGCAGCAGCTGGCCGAAGAACGCCATTCCGGTTTCGCCTGCATCTGCGCCAAGCTGGAAGAAGAGCTGCAGGGCCTTTCCGCCGAGGAACAGGCCGAGATGCTCTCCTCCTACGGCATCTCGGAAAGCGGCCTGGTGCGCATCATCCGTACCGGCTACGATACGCTGGGCCTGTGCAGCTACTTCACCGCCGGTCCCGACGAAGTGCGCGCCTGGACCATCCACAAGGGCTGGAAGGCTCCCCAGGCTGCCGGTGTCATCCACACCGACTTCGAACGCGGCTTCATCCGCGCCGAAGTCATCTCCTACGCCGACTACATGAGCCACGAAAGCGAAGCCGCCTGCCGCTCCGACGGCGTGCTGCGCGTGGAAGGCAAGGAATACGTGGTGCAGGACGGCGACGTCATGCACTTCCTGTTCAACGTCTAGCCGCATCAGGCCGATGATCTTCACAGGGACGGCGACAGCCGTCCCTTTTTTTATGCCTCCCGGCAACAGGGGCAGAAGCACAGCAGGATCCTGCCGCAACCCGGATGCCTCCCTGACTCCTTCTTTGCCTTTCGATCATCCTTGCGACGATTGGACAATTTTTAGCGTCGATTTGATATTTCCCCCTCACTGCGGCCGCGCTAGGTTCGTTCCATGATCTTCCTCAAGGAGCTTGCCATGCGACGCAGATCCCTTCTTCCCCTTCTGGTCATCCTGATGTTCCTGTTCCCGCTGCTCCAGGCGGGAAACAGTCCTGCCAAAGGACTGGACGGGCGGCAGCAGAGCATGGTGCTCGTGTCCGCCTACACCGCCAATGGTGATCTGGAACGCCTGCGCCCTGCCCTGGGCCAGGCACTGGACGCCGGGTTGACCATCAATGAAATCAAGGAAGTCCTGACCCATCTGTATGCCTACGTCGGCTTTCCCCGCAGTCTGAACGGGCTGCAGGTCTTCATGGAAGTCCTGGAGCAGCGCCGTGCCCGTGGCATCACGGATGTGGAAGGAAAAGCCGCCTCTCCCCTGCCCTCCACCCTAGACCGGGATGCGTACGGCGCCCGTGTCCGGGCCGACCTAGCCGGACAAAAGGAGATCCAGCCCCCGTCCGGCGTCCTGGCTTTTGCCCCGGTCATCGATACCTTTTTGAAGGAACATCTTTTTGCGGACATCTTCGCCCGTGACGTGCTCGACCGCAAAGCGCGCGAACTGTGCACCATCGCCGCTCTGGCCAGCCTGCCCGGGCTGGGAGGCCAGCTGCAATTCCATATGGGAGGGGCCATGAACTGCGGCCTGAGCCCGGAAGAGCTGGAGGGCTTCCTTGACCTGCTGGCTGCCCGTGTCGGCAGGCAGGAGGCGGATGCGGCCCGCACCGTGGCCCGAAAGGTGCTCGCCTCGCGCTGATGTCCCCTACCCAACTACGGAGGAAATGCCATGTCCGTGAACCGGAGACAGTTCATCAAGGCGGGCAGCCTTGCCCTGGGCTCCCTGGCTGTCCACGGCCTGCCGCTGCAAGCCCGACCCGCAGAGGATAAGGCCACCGTGTACTTCACGCCCGAGATCACCACGGAGAGCCTGCTGCGCATCTACGAAAGGGTCTGTGCCCCGTTGCAGGGGCGCATCGCCATCAAGCTCCATACCGGTGAGCCCCACGGCCCCAACATCCTGCCGCGCGACATGGTGCGGGCCCTGCAAGCCCGCATCCCGAAGAGCAGCATCGTGGAGTGCAACGTCCTCTACCCCAGCCCCCGCCAGACCACGGAAGGCCACCGCGAGACCCTGCGGACCAACGGCTGGACTTTCTGCCCTGTGGACATCATGGATGCCGACGGCGAAGTCTCCCTGCCCATCCCCGGCGGGCGGCACCTTAAGGAAGTGGCCGTGGGCAAGAACCTGCTCAACTATGATTCCATGCTGGTGCTGACCCACTTCAAGGGCCACGTGATGGGCGGTTTTGGCGGTTCGCTCAAGAATATCGCCATCGGCTGCGCCTCCGGCAAGACAGGCAAGGCGCAGCTGCACAGCGACGGTACCAACCTGTGGGCGGGAGGGCCGCTGTTCATGGAGCGCATGGTGGAGGGCGGCAAGGCCATCACCACCCATTTCAAGGGGCATATGGCGTACATCAATGTCCTGCGCCGTATGTCCGTGGACTGTGACTGCGCGGGGACCAGCGCCGCCGAACCGACCGCCCCGGATATCGGCATCCTGGCATCCACCGACCTGCTGGCCGTGGACCAGGCTTCGGTGGACATGGTCTACGCCCTGCCCGAACAGCAGCGCCGCGATCTTGTGGAACGCATCGAAAGCTGCAGCGGCCTGCGCCAGCTGGAATATATGGAGACCCTGGGCATGGGCCATGCCCGCTACGATCTTGTTTCCCTGTCCTGACAGGAGGTCATGTCATGCGACGTTTCGTTTCCCTGCTCGCCCTTTGCGGCGGCCTGCTTGCCGCTGTCTGCACCACCGCCCCCTCCAGCGTCTCCGCCCGGGAGCCCGGCCAGGAGATCATCCGCTGCGGGCAGCAGACGCCCATCAAGGGCTCCCCCCGTTTTTTTACCGGGACCGTGCGCATCGATCCCCTGTACGCCGCCAACAACGCCATGCGCTCCAGCGGCGGCAGCGTCACTTTTGAACCCGGCGCCCGCTCCCACTGGCATATCCATCCTGTGGGACAGGTGCTCATCGTCACCGCCGGGGTCGGCCTGACCCAGGAATGGGGCAAGCCCATCCAGGAAATCAAGGCCGGGGACGTGGTCATCTGCCCCGCCAAGGTCAAGCACTGGCACGGCGCCGCTCCCGGCAGTGCCATGACGCATATCTCCATCTGTGAAGAAACAGAGCCCGGCAAGGTCGTGGAATGGCTGGAACCTGTTACCGACAGCCAGTACGCCGGCCGCTGAGCATAAAGGAGAACAGCATGGAAAAGTACAACAACGGACGCCGTCAGATCCTGATGGCCCTCGCATCCCTCGCAGGCGGCCTGTTCCTTCCGGGCACGGGCCACGCTGCCCCTCAAACGCAGGAGGCACAACGCATGCTCGTCGTCTTTTATTCCCATACGGGCAATACGCGCACCATCGCCCGGCACATCCAGGCCCTGACCGGCTGTGACCTGCTGGATCTGGAACCCGTCACGCCCTATCCCCGCGACTATGATACGGTCGTCAGCCAGGCAAAAAAGGAAAAACAGCAGGGCTTCCTGCCGCCGCTGAAAAATCCGCTGGATATGGTCAGCCGCTATGACGTCATCCTCGTGGGATCGCCCAGCTGGTGGGGCACCTTTGCCGGACCGGTGCGCACCTTCCTGTCCACGGCTGCCCTGGACGGGAAAACGCTCATCCCCTTCATCACGCACGAAGGCTCCGGCCTCGGCAGCGCGCCTGCCGACTTGCGCCGCCTCTGCCCTTCCGCGAAGCCAGGCGAGGGGCTGGCCATACGCGGCAGCCGGGTGGACGGTGCCCGCCAGCAGGTGGAATCCTGGCTGCGGAAGGCAGGCCTGCTGCCTGCCTAAGAGGAAGGCTTCTGCGGAGCAGCTCCTCTTTCACATGTGCCCGCTGTTCCGGAAAAGCAGGAACAGCTGACGGATGCCGGCCAGTTTGACGAGGGCCGGTATCCCTGGACAAAGTGCGTCCCCTTGAAAAGAAAGGGCGGCAGGATGTCTCCTGCCGCCCTCTTCGTCACAATTCCATGCTTTTGGAAAAAAGATGCATGACCGCCACTCCGGCAACGATGAGGCCCAGCCCGATCATGGCCGGCAGGTCCAGTTTTTGGTGGAAGAAGAACCAGCCCACCAGGGAAACGATGACCACCCCTATGCCTGACCACAAGGCATAGGCTATGCCCACGGGTACATATTTGACCACCACCGAGAGCAGGTAGAACGCCAGGGCATAGCCGCCGATACAGAGCAGCGACGGCAACAAACGGGTGAATCCCTGTGTTTCCTTCAACGCCGAGGTGGCCACGATCTCCGAGCCGATGGCCAGCAGGAGCAACAACCAGTGCATGGGGCCTCCTATGCCTCCTGCGCCAGCAGCGCGGCCTCGTACAGGCCTTCGGCCAGCGTGGGATGGGCATGGATGGTATGGGCCACCTGTTCCAGGGTCAGGCCGTTGGCCACGCCCAGGGCGGCTTCCGCCACCAGGTCGGAGGCATGGGCACCCACGATGTGCGCCCCCAGCAGACGACCGCCATCCGCAGCGGCCACCAGCTTGAAGAAGCCCGGCAGTTCGCCCATGGCCTGGGCCTTGCCCAGCTCGCGCATCTGGAAGGTGACGCAACGCACGTCCAGCCCCTGCTCACGGGCCTGCTGCTCGCTCAGGCCCACGCTGCCCACTTCGGGCGAGGTGAACACGCCGGAGGGCACGGCATCATAGCGCATGGCGCGCGGTTTTCCGCACAGGCTCTCCACCACGCACAGGCCTTCCATGGCCGCCACATGGGCCAGCATCACACGGGAGGGGCCCAGCAAATCACCGATGGCGTACACTTCGGGCAGGGAGGTCTTCAGGGCATCGTCCACCACGACCCAGCCGCGGCGGTCGGTCCCGATACCGGCTTCGGCCAGCCCCAGGCCTTCCGTGGCCGGGCAACGGCCCACGGTCACCAGCACCATGTCGGCTTCCACAGGCACTTCCTTCTGCTGGGCGGGCGTGGGCTTCTCCACGAAGGGAGAGGCCGTCAGCGTGGCACGGACCACGCCATCCTCCACCCGCACGTCCTTGAGGGTACGGCCCAGCTCGCAGGCGATGCGACGCTTCTTCATCTCGCGCTGCAGCAAGGTGCTGACCTCAGCATCCATGGATGGCATGGGCAGCAGACGGTCCTGTCCTTCCACCACGGTCACCTGCGCGCCGAAGGCACGGTAGATGCACGCCATCTCGCAGCCGATGACACCACCGCCCACGATGATCAGGCGCTGCGGCACACGGTCCAGCTGCAGGGCATCATCGCTGCTCAGGATGTGGGTGTGGTCAAAAGACAGACCGGGCAGCTCCGCCACCCGGGAGCCGGTCGCCAGGATGAGGGCGTCGTTCTCCACCACTTCCATACTGCCGTCGGCCATGGTCACTTCCACATGACGGGCATCCAGCACCCTGCCGTGACCGGTGCACAGACGTACTTTGAGACGGGCGCAGGCCTTTTCCAGACCACCGCGCAGGATGCCGACGACCTTTTCCTTGCGGGCCAGCACGGCGGCCGGATCCACACGGGGCGTCCCTTCGCAGGTGATGCCGAACTCGGCCAGGCGCAGGGCTGTCTCCAGAGCTTCGGCCGAAGCCTTGAGGGTCTTGGTGGGGATGCAGCCGGAATTGAGGCAGGTCCCGCCCAGATGGGCAGCCTCCACCAGCGTGACTTCCATGCCCGCGCGGGCAGCGGCAAAAGCCGCCGTATAGCCGCCGGGGCCACCACCGATGACGGTCAGACGTTTCATGCAGCCCTCCTGTTGCGCTGATGCATACTCAACAAGTTGATATACTGTAACTTTGCAAGAAATTGCAGCAGTGATTGTGGCGCATTTCACCGAGCCCGGTCAAGCCCCGGTACCCAAAAACATGGCCTTCCATGGCGGCGACGGCCCTCCGATTTTTGCAGACAAAAAAACGGCCGGCAGTGTCACGGGGACCGCCGGCCGCTCTTTCTTACTCAACGACCCTGCTTGCCGCCTTTTTGATCTTGGCGATGTACAGATAGGTGACGACGACTGTCAAAACGATGAACAGCAAGGCCAGAGGACGTGTGAAGAACACCGTCCAGTCGCCGTTGGATATCAGCAGGGTCTGGCGGACCTTCTCCTCAAGCAGTTCGCCAAGGAAAAAGGCCACGATGAGCGTCGGCAGGTTCAGGGACATCTTGATCAGGACATAGCCGAATATGCCGAAACAGAACATGACCCAAACGTCAAAGACGTTGCCGTTATACACATAGGAACCCAGAATGCTGAAAACCAGGATGCAGGCATACAGGGCGGAACGGGGAATGTTGGTCAGCCTGCGCGCATAGCGGATGAAGAACGACCCCACGAACAGGGTGAAGATATTGGAGATGAACAGCACCGCGAACAGGGCATAGAGCAGCGGGGCGTGGTCTTCCATGAAGCGGGGACCGGGAACGAGCCCCTTGATCATGAAGCCCCCCAGGATCAGGGCCGCAGCCAGGTTGCCGGGGATGCCGAGAGTCACGAGGGGCACGAGGTTGGGCCCGTTGACGGCATTGTTCCCCGCTTCCGAGGCCGCGATGCCTTCCAGAGCCCCCTTGCCGAACTTTTCGGGCGTCTTCGACTTGCGCCGGGCCCACAGATAGCTCAGATACGCCCCGACAGTGGTCCCGATACCAGGCACGATGCCGACGATGGAGCCGATCACGGTCGAACGCCCGATCGTGGGCAGGCACATCTTGAATTCCTTGCCCGTCATGCGGTTGTCGTCAGGATCGGAGCTGACGGGCACCTGCTGCATCGCCCCCTTCCCGTTGAGCCGCTGCCGGAAGTAATTTTCCGCCTGCAGCAACACTTCGGAAAAGGCCAGCAGGCCGATGACCATGGGCATGAGGCTGATGCCGTCAGAAAGTTCGATGATCCCGAAGGTGAAACGCAGGGTACCGTATTCCGGGTCAGTGCCGACAGTGGCCAGCAGCAGCCCCAGGGCGGTGGACAGCAGCCCCCGCAAGGGGTCGGCCGTGGCAGCCACGGAGATGACGACAAGAGAGAACAGCACCACCATGCTGTATTCCGGCGGACCGATATGCAGGGCGACAGCGGCTACCGGAGCAGCAAGGAAGATCAGCACCAGGTCCGACAGGGCATCGGCCGTGACCGAAGAAAACAGCGCCGTCTGCATAGCCTTGCCGCTCTTGCCCTGCATGGCCAGCGGATGACCGTCGAAGGTGGTGCACATGGCCTGGGGCGTCCCCGGGATGTTGAACAAAATGGCGGGAAGGGAACCGCCAAAGTTGCCGCCCTTGGAAAGGCCCATGAGCATGGCGATGCCGGGGATGGGCCCCAGGTAATACGTGAACGGGAGCAGGAGCACGATGGCCATGGTATCCGTCAGACCGGGGATGGCCCCCATGATGGCCCCGCAAAAAACACCGACAAATGCCCAGAAAAAATTCTCCCAGCAAAGGACAAGATCCTGGGCACCCATGAGATTCTCAAGCATATTCCGCTCCGGGAAAACGATCAGCTAAAAAAGAAGGCCGGCCGGCAGGGGATACTTGAGCAGCTGGACCACGATGATGTAGATCCCGCCAAGCAGCCCGCATGTCGTCAGAGATATCCTCCAGAAGTTCCTTTCTGCAAAGAACAGCATGTACAAAGGACAAAAGACCGCACTCGAAACAAAGAAACCGATCTTTTCAACACAAAGCAAAAAAACGATATAACTCAGGACAAGTACCAGGATCTTGACGGCAAGGTCCTTCGAGATGTCGGAACCTTCCCGGAAAAAGGCCAGGGTGATCCGCCGCCCCTTGTTCCGCAGGAACATCAGGGCCGCAGGGATGGCCACAAGGATCACTGTCAATCTGGGATAAAATGCCTGTTCTTCTCCGACGACCTGCTGCGGGATGATCCAGAACCACAGCAGGAGGCAGGCAAACAGGAACAGGCCCCCGATAAGGCGGTCGACAGACATCGCTTCCTCCATCTTGTCCCGGAGGCGGGGCCTCCGGGACGGTTGGCTGCTCTACTTCTTGCTCCCCTGCTTGTTGTACTTCAGCATCTCCTGCACGGCGATGGTGGAGTTACGGGAAAATTCCCGGTATTCCTTGCCGTTGAGGAAAGCAGGGGTAAAGCCTGCGGCGTGCATCTTGTCCAGGAGCTCCTTGTTCTGCATGACCTTGGCCAGAGCCTGTTCCCACTTGAGCCGGATGGCTTCCGGCGTCCCGTTGGGGAAAGCAAAGCCGTACATCAGCGACGTGGCAAAGGGGGCGCCCATATCACGCAGCTTGGGCACATCGGGGAAGAAGGGGACTTCAGCCGTGCCCAGGTTGGCGATGATGATCAGGTCCCCCTTGCGGGCGGCCTGGAAGCCGGCCGTACCCGTACCGAGGTCACACACGTCGATGTGATCGCCCAGCAGATCCGCCGTGGCCGGGCCGCCGCTCTTGTACATCACCTGGTTGAACGAGACGCCTTCCTTGATGCCGGCAGCCTTGACCACTTCCAGACCTTCCTGGCTGGCACCGTGCCCGATGGCTACTTCACCGGGATGGGTCCGGGCATATTCCACCAGCTCCTGCCAGGTCTTGTAGGGCTTGTCGGGCCGGGTGAGCAGCAGGCGGTCGTGGGGCATGTACGCTCCCACGAAGGCGATCTTGTCCATGTCATAGGCGGGCGCGCCCAGAAAATACGTGGCGACGAACGCATTGCCTATGGAACCTCCCAGTACCGTATATCCGTCGGGACGAGCCTTGAGGCCAAAATTCAGGCCCGGGATGCCGCTCCCCCCGCCTTTGTTGACGATGACCAGAGGCTGGCCGATCTCTTTGGACAAATAGTCCGCCACCATCCGCACCGTGATGTCGGCGGCTCCGCCCGGAGCAAACGGAACGATACAGGTAATGGCCTTGTCAGGGTACTCCGCCCGCGCGGGCAAGGCACCCAGCATAAGTCCAACTGCCAGAATCAGACCAAGAATCTTTTTCATACCTGTCTCCTGTATAATGCAGGCCGGAACACAATGTCCCCGCTCTTTAGGGGCTTAACGAAGCAGATAGGGAATATTCACATACAATGCCTGTTCAGGGCACTCCACCTCGCACGGCAGACAGAACCAGCAGTTGCGGTAATGGCCGGTCGGCCCGCCGCAGGAAAGGCAGCGCGAGGCCTCGGTACGGGCCTGTTCCGCGGTGAAGACGTCCGTCGTCTCCGCAAAATCGCCCTTGCCCGTGCACACATGACCACTGCCCTGCTGCCGTTCATGACGGCAGGGCTCCGCGATGTCCAGAACATAATCATCAATGAAGGGACCGGGATAGCTGCGTTCATAGTACAGGTCGCTGCCTTCCAGCAGGCGCAGGACAGATGTGGCCGCCTGCCGCCCCGATGCCATGGCCCGAATGGCGGAAGAAGCCCCGCCCACCATGTCCCCGGCAACGAAGAGGGGCTTTTCGCCTGCCTGCAGGGTGACGGGATCGACGCTGACGCCTCCCGCAAGGGATACGAGCTGCCTGTCCGGCTGCTGGCCGATGGCCCAGATGATGGTATCCGCCGGGAAGGCCCGTTCCTCATCAGGATCGAAATCGGGATAGTCCACGCACTGGCCGGGCAATTTTGCCATATCGTGACGGCAGTACAGTGTCAGCCCGCCTGCGTCAGTGATGCGTTCCGGGGCCCAGGTAAAGGCAAAGCGCACGCCCAGGGCCCTGGCCTTTTCCAGGTCTTCGCGGTCGGCCTTGAAGTCGTCCACCGTACGGCGATAGACGACCAGGACCTTTTCCGCACCGCAGCGGACCGCCGCCTGGGCGCAATCCAGCGCCACATAGCCGCCGCCCACGATCACGACGTTGCCGGAAAGTTCCCTGCCCTGCCCGGAGCGGACGCGGGTCAGGAAATCCAGAGCCTGCAAGGTCCCCGGCAGCTGTTCGCCGCTGATGCCCGAAGCGCGCCCCTCCCCGGCACCCAGGGCCAGGATGACCGCATCATGCGCAGCCTGCAGGGCCTCCAGGCCCGCCTTGTCGATGCGCTGTCCCAGATGGAAGGTCACACCGCCTTTTTCAAGCATGGCGATCTGGCCGTCCAGCACGCTGTCAGGGAGCTTCCAGAGCGGCAGGACGCTGCGCAGCAGACCGCCGGCCTTCGGGGCGGCATCATAGACGGCGACGTCATGCCCGGCCCGGCGCAGGTCATATGCGGCCAGCATACCGGCAGGCCCGGCACCGACGATGGCCACCTTTTTGCCTGTCGCGGCAGCCGGACACAGTTCCCCATCCGGCATACCGGCAAAAAGATAGCGCTTGAGCCCGTTGATGCTGACCGCCTGCCCGTCCACGTCCCGGCGGTTGCAGGCATGCTCGCAGGGGTGGTCACAGATCCTGCAGATGACGGGGGCAAAAGGCAGCACATCAGCGATCAGCTGGCGGGCCCGGTCTTCCTGGCCCCTGGCGATGAGCTGCACGTACCCCTGGACATTGAGCCCCAGAGGACAGGCCCCGGAACAGGGAGCCCGGTTGATGCGGATATTGTCCAGCACGCATTTTTCAGCGCAGTGGCCACAAAAAATGCACTTGCTTTTGTCGACGACGATATTGTCCGTCAAGGCTTCAAGGATGTTTTCAGCGCTCATGACACACCTACATCTTTATGATTGGCGCATAGGAAATGCGGATATCATCAAACGAATCCCCCTGCTTCAGCACGATGTGCTTCATCCAGTGTTCATCATCCTTCATCGGATAGTCGGAGCGCATGTGCCAGAGGCCCCAGCGGCTTTCCTTGCGTTCCTTGGAGGCCAGGGCGCTCATGGCCGCACAATGGATGATGTTCTCGACCTCATAGGCCTTGAACAGATCGTGCTTGTTGGCGATCCTGACGTCTGTCCTGAGTTCCTTCTTGAAACGGTCCATCCACCAGAGGGCCCTGTCGAGCTTGTATTCGTTCTTGGGCGGACGGATGTAATCGTTGATCAGGCGGCGCACCTTGTATTCGAACTCCTCGATGGGGATCTTGCCGTCAGCCTGGGCAAGCTTGGCATCACGATCCCGGATGACCTCCAGGACCTGCTCCTCATCCAGCGGCATGTCAGGCAGCGTGCTGGCGTATTCCGTGGCGTTCTCCGCCGTGATCTGGCCAAAGGTGAACGCGCCGCTCAAATGGGCCCGGGCCACCAGGGAGACGTCGCCCGCCGCATACAGGCCGGGCACCGAGCTCTCGCCCTTCTCGTTGATGCGGATGCCCGTAAGGCCATGCCCGCCGCAAAGGTAACAGTCCGTGGGCCAGAGCTCGATCTCGCCGGTGCGGAAGTCGACACCGCGGCCCTTGAAGAACCGCTCCTGCACCGGTCGTTCGGTGGAGAACAGCAGGTCTTCCACTTCGCGAATCTTCTCTTCGCTCATGTGACGCATGTCGATGCGCATGGGACCGCGCTCGGCAAGGTGTTCCATGTGCATGAGGTGGATGCCGGGATGGTCTTCCTGGAACTCCTGGGCAAAGGCGTTGAGCAGGTGTGCGCCGCGGGTCAGGGTGATGTACAGGAGGGGCGCGTTGATGTCCTTGATGATGTAATAGACCAGCGTGTATTCGAAGCCGGAAAGCTCAGCACCGGCACGGTAGGCCATGACGTAGCCGTCACCGGTATTGCCCGGGAAGTCATAGACGCCGTACAGATAACCGTTGGCAGGCAGACCGAAACGGGCCGTGCCGCCGGAACAGAGGATGACGCTCTTGGCCTTGCAGACCACGATCTCTCCCGTACGGACGTTGATGCCCACAGCGCCGCTGATCCTGTCGCCGTCCTTCAAAAGACGTACGGTCATGATGCGGTTGTAGACCTCGGCGCCGTACTCATAGGCTTTTTTGGCCAGTATCGTCTTGAGCTCCGGCTCCTTCATGGTGATGCAGAACTTGCCCTTGGAGTGGATCTGCAGCTTGTCGAACTGCCCTTTCTCATCCACGGGGAAGCAGACCCCCCAGTCCATGAGCTCTTTCATGACGGCCCAGGTCCGTTTGGCCATGGCATAGTTGACGGGCTCGTCCATGATGCCCTGGCAGGCTTCCCTGTTGGTCTCCACATACAGCTCGGGGGTCTCTTCGGTCCCGGGCACAGCCACGATGTTCATGGCGTCCATGCCGCGGGCGATGCACCCGGAATACTGCATGTCTCCTTTTTCAAACACGACGACCCGCTGCCCGGGGTCCATCTGTTTGGCCCGTATAGCCGCCATCACGCCGGCGCTACCGCCGCCGACAATCAGCACATCTGCACTCAGGGTCATGTATGGCTGCATACATCGTCTCCTTTTTTGCCACATATGCTATGGTTCTATATAGCAGTTAAAAGACCAAAAAAAGGGAGCCGAGTCCCTTTTCCCAAAACGACATCACTTCCTGAATTCATGGAAGCGCATGAGCCCGAAGGGACAGGGCCGGATCAGACTGCGCCGGAACTCCACGATGCGATCCTCATAGGTCATGGAAAGCATGTTGGAGCGGATCATGGGGGTCCCTTCCTTCTCTTCCAGATAATGCGCCACATCCCGGGAGGCGCATTCCACCCCCAGCTGCTCACAGCTGCGCAATACGGGGAAATGGCAGTACTTTTCTATCAGCAGATACAGCGAAAGCTCTTCCATCTCTGCCGGAGAGATGTTCATGAGCCCTTCTCCGAACGGGAGCGGGATGTAGGACTCGCTCATGACGACGGGACAGAACGTCTCGCCGTCCTTCCCCAGGAACACACGGCTGACCTTGAGGAACTCCTGGATGTCCGGCGCCGGCGAAAAATCGCTGATGACGGGATCGGTCCGCGAGGCCTTGGCTATGGATATCGTCCTCACACGCAGCGAGGTATCCTGGTCCGTAAGGCTTTTGCGCAACCTGTAGTACTTTACGTTGTTCCTATCCAGGGTGTTCTCGGCCACGAAGGTGCCCTTGCCCTGGATCCGGCTCAGATAGCCCTTGTGGACCATGTTTTCCAGCGCCTTGCGGACAGTCCCGACGCTGATCCCCATGGTCGCGGCGATCTCGCGCTCGGAGGGCAGCTGCATGCCGGCCTTCCAGTCCTGGCAGATGATCTTGTCGATCAGGGTCTGCTGCAGACGGTAGTACATGGGCAGGGCCTCGGAATAACGGGGGGAGAGCTGCAAAGGTTGCATAACATCCTTCTTTAAAAGTTAAGTGCTATATAGCTCTATATCAAATTTGTCGTCAAGGCCAGAATTCCCTGAGACGGGCACCTCCCAGGGGCCCGAGGAGCATCTCTCGGGAATGCTGGCATAAAAAAATCATATATTCATGCATGTTAAACGGACACATCCCGCTTTTTCGGTATCAAAAAATTATGAAATCTTTTATAAAAAACAGGGGAGCCCCGTGTACGAAAGCTCCCCTGCCGTCAGTCACTACTTGCCGTGCTTGGCGTTCCACTGATCGGAATTGGGGAAGAACAGGGGCTGCCCGTACTTGTCCTTGCCGAAATCACGGATGATGGTCTGGGCTTCATCGCCCACCAGCCAGTCCGCGAACTTCAGGGCCGCATCCTTGTGGACCTGGGGAAATTTGTCGGGATTGACCCGGATGATGGCGATAAGGTTGAGCATGATGGGGTCGTTCTCCACCAGAGGCACGACCTTGACCGTATCCTTGAGGGTCAGCCAGGTGGCGCGGTCCATCAGGGTGTAGGCCTGCTTCTTGTCCGTATAGAGCGTCGTGGCCTTGTTGCCCTTGGCGCCGTCGGCATAGACCTCATACCAGGCACCAGCGGGCTGGATGCCGGCAGCCTGCCAGATATCCATTTCCTTGACATGGGTACCGGACTTGTCCCCGCGGGAGACGAAGGGCACACCGGCCTTGGCGATGGTGGCAAAGGCCTCGGCAGCGCTCTTCATGCCCTTGATGCCCGCCGGGTCACCGGCAGGGCCCAGGATGACGAAGTCATTGTACATGACATCGCGGCGATCCACACCGAAACCGGCAGCCACAAAGGCGTCCTCAAGCTTGCGGGCATGGACCATCACCAGGTCGAAGGTGCCGCTTTCCGCCTTTTTCAGGGTCTTGCCGGTCCCGGCTTTTTCCATGCTGATGGCGATACCGGTCTTTTTGCTGAAGGTATCGGCCAGCAGCGGCAGGATACCGGCATCCACCGGACCGATGGTGCTGGAGATCTTCAGGCTGTCCGCGGCCTGGACGGGGACGGACAAGGGGAACAGACACAGCAGGCAGACCAGGCTGGCCATACGGGAAAACTTCATGGTGCTTCCTCCAGATGAACTTGCAGCCGGGCGAGATGCCCGGCCTTACGTCGCTTCCGGCCACTGTGCCCCAAAAAAAACTTTCGGACAATACACAAGACCCATGGCGGCACACGTCCGGCCAGACATGGCGGTCATACAGGCCATTGCAGCCTGTTTTCCGCCTTGCCACGGCAGCATGAACGGCCGGTTTGCCCCGCAGGCGATACATTTATGCTCTTTTTTTGCCAGATCCTCTCTTCCGCTGTTCAGGCTACGACAAGTTGTTTATATTCAAAGTCGTTGCAGCCTTTTTCTTCTAAGGATGTTCCCATGCTCGACCCGCACGCTGAACTGCTCCGTATCAATGCCCGCATCAAGGAGATCCTGCTCCAGCACATGCCCCGCACGGGCACGTACCACAGCCCCGTGCCCGGACTGGTCACGCGCAGGCTCGAGACCTGCCACACCACCACGACCTGCCTCGGCAAGCCTTCGGCATCCATCATCGTGCAAGGAGAAAAGATCGCCATGCTGGGGGACCGGGAGATCCATTACGGGGAGGGCCAGTGCCTGGTCACGGGCATCGACATGCCCAACGCCTTCCGCGTCCTCCAGGCCTGCCATGACCACCCCTTCCTGGCCATGTCGCTGGAGCTGGACAGGAGCCTGACCGGCCAGATGGTCAAGGAACTGGCCGATGCCGTCCCGCCTGCGGCCCGCCCGGACAGCGGCGTCATCCTGGGCACGACCAGCCCCGAACTGCTGGATGCCTTCCTGCGTCTGGCCCGCCTGCTGGATACGCCGGAACGGATCCCCATCCTTGCGCCGCTGGTCATCCGCGAGATCCACTACCTGCTGCTCATCGGGCCGCAGGGCGCCGGGCTGCGTCAGCTCAATACCCACGGCACCCAGGCCAACAGCATCGCCCAGGCTACGGACTGGCTCCGCAAGAACTACCGCAAGCCCCTGCTGGTGAGCCAGCTGGCCCGCCAGGTCAACATGGGCACATCGACCTTCCACCGACATTTCAAGGAGGTCACGGGCATGAGCCCGCTGCAGTATCACAAGCGGCTGCGCCTGTACGAGGCCCAGCGTCTGATGCTGGCCGGCGAGATGGATGCGGGCAGCGCGGGGCTGGCTGTAGGCTACGAAAGCACGGCCCAGTTCAATCGTGAGTACAAGCGCCTCTTTGGCGAACCGCCCCTCCGCGATCTGAAAAGGATGCGCCGCCACGACGCCTGCCCCTCTGAAAACTCCCACTGAGCGCCGAAAAACGTATTGCAAGGCTCGGAGAAACTGCGTAAAAAAAATTCCTGCCTTTAACGGCAGGATTCAACGTTTTTTGCGCTATGCGCACACAGAGCACAGAGGAGTGCACCCATGTCTTACGCTCAACGAGTCATTGAAGGCCTGAAACAGAAGTACGCCAGCGAACCTGTCTTCCTCCAGGCCGTGGAAGAAGTGCTGATGACCCTCCAGCCCCTGCTGGACAAAGACGCCAAGTACGAAAAGTACAAGATCCTCGAGCGCATCACCGAGCCCGAACGCATCATCAGCTTCCGCGTGGAATGGGTGGACGACAAGGGTGAGATCCAGGTCAACCGCGGCTACCGCGTGCAGTACAACTCCGCCATCGGCCCCTACAAGGGCGGCCTGCGCTTCCATCCCAGCGTGAACCTGGGCATCCTCAAGTTCCTGGGCTTCGAACAGATCTTCAAGAACTCCCTGACCGGTCTGGCCATCGGCGGCGGCAAGGGCGGTTCCGACTTCGATCCCAAGGGCAAGTCCGAGACCGAAGTCATGCGCTTCTGCCAGGCCTTCATGACCGAGCTGCACCGTCACATCGGTGCCACCATCGACGTGCCCGCCGGTGACATCGGCGTGGGCGGCCGCGAAGTGGGCTACATGTTCGGCCAGTTCAAGCGCCTGACCCGCAGCTACGAAGGCGTGCTGACCGGCAAGAACCTGCTCTTCGGCGGTTCCCTGGCCCGTACGGAAGCCACCGGCTACGGTGCCGTGTATTTTGCCCAGAACATGCTGGAAGACCGCGGCGAAAGCCTGGAAGGCAAAGTCTGCGCCGTTTCCGGTGCCGGCAACGTGGCCACCTACTGCTGCGAAAAGCTGCTCCAGCTGGGCGCCAAGCCCGTCACCGTGTCCGACTCCCGCGGCATGATCTATGATCCCGAAGGCATCAAGGTCGACATGCTCAAGCAGGTGAAGGAAGTGGAACGCGCTTCCCTGACCCGTTACGCCGAACTGGTGCCCACCGCCAAGCACACCCCTGTGGCCGAATACCCCGAAGGCCGCAATGCCGTGTGGTCCGTGCCCTGCTTCGCCGCCTTCCCCTGCGCCACCCAGAACGAACTGAACCTGGCTGACGCCAAGGCCCTGCTGGCCAGCGGCTGCAAGTGCGTGGCCGAAGGCGCCAACATGCCCTCCACCCTGGAAGCCGTGCACGCCTTCCTGGAAGCCGGTATCGCCTACGGCCCGGCCAAGGCTGCCAACGCCGGCGGCGTGGCCACCAGCCAGCTGGAAATGCAGCAGAACGCCGGCATGCAGAGCTGGACCTTCGAGACCGTCGACGGCAAGCTGAAGGACATCATGGGCAACATCTACAAGAATGCTGCCGAGACCGCCAAGGAATTCGGCCAGCCCGGCAACCTGGTGCTGGGTGCCAACATCGCCGGCTTCCGCAAGGTGGCCGATGCCATGATCGCTCAGGGCGTCTGCTAACGCTCCCCTCCAAACAGCAATGAAAAAAGCCCGGCCATGCCGGGCTTTTTTCATTGCATCACACACAAAAACGCGTGCGCGGAAGGCCTGCTTACCAGTCTTCGTTATGGACACGTTCAGCGCGGAAGCGTTCCTGAGCCTTGAATTCCTGATCCGTATGTCCAAGCACGATCAGGCTCAGGGGACGGATGTTCTCCGGCATGTGGAAGATCTCGCGGAACGGCCGGGCCCTGTCCTCGATGGGATGCAGACCGCACCAGACCGTGCCGATGTTCAGGGCACGCGCCGCCAGCATGAAGTTCTGCGTGGCCGCCGAGCAATCCTGGACCCAGAACCCGGGGGTCTTCTCTTCGTTCAGATCGGCGCAGATGATGACGGCTGCGGCTGCGCCTGCCGCCATCTTGGCGTAGGGATGGACCTCCGCCACCTTGCGCAGCATCTCGCGGTCACGGATCACGACAAAATGCCAGAGCTGGCGGTTGTTGGCGCTGGGAGCGCACATGGCGGCCTCCAGCATGCGGTCCATATCTTCCTGGCTGACGGGTTCGTCGGTGAAGGAACGGATACTGCGCCGGGTCCTGATCGCTTCAAACAAGTCCATAGGTACTCCCTTGCGGCTTTGGCCGCCTTTTTTTATGATAGCTCCCCTGCAAACGGCATGCCCAACCGGTCCGGGACCGGCGCATGCCGTGCGGGTTCGCACCTGCCCCGGAGGTACAAATGCATTTTGAACTGCTCGATGAACTGGTCATCATTTTCCTGCTTTCCATCGTCGTCAACCTTGTATGCAACAAGATAAAGCTGACGGCAACCGTAGGATTTTTGCTGACCGGCGTATTGTGCGGGCCTTCCCTGCTGGGCATCGTGGACAGCCAGTCCATCAGCGATGTGGCGGAGCTGGGCGTGGCCATGCTGCTGTTCACCATCGGTATGGAGCTGTCCGGCGAGGCCCTGAGCCGTCTGAAACGCCCCGTGTTCCTGGGGGGCAGCCTGCAGATCGGCCTGACGGTGCTGGCCATAGCCGGCCTCACCGCCCTTCTGGACGGGACAAGCCTGCCCAGCGGTATTTTCTGGGGCTGTCTCGTGGCCCTGTCCTCTTCGGCCATCGTCTTGCAGATTTTTCAGCAGAAAGGCCTTACCAGCACGCCGACGGGGCGTCTTTCTCTGGCCATCCTTGTTTTTCAGGACATCATGGTCGCGCCCATGATGCTCTGTGTGCCCCTGCTGTCCGGGCAGTTCCATATGGCGCCCCTGGACATGCTGCTGTCGGTGCTGAAGGTGGGCGGCATCCTCGGGGCCGTGCTGCTGGCCGCGCATCTGGGCCTCAACCGCTTCATGGAAGCGGTCATGCGCACCCGCTCGCGCGAGCTGCTCTTCCTCTCGACCCTGGGCACCTGTTTCGGCATGGCACTGCTGACCCACAGCCTGGGCCTTTCCCTTTCGCTGGGCGCTTTTTTGGCGGGCCTGATGCTGGCCCGTTCCCAGTACAGCATGAGCGTCATCTCGGGCATCATGCCCTACCGTGACGTTTTCATGAGCCTGTTCTTCATCTCCGTGGGCATGATGCTGGATCTCTCCTTCTTCCTCCAGCACATCTGGGCCATCCTGTTCAACACCCTGCTGTTCATCCTGATCAAGAGCCTGCTGACCATGCCCGCCGTCCTGGTGCAGGGCTACCCGCTGCGTACGGCCATCCAGACCTCCCTCTGCCTCGCGCAGGTCGGTGAATTCTCCTTCGTGCTGGCCGCCTCCGGTCTGGCCGCCGGTCTGCTCAACGACATCGGCTACCAGTCCTTCCTGGCCCTGAGCGTCATCACCATGATGCTCACGCCCTTCCTCATCAATCTGGCCCCCCGCGCCGCCGCCCTGCTGACCAGGGGACGCGGCAAGGAAGCCTCCAGCCCGGAAGCAGAACAGCAGAAGGCCAGCACCCTCAAGGATCATCTCATCATCGTGGGCTTCGGCATCAGCGGCAAACACCTGGCCCAGGTGGCCAAGGAATCCGGCATCCCCTACACCATCCTGGAGATGAACCCCGAGACCGTGAGCCGCTACAAGAACAAGGAGCCCATCTCGCACGGGGACGCCTCCCAGCCTGTCATCCTTGAGCATCTGGGCGTCTACACGGCCCGTGTCCTGGCCATCATCATCTCCGACCCGGCGGCCGTGCGCGCCATCACCCTGGAGGCCCGGCGCATGAACCCCGACCTCTACATCGTGGCCCGCACCCGCTTCATCACCGAGGTCGCCCCGCTGCGCCGTCTGGGAGCCAATGTGGTCATCGCCGAGGAATTCGAGACCTCCATCGAGGTGTTCAACCAGGTGCTGACCCAGTATCTGGTGCCCCGTCAGGATATCGACGCCTTCTCCGCCCGTCTGCGCCAGCAGAATTACCGCATGATCCGGCGCATGAGCAGTGCTGCGGACAGTCTGGAAAGCGTTGCCAGCCGTCTGCCCGAAATGGGAGTGCAGACCATGCGGCTGGAGGCAGGTTCCCCCCTGTGCGGCCTCAGCCTTGCCCAGAGCAACCTGCGCCGGGAATACGCCGTGACCGTGGTGGCCGTGGCCCGCAGCGAACAGGAGGTAGTGGCCTCCCCGCCTGCCGACTTCGTCATGGAAGCCGGGGATCTGCTCTACCTGTTCGGCAAAACGGACAAGCTCTTTGCCGTCAAGCCGGTCATTTGTGCCGCTCCTGCGACACCTGCAACAGCGACCGCCCAGGAGGCCCACCAGGCCTGATATCGCGACAGGGCGCAAGTTTTCATCAAGCCGGAGCCCAGGCTTGCACTTGCCCCTGTCAGCCCGTATAGTCGTCTTCCCCCGTCGGCTATGTCGGGGCAATCCCTTATGGAGGCAAGGATGCTTTCGTTTACCGCCATCCGGGACGTACTCCAGCGATCCCGCAGCATCGCCATCGTAGGCGCCAAGGACAAAGCCGGGCAGCCCGTGGACAGAGTGGGCCGCTATCTGCTGGACAAGGGCTATACCATCTTTCCGGTGCACCCTGTCCGCAAGACCGTCTGGGGCCTGACGGCCTATCCCGATCTGGCGTCCCTGCCCCAGCCGGTGGACATCATCGACCTTTTCCGTGCTCCCCAGTACTGTCCCGCCCATGCGCAGGAAGTGCGGGCCCTGCCCTGGAAGCCCCTCTGCTTCTGGATGCAGGAGGGCATCTGCTCCGCCGAGGCGCGTGCCCTGCTGGAGCCTGAACAGATCCTGGTGGTGGAGGATCTCTGCCTCATGGTCGAACACGCCCGCCTGCTCACTTTGCAAAAATAATCCTGAGGATATCGAAATGAGCCAAGAAACCCAGGCCTTTTCCTGTAAGATGTGCGGCCATTGCTGCAAGGGGAAAGGCGGTATCGTCGTCAGCCCCTCCGACCTGAAGCGGCTCTGCGCCACTCTCCGTATGGAAGAGGAAGAGGTGATACGCCAGTTTGGGGAATATGTGGGGACCAAACTCAAGATCCGCGTGGGCGAAGACGGCTACTGCATCTTCTTCCGGGAAGGCAAAGGCTGCATCGTCCATGAAGGCAAGCCTTCCATCTGCAAAGCCTGGCCTTTTTTCCGGGGCAATATAGAAGACCCCGTCAGCCTGCATCTGGCCAAGGATTTTTGTCCCGGCATCCCCAAAGAGATCAGCCATGCCGACTTTGCCGCCCAGGGCAAACGCTATCTGCAGGAAAACGGCCTGCTGGCCAGTGACCGCAGCTGCGAGGCCAATGCCCTGATCCTGGATAAATAGGTTGCCTGAACATCGAGAAAAAAACAGCCCGGAAGATGATCTTCCGGGCTGTTTTTCATGATCCGGTCCTCGGTCCGGCGGCTTTTGCCGCATCCAGATCCGCCTGCAGGCGTTCTGCCTGCAAATGACGCACACGGCGCAAAAAATCTTCACGATATGTCGCAGACTGCCCCGGAGATGTTTCCCCCTCGCGGAGACGCCGCTCGATGGCGGATCGCCGTGCCTCCGGGACATGCTCCAGCAGGGCCGCACGCACGGCAGGCCCGCAGGTGTCCAAGACCCCGACCAGAGCTTCACCGGACGTTTCCTCCAGTGCCTCTTCCAGCAGACCGTCCTCCAGTTTCAAACAGTCTTCAGGACAGTGAACCATCCTGCCCAGCAGCGACGGCAGGCGGGAGTGGTGCCGTTCCAGATCGGCCAGCAGCTCCCTGGCCGCATCCTTGCCCGCAGCCGCCACGATCTCCGCTGCCACCTGCAGGCCGGGACGCCAGTCCTGCACGGATCTTTCCGCAGCCTGCCGGGCAAGCACACTGTCCACCTCATCCAGGATGTCCGCATCCACCGGGGCCAGCCCGCCGATATGCTCCAGCAGCAGTGAGCGCATCTCCGTCGGCAGGCGCATGAGCAGGCCCGCCGCCTGGGAAGCGGAAAGATGGCCAAGGACCAGCGCCAGCGTCTGGGGATGTTCCTGCCGCAGCAGCTGATAGAGCTGCCCCGGGCGCATCCGCTCCAGAGCTTCGAACGGCCGTGCCGACTCCGCCGGGCCCCAGGCGCGCATGGTCTCCCGCGCCTCGCGCTCGCCAAGACAGTGCGCCAGCAGGCGACCGGCCAGGGCCCTGTCCGCACAGATGCCGTCGGCCTGCGTCTCAAGAAATATCCGGGCCTCCCGCAAGATGGCCCGCACTTCGCTTTCGGGGACGTGCGGCAGGCTGGCCATGGCTTCCGTTATCCGGGCAACTTCCTGCCGTTGCATGCGGCCCAGCATGTCCGTAGCCACGTCTTCACCCATGGCCAGAAGGAAGACCGCACACCGCTGGCTGCCTGTCAGTTGCATGACTCCCGCCCTCCTGCTGCCCCTTCCGGCGTTGTGTCTTCCTGTGTCAGCCAGTGCCGCAGCAGGGCCACCCCCTGCCCGGGATGCTCGCGCAAAGAGGTTTCCAGCTGCCGGCGCAGACTCTCGGCATCCTCTGCCGCTTTGCTGTCCCTTTCTGCCTCACAAGGCAGTTTTTCCTCAAAACGGACTTCGGGATCGGCAGATGGGCCAGAGGCCCGACGACGTGCCCGGAAGAATGCAGCCATACCGGCCAGAGCCAGCACGGCAAAGGTGAGGGCCAGCCCCCGCAGGGCAGCCGCATTCCGCCTAGCAGGCAGGAAACAGATCCGCAGGGCATCGCCCCTCCCCTCTTCCAGCGCACAGGCCTGCCCCAGCAGGCTCTCAAGATGCGGGCGCACTGTTTCCGGGACGGCATTTTCTTCCAGCAATACCGAGATGGTACGACGTCCCGTTGTCCGGCCTTTGTCTGCCCCATCCAGACTGACAAGGACTTCTGCCCTGCCGTTGCCATCCAGCAGTGGTCGCAAGACCCGCAGGGCCTGCCGCTCAAGCGCCACTTCCTGTTCCCGGCGGGCCGTCTCGTCTGTCTCATGATCAGGATACAGGCGCCGTCCTTCCGTATCGAAGACGAGGACATGGCGTTTGTCCGGGGCATCCGGTATCAGGGCCAGGGTATCCAGCATCCTGTCCAGAGCTGCGGCATCCGGCATGGCTTCCTGTCGCGCGGGCTCCAGGACGATGACCGCCCCGGACTGCCAGCTTTGGGGAGCCAGTTGCACCCGCGCCTGACGGATGCAGGAGAACTGTTCCAGCTGCCGGGCCAGCAAGGTCTCCCGCTCATGGCGAAGGGCGGCTGCATCGTTATCTCCGCTACACCCGCCTTCTCCCTGCAAGGACAACCAGCCAAGAAGTACGGCCAGAAGCAAAGACACGAACCCGACCGCCGCAAACGCGGCCTGTCGTGTACGCCCTGTCGCTCCGTGACGCTCCTGCATGCTGCCCGACACTGCCAAATTTCCCCCATGGATAGCTGTATCCATATATAGCTAGCAAAGAGGATGCCATTCATGAATAATCATTGATTACAATGTATTAAACATCACCCCAAAAATGGCTCCACATGAGCATTCAAAAAAATGACGCACGCTGCGTCCTGATACTATCCCCCGCTCCCTGCCCTATCCCCCGGCAGACAGCCGGCGCCGCAAGTACACCATATCACGCAAGAGTATGCCCTCTTCCACGATGGGCTGGGGATAGTTGCGGGTAAAGAAGTCAGGGATGCGGTCAAAGGGCACAAAACCGCAGGCCCGGTAAAATGCCAGCGTCGATGGGGCTTCTCCTGTCCCCAGCTGCAAACTATGGCAGGACGAGGCATATCGCGCACAGACAAATTCTATCAGCGCCCTGCCGTAACCGCGTCTGCGCCAGGCGGCTGCCACGGCCAGGTTCTTGATCTCCGCCACGCCCTCGCCTTCCCGGGTCACGACGCAAAGCCCCCGGGCATCGGGGTCATGAAGGACGAACAATTCCCCGCGTTCCAGATACCGGTCTATCATGGCCTCGCTCTCATCCCCGACGAGCAAGAGCGGCAACCAGGCTTTCTTATGACTACGGACATGTACGATATCCATATCCCCTCCCAGCTCTCCGTTTCTCCATACGGTCGCGCGGCTTCTCGCATCCGCCCGTGCCCCGTTCGCCGACCTTCAGCCATAAAAAAAGGAGGTCATCCGGGGGGATGCCTCCTGTCTGCGCTGTCTGACCGCCGTTACAATTTCATCTGACCATCTGTGACGCCCAAGCCGCGCAGACGCAAATAGATCTCCGCACAGGCCCGGGCATCGGACCCCGCATGATGATGATCCAGCGGGATACCGAAGTAGCCGCAGACGCTGTCCAGCGCCCGCGATGCCAGCGGCAGGCTGCGACGCGCTCCCTTGAGCGTACATAAAAACGGCAGCTGCGGCTGCACAAGCTCCAGAGCCTGACAGGATGCATGCAGCACCCTGCGGTCGAAGCCGGCATTGTGGGCCAGAAGGGCATGGCTGCCTTCCATGAAGGCCACGAGCTGCGGCCACAGTTCCGTGAAGGTGGGGGCGTCTTTCAGCATGGGCCAGGTCAGGCCATGCACATGGGTGAACAAAACACGGGAGGACGGCGGACGGATCAGGCTGTAAAAGCTGTCCGTCACCACGCCATCCTCGATGCGGCAAAGGCCCACAGCGCACGCGCTGTGGGCCGCATAGCCGGAAGTTTCAAAATCAAGGGCCACATACCGGCCTGTCGTCATACGGGGCTACTCCTTGCCCTCCGCCGCGCTGCGGGCAGCTTCGGCGATGCGGTCAGCGATGTAGGCACGCATGGCATCATCATCTTCATCCAGATTGAAGCAGCAGGCATCTTCGCCCATGAGACCGGCCGGCACATAGTCGCCCAGTTCGTCAGGATCCTGAATCATGTCGGCATAGAAGCAGACCGACAGCCAGCGGCTTTCCGGTTCGTCATCCACCACGTCCACCAGGACGAACAGCTCGCGCCGTTTCTGGGCGGCATTGCGCGCACGCAGCGAATAGCTGACGCCCGGACGGGCCTTGAATTCCAGCGAAACGTTTTCCAGACCCACCAGATAGTCACGATACGCCAAGAAGGCCGCGCGGGCATTCAGGGGATCGCTCTGCCAGGCCTGCACCAGTTCTTCAACGCCCTTGCTCCAGTCAGCGGACATATGAACACTCCTTTGTCTGCTCTTTGCCACGGCGTACCGCATACGGACGAAACGGCCTCGTCGTGAATCCGGGCATGCTCTTTCGTGCACAGCCTGACCACCGGCTGTCGCGCGCGTCCACCCTCTGCGGACCGCATGTCCGCCGGATCAGAGAATGCCCCATCGTGGGGATAATGCCCGTGCTCCGCAGCCTTTGTCAAGGCAGGATACAGACCTCCCCGACGAAGCCGTACAGGCCAGCCGTCCTTGCTGTCGCGGCACCTGTCCACACGGAATGTTCCAGAATCCAGAACGGTCCCCTGCACTCATGCACCGGTACGCATCAGGCCTGCACGGCTCGCACACTGTGCAGACGGGATCGGGAGGCCGTTCCTTCCTGCAACCAGTACGAGGGAAACGAAACAACAAAAAAGCCCCGCAAAACGGGGCCTTTTTTATCTGCTTTGCACGATGGCGCTACTTGAAAAGCTCGCGCTCCTGCACCTTGGCTTTATCCGTGCGGTCTTCCACGTCGACGCCCTTGGGCGGCGTGAACTGGAAGGTGCTGCTTCCCAGCATGACGTCCGGAATGAACTTGGTGAAATTCACGTCGTTATGGTTGCCGTAAAAGTCCACCAGATCCACGCGACGGATAAAGGTCTGGGCATCCACCCAGATCAGGGCTTCGACCATCTGGGGCGTCGGGTCCTTGGGGTACAGGCGGATCTTCCGCATCCCGTTCTCCGAACCTTCTTCCTTGATGTCAAAATCCTTGCTCAACGCGGCCTGGCCGGTCAGCACCTGGATGATGCTGCGGGAATCCTGCACCAGATCGTGAGGATAGCGGTAGGCCACTTCCTCGTCCGGGATGTAATCCCAGATCTCCTTGCCCGTGACCACAAGGGTCTCCTTGATGGGCTTCTTCGTCTCCCAGCGGATGAGCAGGGGCTTTTTGAAGTGCAGGGTCCCGTAACGG
This sequence comes from Desulfovibrio piger, assembly GCF_951793255.1. Taxonomy (NCBI): domain Bacteria; kingdom Pseudomonadati; phylum Thermodesulfobacteriota; class Desulfovibrionia; order Desulfovibrionales; family Desulfovibrionaceae; genus Desulfovibrio; species Desulfovibrio piger. Next base: position 2,549,681 of record NZ_OX636706.1, read on the forward strand.
GTCTCTACAGCCCCGCTTTCCTTATGGGTGAGCTTTTGTTCGAACTCGGCGGAAAAAGACTGCAAGGTGTCATAACGCTGTTTGAGATCTCCCACGAGATCGGCGGCCTGCGCCCATGAGGCAAGCGCCAGCAGGGATACGGCACCAAGCACCAGAGATTTGATCATGCGCATTGTTACCTCCTATTTGACCACGGCTCGCGGCTTGCTGCCGTCAGCAGGGCCAATGATACCGTCGGCCTCCAGCTGTTCCACCATATTGGCGGCCCTGTTGAAGCCGATCTTGAAGCGTCGCTGGATCAGGGAAATGGACACCCTGCCCTGTTCGGTCACAAAAGCCTGGACCTCCGCGTACAGGGGATCCGAAGCCACATCCCCTGCGCCGCTGCCGCCACCGCTGCCACCGGCCGCGCCGTCAGCGTTCCAGTCCGCAAAGCTGACCTTGTAGCTGGGCACGAGATGGTGCTTCCAGTAGCCGACGACGTTCTGCACTTCCTCATCGCTCAGGAAGGGACCGTGCAAACGCTGCAAGCGACCGCCGCTGGGCTTGAACAGCATGTCGCCGCGGCCCAGCAGGTGCTCGGCACCGGCCTGGTCCAGAATGGTGCGCGAATCATGCCGCGACGTGACCTGGAACGAGATGCGGCAGGGAAAGTTGGCCTTGATCAGGCCGGTCACCACATCCACGCTGGGACGCTGGGTGGCCAGGATCATGTGGATGCCCGCGGCACGGGCCAGCTGGGCCAGACGCACGATGCTGGTCTCCACCTCGCGGGCAGCCGTCATCATCAGGTCGGCCAGTTCGTCGATGACGATGACCAGATAGGGCAAGGGCTCCAGATCGGCCAGATCCGGCGGGAGCTGACCGTTGTAGCTGGCCAGGCGCTGATTGTAGGAAGCCACGTTGCGTACGCCCATGCGGGCCATGGCCTCATAGCGCTGGTCCATCTCATGCACGGCCCAGTCAAGAGCGTTCTTGGCCTCGCTCATCTCCGTCACCACCGGATGGATCAGATGCGGCTCATCGGCGTACATGGCCATTTCGATGCGCTTGGGGTCCACCAGGAGCAGACGCATCTCTTCAGGCTGCGTACGGTACAGCAGGCTGAGCAGGATACCATTGAGGCAGACGCTCTTGCCCGCACCGGTGGCACCGGCCACCAGCAGGTGCGGCATCCTGGTCAGGTCCGCCATGAAGGGACGACCGGCGATGTCCTTGCCCAGGATCATGGTCAGGGGCCCGCAACCCTTGCGGAAATCTTCCGACGAGGCCAGCTCTCTGAAATTGACGATCTCCCGGTCATCATTGGGGATCTCGATACCCACGGTATCCGATCCGGGAATCGGGGCCTGGATGCGCACGGCGATGGCCTTGAGGGCCAGGGCCAGATCGTCGCTGAGATTGGCGATGCGGTTGACGCGGATACCGGGAGCCGGGCGCACCTCGTACATGGTGACCACAGGCCCGGGCGTGATGCGGACGAGCTCGCTCTGGATATCGAAATCCTTCAGGCATTCCATCAGCGCCTTGCCGCGGGCTTCCAGATCCTCCCGGCGCACACGAGGGGCATCCTTGGAGGGCAGGCTCAGCAGATCGAGACTGGGCAAAGGAATGGGCGCGCGAGGACGCTTTTCCTGCGGGGCAGGCGCCGTCGGCCGGGGAACAGATGCTGCAGGAGCTGCAGGAGCGGCCTTGGGGGCTGCGGCGGCGTCCTGCTTTGCAGGAGCCGGTTCGGCAGAGGCGGACGCGGCAGCATCCTGCCCGCGGCTTTCCTGCGCCGAAGCCTCTTCCACGGCAATGTCACCGGCGGCGGAGTCATCCTCAGCAGCCGGGACGACGGAAGGCGTCTCTACGATGACCGGACGGGGAGCCGCCGGCGCAAAAAAGTCATCATCGTCATCAGGCCCGGAGACGGGCACGGCAACCGGCGCCTGCTCCCTGACGGGAGCGGCAGACGCAGCAGGCTGAGCGACCTCCTCGGGCTCCACAGGATAGATTTCCGGCATGGGGTCCTTGGCCGGACGGATATTGCCCAGCTTGTCGCGCAGGGCCCGCCAGAAATCGGATCCCTTGCCCGGCGTCTTCTGTTTCAGACCGGCGAGGATACGCTTATGGAAAGGCAGGGAGGCAAGCTCCTGACCGTGAGTGACGATCTCGGGCTTGTGCTCTTCTTCCTGTTTTTTCTGCAGGATGCGCTCGCGGATGCGGGCCACGCACAGCGCCCCTACGGAGACCCAGGAGAAGTTGAAGGTCAGCTGGACGCCGACCAGAAAAATGAAGAACCAGACCAGCCCCGAGCCCCCGGGGCTCAGATAATAGCTGGAATTGGAGTGCAGGGTGCCGCCGATCATCCCGCCACCGGCGATATCGCCAAGGGACAGATCCCATGCGGCCCCCACGACCAGCAGGCAGATGGTGAGCAAAAAAAGGCCGCACCAGCGCCACCAGCTGATGGTATACGCGGGGGAGACACAGGACGCGCCCAGGGCCCCGAAGACCAGAGGCCAGATATAGGCGCCTATGCCAAAAACATCATTGAGGAAGCCGGCAGTATAGGCACCAAAAAGTCCCGCCTGGTTGCTGACTTCAGCCTGCCTGCTGACCACATGGTTGAGGCTGGGGTCATTGGCGCTGAAAGTCACCACACTGAGCAGCATCAGCAGTGACCAGAAAAGCAGGAAAAGCCCAAAAAGTTCGCGGCTGAACTTGCGTGCGTCCGTATGTCTACCCTCGCGTATCTTGCAAAAAGGCCTATTCGCGGCCCAGGTATTCCTTGGTACGGGTATCGACCTTGATGCGGTCACCTTCGTTCACGAAGATGGGCACCTGCACCACGATACCGGTCTCCAGCTTGGCGGGCTTGGTCACGTTGCTCACGGTGTCGCCCTTGGCGCCGGGTTCGGTCTCCACCACTTCGAGCACCAGGCTCAGCGGGATGTCGATATCCAGGGGATTGCCCTTGTACAGCAGCACGCGGCATTCCTGACCGTCCTTGAGGAAGCCTTCCTTGCCGCTGGTGGTGGAGGTGGAGACCTGGAGCTGTTCGTAGGTGGTCATATCCATGAAGATCAGCTCGTCGTCCTGGCGATACAGGAACTGCATGTCGCGGGTCTCCATGTCGGGCTTGCCCACCTTTTCGCCGGAACGGAAGGTGATGTCCTGGATGCGTCCCGTCAGGATGTTGCGCAGCTTGGTGCGGACCATGGCACCGCCCTTGCCGGGCTTGAAGTGCTGGAAGTCAACAATTTCGTAGGGGATGCCTTCCACCTCGATCTTGAGGCCCTTGCGGAAATCAGTCGTCGAATACATTCTTCCTCCTGCTGCCGTGCACGTGGCCTTTTTCCGGCCATTTGCAAAAAAAACGCGCTACGGCTAGTATACGCTTAGTGAATTGCGGATTATTGTGAAAATACCCCTTACTGTCAAGCTGTGCCTGAGGTCCACACCATGCCGACGCTTACCCTAGAAAGCACCGTCTACACCCTCCAGCAACTCCTGGATGTCCCGGAAGCCCAGGTGGCCCTGGCCGGCCGTTCCAACGTGGGCAAGTCTTCGCTCATCAACGCTCTGGCCGTGCGTAAAAAGCTCGCCAAGGTCAGTGCCACACCGGGCAAGACGCGCTCCATCAATTTTTACCGGGTGCAGCCCCACAACTTTTTTCTGGTAGACCTGCCGGGCTACGGCTATGCCCGGGCCAGCCACAGTGAGCGCCGCAGCTGGGCGACCCTGCTGGAAAAATATCTTTCTACCTGCAAGAACCTGCGCGCCCTGGCCTTGCTGCTGGACAGCCGTCTGCCCCCCCAGAAACTGGATCTGGAGCTTGCCGGCTTCGCCCGTTCCTGCGGGCTTCCCCTGCTGCCCATCCTGACCAAGGCCGACAAGTGCAACCAGCGGGAACGTGCGGCACGCCAGGCGGAATGGGGCGAGATCGTCGGCGTCAAACCGGTCATCACCTCTTCCAGCAAGCGCATGGGCATGGATGCCCTGTGGCAGCGCCTTATCGAAGCTTCGGGCTGCGCGCCGGTCATCCTTGAGGAAGAGCCCGCCCAGCCCGTGACGGCATCGCTGGCCGAAGCTCTTGCCCGGACGACCGCGGGAACGGAAGAAAAGGCCTAGAGGCCTTTGAGGTCCAAAGCCTCCCTTTGGCGCGAAAAGGACGCTTTTCCCTCAGGTCCCATCCTCTCGTGAAAGGCCTCCGTCCCAAGCAGAGGCACTTTTCCTGAACGGGACGACACAGAGAGCCTTACTAAAAAGAGGCAGGAGAATGTTCATGCATCTTCCTGCCTCTTTTCTTTTTGCTCGTTACTTGCCCAGCGGAGCGGATTCCGTCCTGGGCGGCTCCAGATGGATGAGTATGCGCCCCAGCAGCGGCAGGCGTTCGCGCAGCTCTTTCTCCAGGCGGACCGTCAGCTGATGGGCTTCTTCCACACTCAGTTCATGCCGGACACAGCAGTGGAAGGAGATGCACAAGCCGTACACCGGCAAGGTGTAGGCATGGTAGCCGTGGGCACAGCACAGCAGGGGCTCGCGACCAACGGCCTGCTCTACTTCCTTCCAGGCCAGCTCTGCCACGGCTGTCTGGGCAGGAGCAGCTTCCTCCTGGACGTCTCCCCGCTCTTCAGGATCGATGTGGGTGACGATCCCGGCCTGCGGCAGGGCAGAATGCAACGCCTCTTCAAAAGCACGGACCCGTTTGTGGGCCTCGCAGAACGCTTCCTGTCCCGGCACTTCCACATGGACCTCCACAAGCGTCCCCGCCCCGCTGCGCAGGATCTGGACATCATGGACGGCCAGCCCCTGGATGGAGGCCACCCGCTGCACCACAGTAAAGGGATCTTCCTTCTGGCCGGAACGCACAGGTTCCACGTGGACCGTGACATCCGCGCCGGGCAAGATGGCATCCACAGCCAGTTCGGCATCATGGGCGATCTTGTGCCCTTCACTGACGCGTATGGCCGGGTCGACCCCCACGGTCAGATCCACAAAATAATGCGGACCGCTGGAACGCAAACGCACACGCTGCACGTCCTGGACGCCCGGCAGATGCTTCACTGCCTCACAGATGGCCTGCTGTTCTTCCGTAGAACCACTGTCCATGAGCATATTGATGGCTTCCCGGGCCATATGGAGGCTGGCCCGGAAAATGATCAGGGCCACCAGGAGGGCGGCAACGGTATCCGCCTGCACCAGGACCTTGTGTACCGGTTCAGGCAGCTGCAGCTTGGCGGCCAGCCAGACGGCCCCCACCCCCACGAGGACGACAGCAGAAGACAGGATGTCTGTCGAAAAATGCAGGGCGTCGGCTTCCAGTGCCTGGCTCCGTGTCTCCTTGGCGACTTTTTTCAGCACCCGCACCCGGTTCACGTCGATCACGATGGAAATACCCATCACGATGATGCCCCAGATGGAAGGGGCCACCGGCGTATCGCCCGAAAGCAGACGGCCTGCGCCTTCATAGACGACCCAGACGCAGATAACGAACAGCAGCACTGTCTCGCCCAGTGCCGACAGGTTCTCGACTTTGCCATGCCCATAAGGATGCCGGGCATCCGCAGGACGGGAAGAGAGCCGGACGGCATACAGGGTCATGGCCGCCGCCAGCAGGTCAAGCCCGCTGTGCAATGCCTCGGAAAGGATCCCCAGGCTGTTTGTATAGATACCCACAACCAGCTTGATGGCCGTAAGCAGGCAGGCCGCCAGCAGGGATACCAAAGCAGCCCTGTTCTTGGCCTGACTGTGTTCCTCGTTCATCGTCATTCCATCCTTGTCTTCATGCGGCAGAGCGTCCCCAAGCCAGACCGGAAGCCTCTGCAGCACAGTCATGCGCCGGTTCCCTTAGTACCGGTGCACATCCCGGAAAGCGGGAGTGGAAGTCATTTTCCCTGCAGAACAAAAAAGCCCCGAACGGGGCTTTTTTGTTCTTACAGCCAGGTGAACCAGTTTCGCCAGCTGCCCTGCCGCTTTTCGCGGGTCAGGCGGCCTTGCTCTTCCTTGTAGTAGTGGTACGCCGCCAGGGACTTTTCCTTGGCATGCGAGGCTACTTCAGGAACATCCGGGAAGTTCTCGCTCACATATTCATAGCGCCGCCAGGCAGGACCATACTTTTCCATATGCCAGAACACGTCGGCGATATAGAGTTCATGCTCGGCCATCAGGCGACGGCAGGTGTGCATCTTTTCCCCGGCATCCTTGGCATAGGGAGAGTCAGGATAGACCTGCTGCAGCCGTGCGAAGTATTCGTGGGCTTCCTGCAGGATCGTCGTTGCCCGGTCGATGGACCGGAACTGCTTCATGAGCGACATACCCGTCTGATAGATGACGTAGGGGGTCGCATCATGCCGCGGGTGCAGCGACTCGAAATCCTTGTATGTTTCCGCAGCCAGCACATATTCCTCATCGAGGTAATAGGCATCGGCCAGGGCCAGCTCCGCGTCGACCGTATAGGGGCTGAAGGGATAGGTATCCCGCAGCTTGTTGTACAGTTCGACCGCGCGCACATAGTTCTTTTCGCTCATGGCGTCATTGCCGGCTTCGAATATCTCCTGCGCTGTATCCTCGGCCGGAGGCAGGTAGATCATATCGATGATGCCGCAGCCAGACAGCGAAAAGATGGCCAAAGCCAGAGTCAGAGAGCGAAGATAGTTTTTAAACATGGAGCTGTTCCAGGAAGACGAAAGCTGCCTGCGCAGCAGTTGCACCGTCACCGGCGGCAGTTATGACCTGACGGCACAGTTTCGAACGCACGTCACCGGCGGCAAAAATGCCGGGGATGCTGGTCCGCATTTCCGTATCCGTCACAATGAAGCCCTGGGCATCACGTTCCAGCGCGGCGGGCAGGTACGCCGTTGCCGGCTCGAAACCGACATAGATGAACAGCCCTTCGACGGAGATCTGACGGATCTCGTCCGTCTTCAGATCCCTGACGCTCAGGGATGTCAGGGCGTTTTCTCCATGGAGGGCGGTCACGACGCTGCTGCGCACCAGCTCCACCTTGTCCGGCATGGATTCCAGCTTGTCCTGATAGATCTTCGCCCCGCGGAACTCGTCACGGCGATGGATCAGATAGACTTTGGAAGCCAGCTTGGCCAGATAAAGGGATTCTTCCAGCGCAGCATTGCCGCCGCCGACGACGGCGACCGGCGCATTGCGGAAGAAGTTGCCGTCGCACAGGGCGCAATACGAGACCCCACGACCCTGCAGACGCTTTTCATCAGCAAGCCCCAGCTCGCGATGATGGGCGCCGGAACACACGATGACCGTCCGGCAGCTGTGCTCCTTGCCACCGGCCTGCACGACAAAATTGCCAGCCTCGCCGCTGACGCTTTCCACAGCATCCCGGCTGTGCGTCACCGGCAAGCCTTCCAGATGGGCGGCAAACAGGTCGGCCAGCTCGTAGCCCTTGATACCCTTGGGATACCCGGGGTAGTTCTCCAGGGCCTCGGTCTGCAGGATCTGTCCTCCGGCTGCCATCTTCTCAAAAAGGATGACGGAGCAGCCGGAACGGACGAGATACAGCGCCGCCGTCACCCCGGCAGGGCCACTGCCTATGACTGCAGCATCGAAGGAGCTCATGCCAGGGCCTTGGTCTGCAGGATGTTGACGATGGCGTCCTTGTTGACGGCACCGGTCACCTGGTCGATGGCCTGGCCATTCTTGAACAGCATCAGGGTCGGGATGGCGCGGATACCGAATTTGGTGGGCGTCGCCGGGTTTTCGTCAACGTTCATCTTGACGATGCGGACCTTGCCTTCGTACTCGGCAGCCAGTTCATCGATGATGGGGCCCACAGCGCGGCAGGGACCGCACCAGGGGGCCCAGAAGTCCAGCAGGACAGGGATATCGGAATTCAGGACAACGCTATCGAAAGTGGCATCAGAAATCTGTTCGGCCATAGTGTCTCTCCTTAGAAAATAAGCAAATTCCCGTCACAGGCGGACGGATCCCGCCATCGCAGATGAGCTGCCACGGCTGCCAAAAGATTAGTTGCCTCAACCGCCACTGTCAAGACGGTGACACAAAAACGGTGACAAATATCTAGAGTTCCCGAAAAAACATATCGTCCGGGATCGCCTTGCCCCGCGGGATGGTCTCCATGCGCAGATCATGCTGCCAGCCTTCCCTGGCGATGAGCCAGGAGGCATAGGCCACCATGGCGGCGTTGTCCGTACACAGGGCACGGCCGGGCATGATGGTATGGCCGCCCCGTTTTTCCATCAGCTGTGCCATACGCTCACGCAGCAGACTGTTGGCGGCAACGCCTCCGGCCATGATCAGCAGATCCAGATCGGGGTTGGCGGCAAGCGCCCGCTCCACCTTGGTGGCGATGGTCTCCACCACGGCCAGATTGAAAGAGGCGCAGCAATCCTTCAAAGCCTGGGGGGCATCTGCCGTATCCTGCAAGGGATGCGGCCAAGGCTGGTCAGGCAGCACCTGGTGCACATAGCTGGTCACGGCGGTCTTCAGACCGCTGAAGCTGAAATCCAGATTGTCGTTGTCCAGATACGGACGCGGGAACAGACGGGCATCCGCCCTGCCCTGCCGGGCCAGGGCATCCATCAGTTTGCCGCCGGGATAGGCCAGCCCCAGGATCTTTCCGACCTTATCAAAGGCCTCACCTGCCGCGTCATCCAGCGTCTTGCCCAGGACGATGCAGCGGGAAGGCGATTCCATGCGATAGATATGCGTATGCCCGCCGGAGACCAGCAATCCCAGCGCGGGGAAGCGCAGTTCGTTCTCCAGCCCTGCGGCCAGCAGATGCGCATGCAGGTGATTGACCCCCAAAAAGCGGGCCCCGCACCCCAGCGCCAGTGCCTTGGCAAAGGCAACGCCTACCAGCAGGCTGCCCAGCAGGCCGGGCCCCCGGGATACAGCCACCACATCCAGATCGGACGGACGCAGGTCAAGGCGCTGCATGAGCTGGTCGAAGAGCGTCCCCAGATAGCGGTAATGCTCGCGGGAAGCCAGTTCAGGGACGACGCCCCCGAACAGGGCATGGATATCCGCCTGGCTGGCCAGGACGGCATCCAGCAGGACACCGTCCCGGACCACCGCCAGTGCGGTCTCATCACAGGAACTTTCAATGCCGAGGCACAGCAAGGTCTTCTCCCACTCGGACTAGTCCGGATACTTGGCGTAGATGGCCTCCACAGCCTCCACGTCACGGGCCGAACCGATGTACAGGGGCGTACGGGCGTGCAGGGTCTCGGGGCGACGCTCAAGGATACGGCGACGACCGTCGCTGGCCTTGCCGCCGGCCTGTTCGGCCAGGAACGCCAGCGGGGCGGCTTCGCACATCATGCGCAGTTTGCCGTTGGGCTTGTTCTTGTCCGGCGGATACAGATAGATGCCGCCGTACAGCAGCGTGCGGTGGAAGTCGGCCACCAGCGAGCCCACATAACGGGCGGAATAATCCTTGCCTTCCGGGCTCTTGCAGGTATGGAACCATTCGACGGCCTCACGCGCGGGCTCGTCCCAGTTGTTCCGGTTGCCTTCATTGACGGAATAGATGTGACCCTGCTCCGGGATGCGCATATCAGGATGGGAAAGCAGGAATTCCCCGACGCCGGGGTCCAGTGTGAAGCCATGCACCCCCTGACCGGTACTGAACACCAGCATGGTGGACGGGCCGTACAGGATATAGCCCGCGGCCACCTGCTGGATGCCGGGCTGCAGGACTTCTTCCAGGGAGACTTCACCGGTGCTGCCCGCAGGACGGCGCAGGATGGAAAAGATGGTGCCCACATTGATGTTGACGTCGATATTGGACGAACCATCGAGGGGGTCGAAGATCAGGATATAATCGCCGCGGGGAAATTCCGGTCCCACGCGCACCAGCTCCGGCTCTTCCTCGGAGCCCATGGCGCACAGGGCGCCGCAGCGTTCCATGCGGTAGAGCAGGATGCGATTGGCGATGCTGTCCATCTTCTGCACGTTCTCGCCCTGGACGTTCACCTCGCCCGTGCCGCCGAGGATATCCAGCAGACCGGCCTTGTTGATCCGGCGGGAGATGGTCTTCCCCGACAGGATCAGGTCATACAAAAGACCGGTGAACTGGCCGGTAGCCTGGGGAGAGCGCTTTTGATGCAGCAGAAGATGTTCGGTAACGGTAATGTCGGCCATGAAAAGCCTCCTTACACTGGATATGAAAGCGTGTGCGCCGCCGAAGCGGCGCACACTGCGTGATTGCTGTCAAAGACTACCTGGGACCGAAGGGACTGGGGCGCCCGCCCGGCAGCAGGGCCGGACGTCTGGGCTCTGAAGGCTCTTCGGCTGCCGGCGCTTCCGCAGGCGTTTCGGAAGCTGCGGGCTTGGCGGCAGCCGGAGCCTCGGGGGCAGCCGTTTCTGCTGCGGGAGCCGTATCGGCAGCGGACTCAGCCGGAGCTGCCGGGGCAGCGGTATCCGCTCCGCCCTGCTCGGCTGCCGGCTTGGCAGCGCCCCGAGGACCAAAGGGACTGGGCATGCGCACCTGCGGCGCGGGCGCGGTCTCTTCAGGCAGTTCGGGCACCGTGAGCGCCTCATCGGGGATGACGAGCCGTCTGCGCGGACGCGGCTTCACGTTCTCGCCGGCCAGCGGCCGTTCACGCACGCGGGAAGGAGCCGGAGCGCTTTCCTGCGGCGGCTGGACGATGCTGGAGCCCGGAGCCACATCCTGCGGCGGCATGCCGCCGGCATCACCGTAACCCTCAACGGCATCTTCGGAAGCACCGAAGGCGGGCGTCGTCTTGCTGCTGTCCTTCTTGCGTTCGGGCATGGGCGGCGGAGGAAGCTTTTCCTTTTCCTTGGGGAAGAAGGGCAGGCCCTGATCCACGCTGCCGTTCCCCTGCGGGAAGGTGCCGGATTCCGCCACGGCAAAGACCAGCGGCAGGTTGCCCAGATAGCGCACCATGTAATAGAAGCTCCCCGTCGCGTTGGAGCAGGTGCCGGAAGAGCTTTTGGTGACTGCTTCTTCCCAGTTCACCGAAGCGAGCGGGGTCGCCGCATAGTCATACTTGCCGGGCCAAAGCAGCGCCTGAGGGCTGAGGATGACCATGTCCTGGGGATTGCCGGAATACTGCACCAGGTTGCGCATGTCGAAATAGGCCACGACGATGCCGAGGAAATCCACGCCATCGTACAGGGGGGCAGCCAGCATGACTTCCGGCCCCATGGGGGTCTGCTGCACACCGGCACGCAGGGCACGGCTGCCCTGCTTCTTGTCTTCATACAGCAGCGGGATGAAATCCAGCTGTTTCAAAGGATTGGCAGGCTCCTGCCCCAGCAGGGTCCCGTCATATTTGACGCCGGCAAAGCCGTCCAGCCAGGGATGGGCGGCAAAAAGGCTGTCCATCCACTGCCGCGTCGGCGGTTTGTCCGCATTGATCATGGTCCGCTCAAAGCGGCCCAGCTCCACATCCAGCCCCATCATGCAATTGGTGAGCGCCAGCGCACGCGGGGAAAGATCTCCTTTTTCACCATAATCCACAGATGCAGGAGGGCTGACATAGGTATACCAGACATCCTTTGTACCCTTCCAGACATTCTTGGTGGGCTGGTAGGAACTGCAGCCCGCCACCATGGCGGCGGAGGCAAGCAGTACACAACAACGCCTAAACAAATGGGACACCACGCACTCCTGCTTCTTAACTCTGGGCCCTGGCTTCCACGCGTTCGGCCAGGGCTTCCAGCATACTGATGAGTTTGTCCTTGCCTGCGGCCATGTCCGGCGAAGGCGGAACGAGATCTTCCACAGCAGCGCCCTCAAGCTGAGTGCGCAGCATGGCGATACGCTGCTGCAGGACTTCCTGTTCGGAAGAGCCGGCGGCGGCAGCAGCCAGCTCGGTATAAATATCCAAAGCGCCCTGAAGATCCCCCTGCTCGGCCAGGACTTCCGCCATGGACCGGGTACGCAGGGAAAGGGGCCTGTCCGGGGTCGGTTGCGGCAGCGGATGCTCCCGCCTGCCCTGTGCCGCAGCAAAGGAAGCAGCGTCGTCTCCCTCCGCCATCCCGGCACCGGCAGGCTTGGCCGCCGGAGAGGAAAAAGTATCATGCGACTGCGCGTCCATGTCCTCGGGCCCCATGACGGCCAGGTCGGCCAGGGCCTTGCCGCGCGGCAGGTCGCTGCTCTGGGCCTCCTGCATGAAGGAGCGCAGGCCCCGTTCAAAAACTTCGTTCAGGTTCAGCGGGCGGCTCGCGAAGCTGGCAGCCAGAAAGCGCAGGGCCGTCGCCACATCCCCGCAGCCGCTGCCGAGCATGCTGGCCGCCCAGGCCTGCCAGAAGCCGGGATAGGAGGCAAAAAGCTGCCCCAGTTCCGTCACCTCCGCCACGCAGGCTTCGGGCTGCCCGTGATGATAGAGCTGCTCGATATAAAAAAGCCGTGCTTCAAGAAATTCGGGATGACGCTCCAGCCCCCGGCGCAGGGTCTCAAGCGCCGCTTCAGGCTGTCCGTCCTCCACCAGCAGGCGAGCCAGAGGGAAAAACAGCTTGGAGCTGGGTTCCAGCTCCAGCACTTCCCTGTACCATTCAATTTTGTCCATCATGCGTGGCAGCCCCGCTCTCCCGGTTTTCGGAGGAATCACCAAAAAGGTACAGCACTTCGTTCTCGTGGACGTAGTGCAGCCGCTGGCGTATCATTTTTTCGACATAGCGTTCATCCGTCTGGAGCAGACGGATGTCCCGGCTCAATGAGCGGTTCTCCGCATCGATGCTGGCGATCTCGGCCTCGATGGCCGCATGTTTCTGTTTGAGTTCACGATAGGCGATGAGCCCTTCAGATCCCCAGATCATGTGACAGAAAATGATGAGGTTGATCCCCCATACAGCTACCAGAACTATGACCCGCCAAGCTACCATCTTATTGCAAGACCCGTCGTTGTTTCTGCCAGGTACGCCGGGAGAGCCCCAGCTCTTCCAGAAAAGTCGCTGTGGCGGATTCCAGACGCTCTACGTCATCCTCTCCAAGGCGCATCTGCTCGACGCTATCCAAAAAGCGCCGTAATGCCATGAATTCTTCAACAAAATAGCGATCGGAGAGATCAGCTCCGATCTGTGGCTCCAGCTCGAGGATGGTCTGGATGCAGTTTTTCAGCCGTAACTGCAGGGTACTCATCTTATTCGGCAGCGTTTTTTGCGGCGATCTTGCGGTAGAAACCGTAACAGTAGTTCACACAGGACACTACGGACATGATGAGCGCCAGATAGAGGATGATTTCCCCGATGGGCCACAGACGCACGCCCCAGTAAGGATAGTGCAGCAGCATGGGGATGATGGCCGCGATCTGCAGGACGGTCTTGAGCTTCCCGTACCTGTCGGCGGCGAGGACGATCCCTTCATCGATGGCGATGGCGCGCAGCCCCGTGACCACCAGCTCACGGCAGACGATCAGGATGACGACCCACGCTTCAGCCCAGCCGAGGGTGCAGAACATGATGAGCACGGAACAGATGAGGACCTTGTCCGCCAGGGGATCAAGGAACTTGCCCATGCTGGTGACCATGTTGTTGCGCCGGGCCACGTAACCGTCGGCCCAGTCCGTGATGGAAGCGGCAATGAATGCCAGCGCGGCCAGCACACAGGTCACCGGGCCCTGGAAATACAGCAGCACGATGACGAGCGGAACCAGCAGCATGCGCAACAGCGTCAGTTTATTCGCAAGATTGAACATATTCTCACCGACCGGGAAACAGGACTACATGGAAACGGGTATCACAAACGCGTCCCTGAGAAAAGGGAAAAACGCGCAGATATCTTGAGGGGGTGGACGAGCCACCCCCCAAAGAGCGCCTAGCTCTTGCTGACCAGCTTCGCGGCGCCGCTGTCGGCAGCCTGGGCGATGGCGTCAGCCAGATGCAGGAAAGCCTGCTTGGCAGGGCAATCCTGTTCAAGATAGACCACGGGCACGCCCCGGTCGGCGGCCACCACGGTGGCCGGATCCAGCGGGATGGCACCCAGGAAGGGGATGCCGTAATGCTTGGCAAGCTCTTCACCGCCGCCCTTCTTGAACAGGTCGATCTCCTGGTGGCAGTGGGGGCAGACAAGGCCGCTCATGTTTTCCACCACGCCCAGGACCTTGCCTTCGGCGACCTGCAGGAAGTTGACGGCCTTGCGCACGTCGGCCAGGGAGATCTCCTGCGGGGTGGTCACCGTGACGCTCTGGGCGTCGGTGATGGTCTTGAGGATGGTCATGTGTTCGTCACCGGTTCCTGGAGGGGAGTCGATGAGCAGGAAATCCAGCGGGCCCCAGGCCACGTCGGAGAGGAACTGGCGGATGGCAGCCGTCTTTTTGGGGCCGCGCCACAGGATGGCCTGGTCACGATCCTGCAGGAAGGAATCCATGGAAATGACTGCCAGGTTCTCATTGTACATGGCAGGGATGAGTTCGTTTTTCTCATTCATTTCGATGGTAGCCTTCAGACCCAGCAGGTTGGGCACGCTGGGGCCGTGCATGTCCACGTCCAGGATGCCGACCTTGAAGCCGCGATGGGCCAGGGCCGCGGCGGTATTGACGGTGACGGAGCTTTTACCCACGCCACCCTTGCCGCTCATGACAAAGATCTTGTGCCGGATGTGGGCCAGGCGGTCGGCAATGATCTGGTCTTGCCGGGCCATGGCCGATTCCATGCAACCGGCGCCGCCGGGGTTGCCCTTGGAAGAGCAGCCCGACGCAGAGGAACAGGAAGAACAGGAAGACATGATATCTCCTTTACAGGGTATGACAACAGGCAGGCTTACCAACCATGGTCGCCCACCAGATCCACGAAGACGGCAGGGCCCAGGTCCTCGCTGCAAAGCCGTCCCTGACGGCGCATGATGCGCATCAGGCGTTGCGTGCGGGGCCGTGCCCCCACCGGGATCAGCATGATGCCGTCCACGGCAAGCTGCTCCAGCAGGGGGCGGGGGATCTGGGGACCTCCGGCAGTGACGATGATGCGGTCGAACGGGGCGGCGGCAGGCATGCCCAGCGTTCCATCGCTTCGTTGCATGTGAATAGCGCGAAGATCGAGCTGCTGCAAGAGGGCCCGGGCCGATTGGTACAGCTCTTTGAGGCGCTCCACGGTATAGACCGTGTAGCCCATGGCGGCCAGCACCGCCGCCTGGTAACCGGAACCGGTGCCGACCTCCAGCACGCGCATGCCGGGCGAGGTCTCCAGCATCTGGGACATGAGGGCCACCGTGGACGGCTGGGAGATGGTCTGTCCGTAGCCGATGGGCAGCGGACAATCCTCATAGGCCCGCGAACGCAGTCCCTCGGGCACGAAAAGATGCCGGGGGACCCGCGACATGGCATCAAGGACGCGTCCGTCCGTTATGCCCCTGGCGGCCAGCTCCCGAACCATGCGCAGACGCAGGCGTCTGGGATCTATCGCGGTACCTCTTGCCATCATGCTCGTTTTGTCCTTTGCGTATGGCGAAGAAAGAACAAATTTTCCCCCCCAAGTCAAATGCCGTCAAAGCGGGGGCTATTCCTTGAAAACTCCCCTGAAACGTGCAACACTCCCACTTGTATGAGAAAGGAGTCTCCATGCGCAAAAAAAATTTCTTTTCCACTATCCTGAGCCTGCTCATCCTGATCGCGCTGATTGCCTGTGGGTACATCTTTTTCAAGGATATGGACGGTCCGTCCATCGCCATCGTGCCCGATACCGGACGGGTCTCTCCCCACACGCCCCTGCAGATAACGCTGGCGGACCCTTCGAACATCCGCTCCATCTCCGTGGGAGTGCGCCGCAACAATGTGGTCACCCCCATTTTCCAGCGGCATTTCGAAGAATACCTGCCCCAGCGTACTGTCGAGGTCTCGCTGAAGAATGCCGGCCTGCGTGAAGGGGCCTTCGAGCTGGAGATCAAGGCGACGGACGCCTCCCTGGCCGGCTTTGGTCAGGGCAATACCCGCACGGAAGTGCTGGCCATGCGTCTGGATACCCAGCCGCCGCGGATCTCCGTGAAGACCCTGCCGCCCAGCGTGCGCCGCGGCGGTGCCGCCGCCATCCGCTATACCATCGACGAAGAAGTCACCCAGAGCGGTGTGCTGGTGGCGGGGTATTTCGTCCCCGGCTTCCTGCAGAAGGACGGCAGCTACATCTGCTTCTTCCCCTTCCCCTACACCATGACCGCCGTGGAATATAAAAACGCCGTGGAGCTGACCGCCACGGACATGGCCGGCAACGTGACCCGCAGCCGTCTGGGCCTGCTGGCCTACGAACGCAACTTCAAAAGCGATACCATCAACATCTCGGACAACTTCCTGGCCAGCGTCAACAGCAAGCTGGGTTATCTGGCCCCCAACGCCGCCAATCAGCTGGAAGGATACCTTTATATCAACAACCAGGTCCGCGCGGCCAACGTCGAGACCTTGCGTGCCCTGCGCAAGGACACCGCAGCGGCCATGCTCTGGGACGGGATGTTCCAGCGCCTGCCCCGCTCCGCGGCCCGTGCCGGTTTTGGTGATCACCGCTACTTCACCTACCAGGGCAAGCAGGTGGGCGAATCCTACCATCTGGGTTTTGACTTGGCCTCGGTCCGCAATGCCGAAGTCCCCGCAGCCAATAACGGCCGCGTGGTCTTCACCGGTGAGCTCGGCATTTACGGCAACCTCGTCGTCATCGACCACGGCCTGGGACTCATGTCCCTCTACTCCCATCTGAGCGAGATCCACGTCAAGGTGGGCGATGTGGTCCAGAAAGGCGCCATCATCGCCAAGACGGGGAGCACCGGTCTGGCCTTCGGCGATCACCTGCACTTCGGCATACTGGTCGGTGGCGTGGAAGTCACCCCGCTGGAGTGGCTGGATCCCAAGTGGATCAAGGACAACATCACCGGACGCCTGAACGCCCAGTAAGGCCCGCAAAGCCATCCCGCAAGGGATGGCTTTTTTTATGCCTGCATGGATTCGACCTGTCTGGGCACACCAGAAATCTCTTGTCTTATGAAATATTTTATGCAATAAGAATTGCCGCTTTTTCTCATTTATCCACAGGAGATTCCATGGAACGTACTTTTTGCATCATCAAACCCGATGCCGTTGCCCGTAACCTGCAGGGTGAGATCCTTGCCATGATCCAGGGCGCCGGTCTGCGCGTGGTGGCCATGAAGCAGATCCGCATGACCCGCCAGCAGGCCGAAGGCTTTTATGCCGTGCACAAGGAACGGCCTTTCTTTGCCAGCCTGACGGAATACATGAGCTCCGGCCCTGTGGTTTGCGCCATCCTTGAAGGCGACAAGGCCATCTCCCGCTATCGGGAACTGATGGGCGCCACCAATCCTGCCAATGCCGCAGAAGGCACCATCCGCAAAAAATACGCCGAAAGCATCGAAGCCAACTCCGTGCACGGCTCTGACGCGCCGGAAACTGCCGCTTACGAAATGGCCTACTTCTTCAATGCCCTGGAGATCACCGGCTAGGCATCTTCATTTGCCGCCCGGCCCCCGGTCCTCGGCGGATCGGGGGCTTTTTTGTTTTTCTCCCCTGCCCCCGGCTTGCGGGCCGCCGGTGCCTCGGCTATTGAAAACAGGCGCATCTTGGCTGCAAAATTTTTTTTGGAGGGACTATGCCCGTTGCCATCATCACCGGCGGAGCCGCCGGTATAGGACGTCACCTGTGCGCAGGATTTGCCCGCGAGGGGTATGTGGTCGCCGCTCTGGACATCCAGCCCATGAGCAGCCCCCACCCGGACATCCACTGTTTTCCCTGTGACCTGCGCGATGAAGCCGCCATCACCTCTGTTTTTCATACCATCGCCCAGACGCTCGGCACTCCTCGCGTCCTCATCAACAACGGGGCCGTCAGCCGTTTCCGGAAGCCCTTCCCCCTCCTGGAAGCCAAGGAATTCGATGACGTCCTGGGGACCAACCTGCGCGGCGCGTTCCTCTGCTGCCGGGAATTCGTCCGTCTTTGCCGGGGAACGGGCTATGGACGCATCATCAACATCGCCTCCACCCGTTACCAGCAGAACGAATGCGGCTGGGAAGCCTACGGCGCCTCCAAGGGCGGGCTTGTCTCCCTGACCGCCAGCCTGTGCGTGTCGCTGCACGGCACGGGCATCACCGTCAATGCGGTCAGCCCGGGATGGATACAGGTGGACGACTACGAGAGCCTGAGCCCCTGCGACCACAGCCAGCATCCGTCGGGACGTGTGGGAAAACCGGAAGACGTCTGCAATGCCTGCCTGTTCCTGGCCGGGGAGGAGAACGGCTTCGTCAACGGCGTCAATCTGCCGGTGGACGGCGGCATGACCAGGCGCATGATCTATCCCGAGACCGATCCCCTTTGGACGGAATAGGCGGAAGGGCCTCTTTCTTTTTGACGCCCCTCCTGATATGAGGCCCGGAT
This sequence comes from Desulfovibrio piger, assembly GCF_951793255.1. Lineage (NCBI taxonomy): Bacteria > Pseudomonadati > Thermodesulfobacteriota > Desulfovibrionia > Desulfovibrionales > Desulfovibrionaceae > Desulfovibrio > Desulfovibrio piger. Next base: position 2,567,986 of record NZ_OX636706.1, read on the forward strand.
GACATACGAAAGGGCACGCCGTCTGCCCTGCGGCGCCACCGCGGCACGAGTATCGGCCGCGCAAGGCGCGGAACCAGCCTGCCCGACGGCAGGAAGAACAAAGGATATACGATGATAGCCGAGAGAGTACGCGGCATCACGCCGTTTCTGGCCATGGAAGTGCTGGAACGCGCCCAGAAGCTCGAACGGGAGGGTGCTTCCATCATCCACCTGGAACTGGGCGAACCCGATTTCGATACGCCCGAGTGCATCCGTCAGGCTGCCTTCAAGGCCCTGGACGAAGGGCAGACCCACTACACCCACTCCCTGGGCGATGTGGAGCTGCGCGAACATCTGTGCGCCTATTACAAGCGGCGCTATGGTGTCGGCCTGCATCCCGACCAGGTGCTGATCTTCCCCGGTTCTTCCCCGGCCATGATGGTCCTTTTCTCCGCCCTGCTCGATCCGGGCGACGAAGTCATCCTCTCCAATCCCGGCTATGCCTGCTATCCCAACTTCGTGCGCTATGCGGGCGGGGTGCCCGTCTGGACGCTGACCCATGAGGAAGAAGGCTTCCAGTTCCGTCCCGAAGATGTGGCCAAACAGATCTCGCCGCGCACCCGGGCCGTGCTCATCAACTCCCCCTGCAACCCCACGGGCATCGTGCTGGAGCCGGAGCGCATGCGCGCCCTGGCCGAACTGGGCCCCATGATCGTTTCCGACGAGATCTATCACGGTCTGACCTACGGGGATGCGGAAGAGCACTCCATCCTGGAGTACACGGACAATGCCGTGGTCATCGGCGGCTTTTCCAAGGCCTATGCCATGACCGGCTGGCGCCTGGGCTACCTCATCGTGCCCCGTGATCTCGTGCGCCCCATGCAGGCCCTGATGCAGAACTTCTTCCTGTCCACCAATTCTGCGGTGCAAAAAGCCGGTATCGCGGCCCTGACCTGTGCCGATGAAGACGTGGCCCGCATGCATGCCACCTACGACGAACGCCGCCGCTTCCTGCTGGGCGAGCTGAAGCGCCTGGGCTTCAACATCCCCGTGGAACCCATGGGAGCGTTCTACATGCTGATCAATGCCCGCCATCTGGGCAGCAGCTCCATGGAACTGGCCTTCGACCTGCTGGAAAAAGCCCATATCGGCATCACCCCCGGTATCGACTTCGGCAGCCAGACCGAAGGGTTCCTGCGCCTTTCCTACGCCAATTCCATCGACAACCTGGCCGAAGCCATGCGTCGGCTGGAAGCCTACATCCGCCAGCGCTAGCACTTTGGAGGAAGCAGGGGAAGGAATATCCTTTCCCCTGCTTCCTCCCTGCACGTCCCGCTCCTTCCTCTCATGTCGTCACCGTGCCGGTCCTGACAGGATACGGCTTTTTTTCTGCGCCCCGCCCTTCCCCGACTATGGCCCGAAGCCTTGCGCAGCACATTTTTCGGCATCTTTTTTCTTTGCGAGCGGGGGAAGATATGCTAACCTCGAATACCCCCGACAGGGGAATCAAAGGGGAGGCACTATGGCCGAAGCGCCGATCATCGATATCGTCAATCTGGAAAAACGTTACCGCAGCAAAAATACGGATGTTTTTGCCCTGCAGGGCATCAATCTTGCCATCAACAAAGGAGACATCTTCGGTGTCATCGGCAAGAGCGGTGCCGGCAAGAGCACGCTCGTCCGCTGCATCAACATGCTGGAACGTCCCACGGGCGGTTCCATCTTTTTTGAAGGCAAGGACATGTGCCGTCTGTCGGAGAGCGAGCTGCGCGCTGCCCGGCGTTCCATGGGCATGATCTTCCAGCAGTTCAACCTGCTCATGCAGCGTACGGCGCGCCAGAACGTCTGCTTTCCTCTGGAACTTATCGGCATGGACAAGGTCCAGGCCCGCAAGCGTGCTGAAGAACTGCTGGATCTGGTGGGCCTTGCCAACCGCATGGATTCCTATCCTTCGCAGCTCTCCGGCGGCCAGAAGCAGCGCGTGGCCATCGCCCGTGCCCTGGCCACCAACCCGCAGGTGCTGCTCTGCGACGAAGCCACGTCCGCCCTTGACCCGGCCACCACGGACTCCATCCTGTCCCTCATCAAGGACATCAACAGGGATCTCGGCATCACGGCGGTCATCATCACCCACGAGATGAGCGTCATCGAAAAGATCTGCAGCCATGTGGCCATCATCCACCGCGGCAAGATCGTGGAGCACGGCGAAGTGGAAGAGGTCTTCTTCCATCCGCGCACCGAGGCAGCACGCCGTCTGGTCATGCCCGAGGCCCTGCAGAACCTGCCCCAGGAGAACCTCTACCGCCTGATCTTCAACGGCCGTTCCTCCTTCGAGCCCGTCATCGCCAATATGGTGCTGGAATGCCACTGCCCCGTGAACATCATGTATGCCGATACCCGCGACATCGGCGGTATCGCCTTTGGCCAGATGGTGTTGCAGCTGCCCGAATGCCCGGAATCGCGCCGGAGCATCCTGGAATTCGCCAAATCCAGGAACATCCTGCTGGAGGAGATGAAGCATGTTTGATCAGGCCACTGTGGAAATGCTCATGGAAGGGGTGGTGGATACCCTGTACATGACCATCGTCTCCACGTTTTTTTCCTATGTCTTCGGCATCGTGATGGCCGTCGTCCTGGTCATCTGCCGCAAAGACGGCATCCGTCCCAATCCCGTGGTCTACAGCGTGCTGGATGTGGTGGTGAACCTGACCCGTTCCTTCCCCTTCCTGATCCTGATGATCGCCGTCATCCCCTTCACCCGCTACATCGTGGGGACCACCATCGGCAACAACGCCACGGTAGTGCCTCTGGTCATCGCCGCGGCGCCCTTCGTGGCCCGTCTCATCGAGTCCTCCCTGCTGGAAGTGGATAACGGTGTGGTGGAAGCCGCCCAGAGCATGGGGGCCTCCACCTGGCAGATCATCACCAAGGTGCTGCTGCCCGAGGCCATGCCCTCGCTCATCAACGGCAGTGCCGTGGCGGCCATCACCATCCTGGGCTACTCCGCCATGTCCGGCGCCGTCGGCGGCGGCGGTCTGGGCAAGCTGGCCATCATGTACGGGTACAACCGCTACCAGACCGACATCATGATCGCCACGGTGATCCTGCTCATCATCATCGTGCAGATCTTCCAGAGCTTCGGCAACTGGGCCACCCGACGCAGCGACAAACGCGGGTCTTGATCCGCTTTTTCTATCACCCTTTCCCCGAGGTTTTTCCCATGAAAAAACTTCTGCTGACGCTGGCCGCCATGCTGGCCGCCGGTACTCTGGTTTGCCATGCCCAGGCCGCCACCACCGTGAAGGTGGGCGCCTCTCCCACGCCGCACGCCGAGATCCTGAATGCTGCCAAAGACATGCTCAAGGCTGAAGGCATCAATCTGGAGATCATCGAATATTCCGACTATGTGCAGCCCAACGTGGCTCTGGACAGCAAGGATCTGGATGCCAACTACTTCCAGCACAAGCCCTATCTGGACGACTTCAATGCCCAGAAAGGCACCAAGCTGTCCTCCATGGGCGGCGTGCACTATGAGCCCTTCGGCATCTACGCCGGCAAGTGCAAGAGCCTGAAGGACCTCAAGAAGGGTGCCATCGTGGCCGTGCCCAATGACGCCACCAACGAAGGCCGCGCCTTCCTGCTCATGCAGGACCAGGGCCTCATCACCCTCAAGGACGGTGTGGGCCTGACCGCCACCGTGCGCGACATCAAGGACAACCCCAAGAAGCTCCGCATCGAAGAGATCGAAGCCGCCCAGCTGGTGCGCGCCCTGCCTGACGTGGACATCGCCATCATCAACGGCAACTACGCCATCCTCGGCGGCCTGAAGGTGGCCGATGCCCTGGCCGTGGAAGCTGCCGACTCCGCCGCTGCCACCACCTACGCCAACATCCTGGCCATCCGCACCGGCGACGAAAAGCGTCCCGAACTGCAGGCCCTGTACAAGGCCCTGTGCAGCGACAAGATCAAGGAATTCATGAAGACCAAGTACGAAGGCGCCGTGCTGGCCACCCACTAGGCTAGGACCGCAACGTCATCTGTGAAGGCCCCCTCCTTGGGGGCCTTTTTCATGGCTCCACGTTTCCGTACTGCTGCCCGGGGATATTGCGGACAGGCAAGACGCACCTGCCGCCCCCCATCAGAGCAACAGCCAGATCTCATCCGTGGATGCTCTTCCTGGCCGGTCTTCAGCGTATACAGGCAGTTCCCGAAGCCCGGCACTTCCGGCCGAAGCGCGCCCCCTTCCTCTTGAAGCCATCCCCTCTGCCTGCTACCCTTTCCTCTCTACCGTCACTTTTTTCAAAGGAGAGCGCATGCGCCCGGCCCTGCTCCTGCTGCTGGCTATCCTGCTCCATGTCCAGCCTGTCTCTGCCGCCCGGTCTTTCGTCGACATCTGGGACGATGCCGTCCCGTTGTTGCATGAAGGGGTGGATATCATCGCCTCGGGAGAGGACCCCTCCGAACGCAGCTGGGCCGAGGTCCTGACGTTCCGCGATCCCAAATTCCAGCGCATCGTCTCCGAATGCTTCGCCATCCTCGCGGATTCCCAGGCTCTGGACCTCATCGCCAGCCGGGATGCCGTCCGCGACGAGATTGCCGCAAAGCGCCAGAAGATAGCAGCCCTGCAGCAGGAGCTCGTTTCCGCCCCCTCTTCACACTGGAACCCGCTCAAGGCCACGCGCAGCAGCCTGCAGGAAGATATCGCCGGACTGCGCAAGGAGATAGCAGATCTGGAACACGGTCTGGAGGCGGACAAGGAACGCATCTTTGCCGAGATCTCCGCACGCGGCCTGCCTGTCAGCCGTGAACAGCTGGAGACCATGCTGAGCGCGGCCGACGGCAAGGATACCGCCAGCATCATGGCCGTGGCCGAGAACATCAGCGCCATCCAGCGCAGCATAGAAAGCCAGCTGGCGGCCCCGGACGCCTCTGTGGAGCTGCTCCAGACCTATACGGGCATCTACATGATGTGCAACAAGGTCTATGTCTACGCCCTGCAGCAGATCGACAGCCGCTACCTCGACCGTCTGGGGAAAATAAGGAAGGAGGCTGCCCAGCTGCAGGAACATGCCCGCAGCCTGCTCTCCGGGGCCGAGGAGACGGACCGGAAGATCCTGGAAGTGAACATCGCCGCCAACCAGAGGACACTGGATGCCGTGGACCTCTACAACCAGTATCTGTCACGCCAGAAAAAACATTTGCAGCAGTTGCTGCAGCGGGCGGAAAAATCCTTCAAGGTGGCCGTCAATACCTATCGGACCGTCAAGACCAGCAGCGATCTGCTGGGGATGATGCACACGTCGGAAGCGGATTTCTCCCGCATCTTCGCCTTCCAGCCGCCAGACCTCTCCCTGCTGTATGATGCCCGGCTGCGGCAGGAGTTCGACGACATCACAAGCAGACTGCGGGCAGCGGAATAAGGCCGGACGCCCCAGAAACGGCAAAAGCTCTCCTCATTCGAGGAGAGCTTTTTTATGACAGAGCCTGTCACCGTCCGTCTGCTTCACGTACCGGCAGGGCACATCATGCCGCCTGCCCCGCTCATCGCAGCGGTGAGGCTGGCAAGGAGCCGCGCAAAAGTCTGCGCTGGCCTCCGCGCCGGATCACCTCCGCCCGGATGGCGGGCTGTCTATTTTGCGCCTGCGGCACGCAGCAGGTCAAAGCCTGCAACAAAAAAAGGCTGGTATCACTACCAGCCTTTGCTTTCACTTGGTGCGAAGGGGAGATTTGATTATTGTTATATTTATTTGTTTTTATTGGAATAAAAAATATTAAAAATTTTTATACCAACGTCCATACCAACAAACCGGAAGTATTACCGGAGTTCGAGTCTATTTTTGACCTCCAATAGGAATTTTACAAGCCATTATCATCCTATTTATAATCCAAACTCTCTTCTTATCACCGCGATAATATCCCCAAAGCAAGCTCGTATATTTTCAGTTTCAAAAGAAATATATATTATTCCTGAATTGTTAGAGGGAAGAGTCACTCCCTTCTCAGAAAGAATTATTGTTTTATTATTTCCGAATCTTTCCTGAAATTTTCCAAGCTCTTGGACAACATTCAAACGGGGATGAATGCTTCCATCCGCCATTTCATCTTCGCCTGTCATGACAAGAATGGCCATATTGGCTTTAGAACCAAGACCAGCAATCACATCAGGTATTGTTTGTGAGGCTCGCGGAGCAGTTTCAAATGCCTCAACTTCAAAGCCTTGCTGGTCACACAGATGCTCTTGTAATTCTCTCCAAGCAGGATTTCCGCCATGACCTATCACGATAACAGGATGTGATGGCACCGTATTTTTAAACTGATGAGAGAATATATGATCAATTTCCATATTTTTATCGTCATAAAGAGTTACTTTGATATGAGGAACGGAACAAATATGCTTGGAGCTATCGGTAAAGATTTTCCAATGCGCTTTCGGACAATACCTTGATTCTCCAATACGATAAAACTTATTACAAGCAAAACCACTAATGATAAACATTTTTTCTTGCGGATCGAAAGAAAGCTGGGACTTCCAATGACTGAACGTGTATTCATGCAATATTCTCTGTGATGGCCATTCCTGCCAAACAATTTTCCAATCATCAAGACAAATTTTCTCTGATGAATTGTTTTCCAATACTACAAACTCTTCAAAGGCGTAGTCAGGATCACCTGGATTGATGGATGTGATGACAATATTATTCATAGATGTTACCCTCTATTTCTTTCTTGACCATTCTTCCAGGCATATTTATCGCCGTTTTTAGTTATGGATGTGCCTTGTCAGCTCTCCACGAAATGCTTTGGTCAAAATGGCCTTTTTCATCACGTCGATCTGATTCAGCACGTTTTCAGCGACTTCCTTGATTTGCTGTTCTGTGGCAAGGAGGCTGTCAAGGATACGGACGATTTCGTTTTGCTCTTCCATGTCAGGGAGCCAAATATCAACGGAACATATTTCTTTTGAGTTGATATTATTAATTCCAGCTGAAGACTTTGCCTTGGCAAAAAGTTGATTTCTAGCCAAGGAAGAACTCAGAAAGCCCAAAAGATATTTTGGATTGATTGTTGGATTAGGGCGAAGGCGGATTAGAAAAGATGCATAAGCTTTTCCGACTATTGCCTCATCCACAAGAGCGCACTTGCCAACAAGTTCCCTGCTTCCATTTGAACGAATCATAAGGATATCATTTCGCTCAACAAGATCATAATCAGAAGATCTTGAGGACTTTAAAAATTTAAGATCTTCTAAATCAACGATACTACCAGTAATATTTGGGATGCGTATCACTGGCAATCCAGTATATGTGTAATCACTTTTTTCAGAAGTACCATATTTTATATCAGAAAGAATATTTTTGATTTTTGCTGTATTGTCCTCTTTTTTTATGCCTCGTATCTCCCTCCATTTCGCGGTCAATTCCCCTGTAAACGCCTTATGCAGAATGGCGGCCTTGCGGCTTTCAAAGCCGTCAAGCACGGCTTCAGCCTTTTCTCTGGCTTCGTCCAGCTTGGCAAAGAGGGATTCGATGCAATCAACGATGCGTTGCTGATCGTCGAGAGGGGGGAGGGGGAAAGGGAAATTTTCAATATCGTCTTTACGAATAGAAGGAGAATTGTCTCCTTTCATAAATTTATTGTCCCACTCAGGGAGGGGTAAAACCCCCACCTTTAGGTGGCGGCTTTAGCGTTTCTTTTGTAGTCTGTGGGCATGAGCAATTATCGTAAAGGCTCCCACAGTGTTTTTTCAATTCACCTGCACCTGGTCTGGATAACCAAGTACAGGAAAAAGATTTTGTCAGGCGACATCGCCCAGAGAGCCAGGTCGCTGATACGCGGCATCTGTGAAAAGCATCAGGTGGAAATTCTCAAAGGACATATAGCACCCGACCATATCCATCTTTTCGTTTCGATTTCACCAAGCCTTGCTGTGAGCAAGTTGATGCAACAACTGAAAGGCCGAACCGCGCATGCCATGATAAATGAATTTCCATTGTTGCGCCGCCAGTACTGGGGACGTCATATGTGGGCGCGTGGCTATTTCTGTTGCAGCAGTGGCAATGTGACCGATGAGGTCATTAAGCAATACATCACGCAACAGGAAGATGCAGATGAAACCTTCCGAATTGAGGGGGAATGACTTCAGCCTGCTTCAGCAGGGGCCATACCGGCTTTAGCCGGAACGCGACTTTAGTCGCCACGGTGAATCCACCGGCTTTAGCCGGTGGAGTGTTCAATTAAACCCATCACAACATATTCACTCGTCATAAGCCAATATAAAAAACGAGAATTAGTACATCTAAGAGGTGTGCATATATATAATCCAGTGGATGCAATACAATTTGAAAGACTAAAATCTATATAAGCAATATTCCGGAGGTATGGTCTAACTAGAGAAAAGATAGTATCTCCTTCATGAACTTTTCTGGATGCCCTACTGGGGGCTTTACTTACAGAAATTTCTTTTGGTGAAGTTACTTTTTGTTGTTTATTATCTATAGCATCAATGTCTATATAATAAAAGAAATCACCTGTGGGTTTTTGACTTTCCTGTGGCCCCAAAAGAGAGCTTCCTTTCACCCACTTCCACCCTTCCGGCAACGGGTACGGCTGTTCTTCCACGGGAATTATAGCCGATTCATCCGGCGTCAGCAGGATGTCTTGCACCTCGGCGGCGTTCTTGCGGGGGCGGGCCATCAGTTCGTCTCCCTGCTGGTCAGGCTTTGCAATTCCCGAACAACGCTTTTCATAAGATCTACCGCCTCTTCGAGCTGAGCAATGCATTCTTCGCCGCTTTCGATGGGGTCGGGCAGGTCGTCATAATCCAAAAGGGATTCATCCCGGATCAGACCGAGATCCAGGCTGTCCGCCTTCGCCTTTATTGCCTCCCGCGTAAACACGCTCCAGCGCTCATCCCGCACGGCGCGGCGGTCCTCGGCCTCAAAGGCTGTCTCAAAGCCCTCAAAGTGTTCCCTCTTGAGCGGGGTGGTCTTGCCGAAGGAAGGCATATTGGTACGCAGGTCGTAGAACCACACCTCTTTGGTATTGTCCTTATCGCTCTGGCCTCGCGTAAAAAACAGCACGTTGGTTTTGACACCCTGGGCATAGAAAATGCCTGTGGGCAGGCGCAACACCGTATGCAGGTCGCATTTGTCCATGAGGTCGGCACGGATGCGCGCGCCGTCGCCGTCGGCAAAGAGCACGTTATCCGGCAGCACCACGGCGGCCCGGCCGCCGCGCTTGAGGCTGCGGTAAACATGCTGCAAAAAATTCAACTGCTTGTTGCTGGTGGTAAAGGCAAAATCGTCACGAGTGGCCCGTTCGCCGCCTTTCTTTGTGCCAAAGGGCGGATTGGTGAGCACCAGATCATAGCCTTTCATATCCTTGCCTGCGGTGGACAGGGTGTCGGCAAGCAGAATTTCCCCTTCAATACCGTGCAGCATGGCGTTCATCAAGGCCAGACGGTGCGTGTCGTGCACCAGCTCGCAGCCGGTGAAGGCTTCACGTTTCTGGAAGGCCGCCTGATCCTCGTCCAGATCAAAATACTCGTCGGTTTGCCTTTTCAGGTACTGATCCGCCGCGATCATAAAACCAAAGGTGCCGCAGGCCGGGTCGTTACAGTGTTCGCCGACCTGGGGCTTCATGAGACGAACCATCACATCAATGAGCACCCGTGGTGTGAAATACTGGCCTGCGCCGGATTTCTTCTCATTGGCGTTCTTTTCCAGCAGACCTTCATAGAGGTTGCCGAGGCCCTCTTCCTGCGCGGAATACCAGTCCAGAGCATTGATGCTCGAGATGATCTTTTCCAGATTTTTGGGCTCGTCGATGTTGGATACCGCTCCCTGATAGATCTCTCGCACCCGCCCCGTGCCGTTTTCGCTCAGCTCGGCCAGCACCTGCTTGTAAACGTGTTTCAGCTCAATGCCGCTTTTGGCGGCCAGCACGTCCCAGCGGCAGGTTTCGGGAATGGCCGCTTCCGTGCCGGTTTCCTTGGCCATTTTCAGGAACAGAATATAGGTCAGTTCCGTCACATACTGATGATAGGTGATGCCGTCATCCCGCAGGACATTGCAGAGGTTCCAGAGTTTGGCGACAATTTCCTGTGTGGTCATGCGGCAAGGCCCCCGTCGTCATACAGATAGGTGTTCAATTCGGTCACGATACTTTCCAACTGGTTACGGAAGAGTTTGTTCAGCGCGGCAAAGCCGCCCTTGTCCCGGAAGATGACGCTTTCGTCAAAGGTGTGTACCGAGAGGACGGATTCATTGAGCAGATATTTTTCCATGCGGTCGATCCATTTCTCTTCGACTCTGGAAAAACTGTGCGCCTGCTTCAGCCGGGACACGGCGCGGCGGATGCGCTCCTCGTGCCCCAGAAGTTCGGCATTGATACCGTAGCGGCGGATCAGGCTGATGATGTCGGCGGCAATATCTTTGTTGCTCATCCGGGAAAGGGCGGAATTAAGCTGCCGGATGGTAAAGCCTTCCCGTCCCAGAGCCAGACGCAAGCTCTTGAGGCTTGCGCGGCTGAGGTCGGCCGGGCGCGTGCAAATGGTGTTCAGGGCCGCTATCGCGTTGCGCTGTTCCCGCACAAAACGGGCAAAGGATTCCAGATAGTCGCCGGGGCGAAGATTCTCCTTGCCGTAACCCCGCGTATGGCTGGTGAGCGCATCCGGCGTATCGGAAAGAACGACGGGGCGGCGGCCCGCATAGTCTTCACTCTGAATAAGCTCAAACAAATCGCGTTTGGACAGCAACAGGGCCTTTGCCTCACTCGGGCGCTCCTGTACGCGCTCGATGAAGGTATCGGGCGTGTCACCGGCCATATCGACAAAGTGCTGCCTGAGTTCATCCGTCAGGGAGCGCTTGCGGCGTTGCAGTTTGGCAATGATCTGGTTGATCTGGTTCAGGATTTGCGGAGGTTCCTCCATTGTCTCCAGCCCGTCCAGAAGTTGGGAAAAAGTAACCGACGGATTGCTGACCACCGGTTTCATGCTGGTAACCGGTTCAAGAACCGTGTACAGGCCCACGGCGTCGTACACTTCAAAATGGTCTTTTCCGATGTCCGGGCAGAGCCTGGTGGCGCGGCCCAGCATCTGCTCAAACAGAATGCGGGATTTTACCCTGCGTAGGAAGACAAGGCGGGTAATTTCGGGCACGTCGATACCGGTGGTGAGCAGATCCACCGTCACGACGATGCTGGGGAGACTTTCATTCTTGAAGCGCCGTATGGCCGCATCAATATTCTTGCGATTGCCGATGCTGCCGGTGATCTTCATGACGGCATCCGTATCCACCAGTTCCTCGGCGTAGATCTCCTTGAGGATGCGGACGATCATGTCCGCGTGATGGTCATTGACGGCATAAATGAGCGTCTTTCCGGAGGAAACATCTTCGGGATCAATGTCTTTGGCTATTTCCCGCAAAATCTCGCGGTTGAAGTTCTCATTGATCACGGTCTTGTTGAAGTCGTCCACGTCAAAATCAAGCTCGTCTTCCAGCAGTCGGCTGTTGGTAACTTCGCCGGTAAGCGGATCATAAACGGCCACTGTATCGCCGTGTTTGTAGTGAATACCCTGCTCACTGAGAGTCGTGCTGAGCTGGTGCGGCGCGTCATGGTCCACCAGGAATCCGTCAATGACCGCCTCCCGGTAGGAGTAGCAGAACACGGGCGATCCGAAAATCTTCGTGGTCTGGAGCGCGGGCGTGGCCGTCAGAGCGATTTTGACCGCCTGAAAATAGTCGATGACCTCGCGGTATTTGCTCTGGTAGTCGCGCTGATCGCGGTACAACTGCTCGTCGTCGGTCATTTCCCGGTCAAGAATATAGCCCCGGTGCGCTTCATCCACGATGATCAGATCATAGTCGGTGACCGACGGCATGGACTCGCTGCCTTCACTGTACAGAATGCGTTTGACCATGCCCTGCACAGTGGCGACGTGGACACGGGCTTCCTTGTCGATTGCTTTATCCGTCAGCCCGTTGATGGCGTAAATCTCGTCCAGGGGATGCAGTTCCTCAAGCTTGATGTCCTTGAATACATCCAGAGCCTGCGTGCCCAGGGCATTGCGATCCACAAGGAACAGGATGCGACGGAAACGTTCGCTTTTCAAAAAGCGGTACATCATGCCCAGCACTGTCCGGGTTTTCCCCGTCCCCGTGGCCATGGCCAGCAGAACCGTTTGCGCCCCGCTCTTCACGGCCCGCTCGGCCGCCTCGACGGCGCGGAGCTGGTACTCACGCAGATTGAGGCCGTTTTTATCGGTAAGAAAGTCGGCGGACATGGCTTCAAGGCGTCGGTCGCCCTGGGCAATATCGCGCTCCAGAAGCTCTTCCAGACCGGTGGGACTCATCCAGCCGTGCAGGGCCTGGGGCGCATTGGAAGCATGGCGCACGTCCTGAAACCAGATGCCGGATTTTTCCTCGTATTGCCGGATATAGGGTCTGCCGTTGGCGGCAAAGAGAAAGGGCACGCGGAAGCCGCGCCACTCGCCTATGGTGTGAGCCAGGTGCTCCTTGCGGATATGGCGGGCGTAGTCCTTACACTGATGGTCGAGCACAGCGGGAATATCCTTGTGGCCGGCCTTGGCCTCAATGATGCCCACCAGCCGCGTACCCGCAAACAGAGCATAGTCGGCAAAACCCCTGTTGCCCACAGAGGAATCCGTGGGCCATTCGGCTATGGCCAGATTCCGTCCGGCTTGCGGTCGCGTGCCGAGGGAATGGCGCAAGGTTTCGGAATCCGCCTCCCAGCCCACTTTTCTGAGTTGTTCGTCAATGAGATACCGGGTTTCGGCTTCAGACACATGGCGCTTGCCCGCGGCAACGGCGGCGCGTTTGCGGCGGATGTCTTCCGGCACGGCAGCTGCCTGCGCTGCGCGGGAAACAGCCTGATCCGCCAGGGCGTTTTCCTGCCCGGCTTTCTCTTTTGATTCAAACGGAGACGGCCCGGAGTTTTCAACATCTTGAGGCGCGACAAAATCCAGTTGCCGATAGGATTCATCGCCGTAGGTCTGAAAAAACCACCCGCACAGGCTGTGCGTGATCTGCAAAAAATACAGTATCTTTGCTTCGGGGAGCCTCACTCCCTCATGGGCGGCCCTGTTGCGGGCTCTGCGCATCAGGTGGAAGGCGGCGGCGACATCCGCGGGGAGCACCTCGCGCCGCTGGAGAATGTCGATGCGCTCCACCGCGTCGCAGTGGTCGGGCAGGGTGATGTCGTCCAGGGCGAACATGACCCGGATCATGCCTTCGCACAGCAGGCCCGCCTTCATCAGGCAGGACTGCGGGTCCGAACGCAGATAGCGTTCGGCCAGCATGCCGAGTTCCGCCAGCTCCGGGAATTTTTCGTGTAGAAACGCGAAGTTGGACACCATACTCAATCTCCAAAAAAAGATATCTTTTATCTCGTAAACAATATCCAGCCTCTCTGCCGGAAAAGTTTCAGGAATTCATGGATTCGGTCTCTGGCGCATACGGAGGTTGCCTGATAGAAAAAGAGAGTAGCATTCTATACCTTGTCCGACCAAAAGGCAAAATCATGCGCTCTCGTGGATCCGGTTCTGCCCGCACCAAGCCGGTTGCGGCGTGTCTGTTGTAGGCCTGCTGATCCGGTTGCAGCCCTGCTCCGCGTCTTTGGACATCCGTCGAAGGCGGCCCAAATGAAGGCCGGGCATTTCCCGGCCCGTTTTCATTTTCATCCGTAGGTGGCTACGCCTTCTACAGAACACAGTTTATTGATTCCATGTCTGCCTGACAAGAATTCTGCTATAGTTCCTGTTTACAGTTCATCATCCGACATATCAGCAACAATGAAGCTGTCGCGTTGTTCGTGTTGCGAAGGCGGCGGGGGCGTGTCTCTCTTCCTTGCTTTCTGCTCTTCCCGGTGCCGTCTGGACTCGGTCAGATACTTGGTCAAGGTTTGGGGTTTCACCTCAATCCCTTTCTCGTGCAGGCGTTCGACAATCTCTTGAGAATCAAAACCGCGCTTTTTCATCCGTTCCAGAGTCGGGGCCAGTGCGAAAATCGCCTCCTTCACGGACATGACGCGGTTCCCGTCCAGCGTGACAGCGGCGGGCTTGAGTCTGGTAAACTCCTGTCTGATTTCCTTCAACTGCGTCGCGGTGATGGTCATGATGTTTTCTCCTGTGTTTCGCCGGGGCGTTGCCCCGAATTGGCGTTTTGCTTTTCCGGTCGAGCGGGACGGTCGCCCACGCTTCACGAAGTGAAGCATAGTGGGCTATATCTTCGGCCTGTGCGAAGATTTCTACCCGACGCCTTACCTCATTCTCATGCCACGGGCGGAACGCGCCTGCCGGCGCTCCCTGTCCCGCGCTTCCTGCTCCTGTCGCTGCCTTTCCTCTTCCTGACGGCGCTGAAGCTGTTCAGCCCGCTTGCGCTCCACGAACTCGATATGCAGGGGCCGGATTTCCGGCAGGAGCAGAAATTCCCGATACCCCGCCATGAGCCTCTTCATTTTCTTCAACTGCGTCTCCAGCTCCTCTTTTTCCTCATGGCTTTGTTTCCTGTGGGTCATGTATTCCGCTTCAAGTCGCGTCTGTTTTCTGCGTAACGTATCCACTTCCCATTGCAGGATTTCCTTCTGTTCTTGGACAAGATGTTTGACGGCAAGCGCCTTTTTCAGCCTTTCAATGATGGAGGAGGCTTTTTCCAGCACGGACGGATAATTGAAAAGAGATGCCTTCAGCAGAAAGGAATCTTCCTGAAGCACCTTTTCCGCTTCCACGGCCTGTCGCTCATACTTTTCAATGCGCTTTTTCAGTTCTTCCTCATGCTGCTCCAATGCGCTGAGAAGTTGCCGTGAATTTCGGGAAGCCTCTTCGGACTCCTGAATCAGTTTCTCCAATGCCTCCTGTTGTTGCTTGAACTCGCGGGTATCCAGATGCTTTTTTGCGGAGCCGGGCGTTTGCTCCACGCCGCGTTCAATGGCGAAACCCCGGCTTTGCAGATGGGCGGGAAGCTCGGATTGCAGCTTTCGCAGACTCTGCCGGGTATAGATTTTGTTGGCGTTGAGACGTCCGTCCGGCGTCACCGGTACATGCAGGAAGTGCATGTGCGGCGTCTTTTCATCCATGTGAACCATTGCGGAAATGACATTCTCCGCGCCCACAAAATCCGTGAGAAAGGCTTTGCTCTCTTCAAAGAAGCGTCTGGTGTCCTCCGGGGAAAGTTTCTGGAAAAATGTGCTGTCCGATGTGACGATAAGCCCGCACATGCGCACGGCGTCCTTTCTCACGGCCTTGACCAGCAAAAGGTCGTCAATGCGATTCTGAATGGCTTGTGCGTAGTTGTCTGAGGCGGATTCATGAAGATCGTAGTTTCCTGTACTTCGGCTGTAGTCGATGTCAGGATTACTGTGGCTTTCGCGTTCGCGCCGATTGTGCGATTGAATGCCGCGAATGGCATCTTTTTTGAATTTGTCCATATGTAAGACGAGATAGGACATAGCCTTTCTCCTATGATGTTTTTCTATGGAGACAGCGGCGACAATGGCGACAAGCCATGAGTGACAACACAATCCACGTCGCCGGTCGCCATTTGCACAATGGCGACAGCGGCAAAGCGGCGGCATGAATCTGTGTCTCCGATCCGTCGCCGGTATCCGCGTTGCCGTTTTTATATTGGCGACAGGAAATGCCTTGGCATTATTGACTTGTCGCCACTGTCGCCATTGTCGCCGGTCATGCGAGACAGACAAAAACGGCTATTCCTGCCCGTCATTTTCAGGCAAAACCACAATGTATGCCCGAACCTTGCCCAGATCAGGCAATCTTCTCTCACACTTGAGCCGCCCCACCTGTGACAGCTTCAGCCATCCGGCCTCGGCCAGCACGCGGGCGGCACGCCGCTCGGAAAATCCCTTGCAGACCTCGACGCGAAAGGATTCCGGCAGAATAATGAACTCCGTGCAGCCGCCTTCACCTTTTCTCCGAAAACCCACGCGATTGACGCAGGTGGACATTTGGGTGTCCAAGTCCTGAAAGCGGCTTGCCCCGTGCTGCTCAATGAACAGGCGTACAGCGGCCAGAATGGCGGCGTCTTCGGAAGCGCCGATTCCGCCACGAGCGGCCAGCCAATCATGAAAACAGCGTTCGGCACAGCCCGGAGCGTCAAAGTCGGCGGGCAGAATTTCCATCTGCATGGCCAGTCCTCCGGCCAGACCGCAGAGAGCGAAGCGTTGGGCCACGCGCCGCACCTGTCCATCCGCTCCGGCAGGCACAAGACGATTGACCGTATTGGCAAGAGCCAGTTGCAGCTCGGACAGAACTGTTTTCAGTGTGTCGGATTCGGTCAATTTATGCAGGAAGGCGCGGCCAGCATGGCCATAATGGAAAGCGGTCAACTCTTTGAGGCGATTGACCACTGCCCCTGCATGAGGAAAACCGTGCAACTCGGTGAGCATGGACGTGTCCACGGCCAGGCCCACGAACCGCACCTCCTGACCACCTCTCGACTTGAGACCGTTTTCGGCCAGCTTGTCGGCAAGGCCGAGTTCTCCGCTGGAGAGAAAGAGCAGACGCCAGGAATGGGATTTGCGGAGATTGCCTTCGCGGCTGGAACGACCCTTGCCCTGACCGTTGGCCAGCATGTAGGCGCATTCGGCCAAAATCTTGCCGTTGACCTGCCCGACTTCATCCAGAATCAGCACATTGTCGTTGTGCAGGACTGCAATATTCTCAAGACCATTGTCTGTAGCGCGCCAGCTTCGGACGTGTTCCGGCCCGCCCCAGACAGACGCGGCAATCTGAAGGGCCGTTGTCTTGCCGGATGATGATCCGCCTTCAAAACTGAAACCACCGCCTTCCAGACCGGCCAGACGCAGCAACGGCCCGGCGAAGGCCGCGCACAGGGCAAAGCTCAGGCGCGAATTGCCGATGGAGAGTGCCGCGATTTCCCGCCAGCCGTCCAGGGTTCCGGCGATACGGTACAGATCGCTATGATGCGCGGATTGCAGAACTACATTTTCGCCGGAGGTGCTGCCGTATACGGCATCCGGCAGGATGTAGGCGATATTGTCCCAACCGGTGCGGGGCACACAGCGGATGCGTCGGGCAGGTCTGACGGCGGCCAGAAAGTCCACAAGCTTTTTTCTGGCGACGGGACTGCCGAACCAGCCGCCGGAAGCCAGGGCGCTGTACCAGTCCGCGCCCTGTCGAAAGAGCAGTTCAATGGGCATGGGCCAGGTGTGCTTCTTGCCGTCCGGATCAGCCCATTCCAGCATGAGGCCCCATTCGTTGCCCTCGCTGTCGCGGGTCATGCCTTTCACAGCGAGCGGAGGGCCGATGCGGATTTCGTTCATCTCCCCGTCAGGCTTGGTTTCCAGCTTGTACAGTCCGGCGCGTTTGCCTTCCGGTACAAGAAAGAACCCCTCCGGCATGGGGCAGTCCGCATCCTGCTTTCGTGCCGCTTCCACAACGGCCCGGACGGCCTCAAGGGAACGCAGCCGGTGCAGATCGTTGAAGTCCGTCGCCTTGCCTTCATGGGCCGGGCAGACGGCCAGTTTGCCGCCCACAGCCTGCGCCGCTCTGGAAGCCGCTTCCTTGCCGGGATTCCACGGCGTGCCGTCGGGTTTGACAGTTTCGCAGTCGTTGTCCGCGCAAAGAATGATTTCCCGATCCGGATACCGGGAACGGGCTGTGCGGGCTACGGCTTCCAGATTTCCGGCGTGGAAGGCAATCAGCACGGCGTATCCGGTGGCCAGATGCAGACTTGTCCCTGTGGCGTACCCTTCGGCAATGAGCAACGGACCGTCCCTGGTTCCGCTCTTTGCCGGAAGCGAAAAAAAGCCGCCGGACGTTTTGCCGCCCTTGAGAAAAAACTTATCCGTACCTTCCTCAGGCTTTTCCGGCAGGATGAATTGCAGGCTGTGTATTCGACCGGATTGATCCAAGACGGGAACAATGAGCCGCCCGTCATCAGTTTGCCGCAAGCCGATGGTCGGTACTTCCTTTTGTTTCAGATAGGGATGGTCGTCCTCGGCGGTCTTGGCATGGTTCCAGATGCTGGTTGCCAGCTTTGCGGCGGCTTTCCAGCGGCGCTCCTGTTCAGCTCTGGAGTCGGCTTTGGCGGCGATAAGGCGTTCCCGCAGAGCCTTGCGCTGGGCGGCGCAGAGTTCCTTTTCCGGCTTGGCCGTCCACGTTCCCTCATCGCCGGTGCGCCAGTTCTTCCACCAGATGGAGGCCGGAGCGTCCAGAAACGCCTTGTATGCGCCGTCCCTGCGGTGGGGCCTGTCCGCTGTGCCGCAACGGTGCAGGAGGCCGTCGGCCAGAACGGCCTCGACCTCCAGCCCCGCTGAACGCAGACACTCGGCAAAGCTGTGCAGAATGTCGGCGCTCATTGCGGTCTCCAATCATAGACATGAAGGCTTGAGCTACCTGACATTGTCTTCACCGTTGCTCAGGCGTTCGATAAGTGCCTTGATGTCCTCCACGCGCCAAGCGGTAGTGCGCGGGCCGAGCTTCACGGGCTTGGGATAGCGGCCGGTTCGGCATCCCTCCCACCATGCGCTTTCACAGACAGGTATGCAGGCCAGAATTTGGGGCAGGCGAACAAAGCCAAATTCGGGGAATGACGATTTGCGTTGGGCCATGAAAAAAACTCCTGAAGGTTGTTGGTCTTCAGGAGATTCTGGCACGTCCGAAAAAAGACCCGTGAGGGAATTTGCCGGGAAAAAGACGGGAAAACGCGGGGATGCGGGAAAATGGAGCTGAAAAATCAACCTTTGACGATAGTGTAGGCGTCCGCTTTTTGGAGAAGAGAGTTCATCAGATTTCGATACGACTTGGGATCGCTGTATTCCTTTTCAGTGAACAGGCGGCCAAGCTGCGTTTTTCTGCCCATCTGGGTTTTGTGTCCTGTTTCGGGCTTGTCGGCACTGCACCAGTAAAACAGTACATAGGCAATTACGGGGAGAGGATAGGTGTTTTTCATGGCGTCATAGACGGCATGATCCGGCTTTCCTCGCCAGACAGTGGACGGAATCCTGAACGTAAGTTTACCGTCTTCCGCTTCTTCCACTACTGGCTGTTCTCTCTGTAATTGGGGACTTTCAGGAGAAATACTTTCTGGGGGCATGGCTTTGAGAATGGATTCCACAAGTGCGCGGGTAATACCTTTTACTTCTTTGTGCAAAGGGTAATTGCGGAGAAATCTGATGGTGTCATCTCGATTGACAAGGATTGTATCAACAAAAATATACGATATGAAATGATAACTCGATGCTGGTATAGATATTGGATTTTCAAACAAAGGAGAGTCAGGCGAGTATTGGTCAAAGAAATCTTCTGTCTCAAGTCTTTTCAGGGAATGGAACAGAAACTCCCTCTCTTCAGGAAATATGTTTTCAATTTCATCATACGTTTCTTCCAAGATGTACTTGAGACCCAGTTCCAGGGCATTGGCATGAATATTCCACGAAAGCTTTTTAAAAAAATCCATGATGTCACACCCAAACAAATAGGTGTGGAGGCGTTTGTCTGACAGGCATGGTTGTGGTAAAACAGGACTTTCGATGTTATATACGGCTTGATTGCTGTCAGCGAAGTCTTTCCAGTACGCTTCATGCGCTTTGCGCCACAATTCAGCAGGAAAAACAGCATGAGGCCACATCGCCTGAATGATGGTTTCGACTTCGTTCGAGGTCAGCCGGTATGCCTGCCGTACCCTACCGAGAGATATTTTTTGCTGGTCCAACATGGAGGAAAAAATAGCTCAAACGCCGAGTTCGGACAATATGAAAACAGGCGGCGCGGATTCTGTGAGGTATCGCGCAAGAATGCCGACTTGCAATATCCGTGCCACCTGCATGGGCAAATGGCATATGTTTCAGCTATACCATGCCCGAATCATATCCATGTCGTCATAACCGGCCTGTCTCATGCGTTCTTTGGTTTCTTCACTCCAGCCGGTAGCCGCGACAGTAATCTGCTCATCTTCTGGTATGTTGGCGATAGTGACGAAGGTATCCTGCTCTGGGGCTTGGGGTGTTTTTATGGCATGAATGGTATCGGGCATAGCTGCCTCCATAATTATTGTTTGGTGGAACGTAACTTGTCGAGATAATTAGCCCATTTCTGCATAAGCTGACGACGTTCCTCCATATATTCCGCGCGATTGTAGGCAAGGCGAACGGTGTCCGGCTCCTTGTGCGCAAGCTGCGCTTCAATAACATCCGCTCGGAAGCCAAGCTCATTGAGTCTTGTGCTGGCCATTGCCCGGAAGCCGTGCAGGGTCATGGTTTCCTTGCCGTAACCCATGCGCCGCAAGGCGGCCAAAGGTGCGGCGTCGCTGATGGGAGTGGTGAGCGCGCGGGCGCTGGGGAACAGCAGGTCGCCATTGCCGGTATAGGCATGAAGCTCTTTCAGCAATGCCAGCACCTGTTTTGACAGCGGCACCACATGCTCACGGCGCATTTTCATGCGCGAAGCCGGAATGATCCATATTGCGTTTTTGAAGTCAAACTCGCTCCAGTGCGCAAGCCGCAATTCCGAGGGGCGGGTGAAAACATAGGGCAGGATTTTCAGGCAATAAACAACGGAGGTATAGCCGACATAGGCGTCAATATCCCGCAAAAGCTGACCGATGTCGTCCGGCAGGGTAACAGCGGCGAAATGCGTTGTCTGCACCGGCGTCAAAGCTTCGGTCAGTCCCGCGGCCACATCATATTTGACGCGGCCGGTGGTGCGGGCATAGCGCGTCACCTGCCCGCACAGGCGCATGAGCTTGTGGGCTGTTTCGTGATGGCCGAGCCGCTCCGAGGGCTGAACGACCTGCAAAAAGTCCGCAGGCTCAAGCTGGGTGACGGGCTTGCCGCCAATGGCCGGGAAAAGTGTATTCTCCAGATAGCGGCGCAATTTCCTGGCGTGCTTTTCGGAGAGTGTCGGCTCGTACTTGGCGAACCATTCTCGCGCCACAAATTCAAAGGTATCCCGTGCTTCCCGCTCTTTTGCGAGTACGGCTTCTCTGGCCATCTTTTTCTCCGCGCCGGGGTCAATCCCCTTGGCAAGCGACTCTCTGGCTTCATCGCGTCGATGGCGGGCATCTTTCAGGGAAACTGCCGGATACGCGCCAAAGCTCAAAAGTTTCTGCTTGCCCCCAAACCTGTAGGCCATGCGCCACAATTTACTGCCTGTGGCCGTCACATGAAGGTATAAGCCGCCGCCGTCAGAAAATTTTTGCACCTTGCCGTTGGCCTTGGCGTTCCGCACAGCGGCATCGGAAAGTTTCATGTTGGTATCCTCCAAAATAGTCCAAAAGTGTGCGGCGAAAACCAGGAAAATCTACATCCATCCGTTTGAATTCAAAGAAGATTCATGGCGTGCTGGTATTTCGCCGTGCCGAAATGGCGTTGTGGTATTGGTACCTGCGAATCTACCAACGATTTTTGGGGGTGTCCATGTGGGTACTTGGATTTTGCTGGACAAAAAGAGAAGGCCGGAACCACGTTTTTCTTAGTGATTCCGGCCTTCTATGGACTATTTTGGACTTTTTGATGGTGCCGAAGGGGAGAGTCGAACTCCCACTCCGTTGCCAGAACTAGACCCTGAACCTAGCGTGTCTACCAATTCCACCACTTCGGCACAATAAAAGTGTATTTACGCCATCAGCGCCCATCTGGCAAGCATTTTTTGCCTCCCTTTTCCGTTTTGCGGAAACTGATTTTTTTCTTTTTTATTATCAGCATGATATAGCGATATTTGACAGATGTTCCGCATCGGGATAATCGACATTTTTGTCCGGCACAGCTGAAACTGCCGGAGGATCTCCATGCAAAAAAGCTCTTGGCATTACTGGCAGCAATGGCGTCAGCGTTTTCCCCTGCAACGGGATGTACACTTCGATCAGGGGATCCTGAGCAATGATTACTGCCGGGACTGTCGTTACTGTTGCGGCCCTCAGGACTGCGCCACCCCTTTTCCCATGAAGCTGCTGCCTTCGCAGCAGCATGCCCATCTGGAGAGGGA
Organism: Desulfovibrio piger; assembly: GCF_951793255.1. Classification (NCBI taxonomy): domain Bacteria; kingdom Pseudomonadati; phylum Thermodesulfobacteriota; class Desulfovibrionia; order Desulfovibrionales; family Desulfovibrionaceae; genus Desulfovibrio; species Desulfovibrio piger. The sequence continues at coordinate 2,589,947 of NZ_OX636706.1, forward strand.
CTTTTTTCTGCTTGCCCCTGATACGGCCTGCCTGGACGACAGGGGGTGCAAATCCTGCGGCCCGGAAGGCTGTCTTCTGCCACGGCAACGTCGTCCTGTGGCCTGCAGTCTGTTCCCGCTGGTCCTGCTCGATACGGGCCTTTATCTGTACAAGATCTGCCCGGCGGTCTTTTTCCTGCCGCTGGACCGCTGGCTCGTCATGGCCCGGGAGGCCGTAAACTGGCTTGTAACGCTCGCTCCGGAGGACCTGAAGCAGCTCGCCATCCATATCCCGGAAGATATCGTGCGGGAACGCTTCATCGATCTGGAGCTTCCCCTGCCCTTTTCACCCCGGATGCCGGATCCCGCGTCTCAGCCTGTCCAGGGCTGACCAGCAACGGTCCGATTCCGGCCTTTCCTTCCCAGGAGAACTCATGAAACGTCTCTCTACCCTTCTCATGCTGACGACCTGTCTGGCCCTCAATGGCTGCGGCCTGCTGGGAGACTCCCCTGAAGCGCCCGAATACAAGCCCAGCCCTGTGGAAAATTTTATGGCCAATGCCGTGCCCGGTGACATCACCACCCTTTCCGATCCCGCCTTCGGGACGGACGTGCGCGTGAGCATGGAAGACAGCTTCTTCTCCGCGGCTGGTGAGGAATGCAAGCGCGCCACTGTCCGCAACAATTTCAATGAAGCCGAGATCATCGTTGCCTGCCGCAATGCCCAGGGCCAGTGGCGGCTGGCGCCCCGCGTCTGGGGCCAGGGCATGCGTCCCGCTGTCATGCCGGCTTCCCAGACGGAAGAGGCCAAGGACTAAGCCCGGGGCCGTACCATGAAAAAGTCTGTTTTTCTTTTGCTGCTGTGCCTGCTGCTCCTGCCGCAGGGCAGCTATGCCGCTGACGCTCCGGCACCCTACGGAGCCAATCTTTTCCAGGGCAATTTCGGTCAGGGAGGAGCCGCCGGCGCCATCGCACCGGGTGACAGGGTCGTCCTGCGCCTGTGGGGCGGGAGCCTCAATGTGGATACCATCCTCGAAGTCAGCCCTGCCGGCCAGCTGGACATCCCTGAAGTCGGCCAGCTCAACGTGACCGGTCTGGCCCAGGACAAATTGCAGGATGCCCTGCGCAGCAAGCTGGCGGCCTCCGGCCATGCCGACAGCCAGATCTATCTGGCCCCCATGGATGCGCAGCCCATCACCCTGTTCGTCACCGGCAATGTCCCCAAGCCCGGCCGCTACAGCGGTTCCGCGGCCGATCCCCTGCTGAGCTATCTGGACAAGGCGGGCGGTATCGACGCCGGACGGGGCAGCTACAGGAACATCCAGGTCCGCCGCAACAATCAGGTCGTGACGACGGTGGACCTGTATCCCTTCATCCGTGAAGGCAGCATGCCGCCCATCCGTTTCCAGAATGGCGACATCATCGTTGTCCCCGACAAGGGGCCCACGGTCACTGTCACGGGCAAGGTACGCACCAGCGCCCGCTTTGAGTTGCCGGAAGACAAGACCTCCGGGGCCAGCCTGCTGAAGCTGGTGGATCCGGACAGCAGTGCCTCGCATATCGCCATCAAGGGGGTCCGCAACGGCAAGCCCTACAATACCTATCTGCCCCTTGGCGAACTGGCCAGCCTGCAGCTGGCGGACGGTGACAGCATCGAGCTGCTGGCGGATGCCGCAGGCAATACCATAACGGTCACGGTGCAAGGAGCCGTGCGCGGTGCCAGCCGCTTTCCCGTGCGCCGCGGGGCACGCCTGGATGAAGTGCGCAACTTTATCGCTGTCGAACAGGGACGTGCTGATCTGAACGGCATGTACATCAAGCGCAAGAGCGTGGCCGAACGCCAGAAGAAAGCCATCGCCGACAGCCTGCGCCGCCTGGAAGAATCCGCCCTTACCGCTTCGTCGGCCAGCACGGAAGAGTCCCAGATCCGCGCCAAGGAAGCGGAGATGATCGCCAAATTCGTGGAGCGGGCCAAAGCCGTGGAACCGGAAGGTGTCGTCGTCCTGAGCGACGGCCAGAAGATCGGCGACATCACGCTGGAAGATGGCGATGTCATCGTCATCCCGGCCAAGAGCGATGTGGTCCTCGTTAGTGGTGAAGTCATGATGCCCCAGGCCATGCTCTGGAGCAAAAACAATGATCTGGACGATTACATCAAGGGAGCCGGCGGCTATAACAGCCGCGCGGACCAGGATACCGTGCTTGTCATGCATCCCAACGGCTCGGTGAGCCATGATGGCGACAATATCCGGCCCGGGGACCAGATCCTTGTGATGCCGCGGGTGGCCTCCAAGAACATGCAGGCCGTCAAGGACATCTCGCAGGTCATGATGCAGGTGGCCGTGTCTGCCCGTGCCATCCTGGGCCTGCCCACCCTCTATTAAGCCTTCCCTCCTCTGCCGACACAAAAACAGCCCGCATGGTTCGCTCCATGCGGGCTGTTTTCGTAACCAGGGAAAGCAGCGGATAGTCTTGCCGGGCAGCCGTTATCCTGCCAGGAGCATCCCCACACCGGCGCACAGCAAGATGACGGCATGCATGGCGCCGGCCAGCGCCAGCACAAGCAGGAGAGCTGCTCTCTGATGCCGGTTCACGCCTAGATACGGTCGAAGTACAGGCCTTCGAGGAAGCGTTCCATAGCTTCATCTGCCTGACTGATGAACTGTTCCAGCGGGAAACGCTTGCCACAAAAAGGACAGCGCATGAAGGCCTCGTGGCAGGTACGCGCGATCTCCAGCTTGTGATCGCATTCAGGACAGGACAATGTCGTCTGGGCCTGCCGGGCTGCAAAATAAGACATGTTTCCTCCCTTGTGTGCTGAGGAACGCACACGATGCCGCCCCTTATGCCGGGACTGACAGCGGCTGTCAATTGTTCTTTTTTACACAGCCGCTTACCCGCTTTTCTGTGAAGATCAAAGCACAGGCGGTGCGGCTGGCCATGATTTACATGCTTAAAATATATTTAATAAATTCAAAACACTAAAAATAAACACCAGATCCGGGGATTGTCTTTTACCATCAGCCTGTGTCCAGAATGGTATCCAATTTTCCGGAATAGCGGGGAATTTGTTTTATAAAATATATAATATATTGAAATAATTAAATTTTATTATCAAAGCGTGGCTTTATTGTTTAAAATTATCAAACAAAAATATTTTTTATTGAATTGACAAAACAGACCGCCTGACATGATAACTTTTTCACATAATGGCCGCGGGCAACGGCCATACAGGGAGAAAACAGCAGGGCGCATGGAATGCGGACAGACATGTCCCCTTCTGTATTGGATGACCGAAGGAACAGCCGCCTTTGGGCGGTATGTAGCGATCTCTCAAGAAGGAACTCATCATGGCTGGAAAAGAATCCACCCCCAAGCGCTTCTCGGCGCCTGCCTATTACCTGCACACTGTCGTCTGTCTGCTCATCATGTTCGGCTTTGGCCAGCTACCGCCCGTGGAACCGCTGACGCCCCTGGGGATGAATCTTATCGGTATCTTCCTGGGCGTGCTCTACGGCTGGGTCTGTATCGAGATCGTCTGGCCCAGCCTGGCCGGTCTGCTGGCCCTGATGCTCATCGGCGGCATGAAGCCCATGATGCTGCTCAACAAGAGCTTCGGTGACCCTGTGGTCCAGATGATGTTCTTCATCTTCGTCTTCTGCGCCACCATCAGCCATTATGGCCTGTCCAAGTTCATTTCCCTGTGGTTCATCACCCGCAAGTTCGTTGCCGGGCGGCCCTGGGTATTCACCTACACCTTCCTGGGCTCCATCTTCATCCTCGGCGGTCTGACCAGTGCCTCTCCGGCCGCCATCATCGGCTGGAGCATCCTGTACGGCGTGTGCGAAGTCTGCGGCTTCAAGAAAGGCGACGGTTACCCCACCATGATGGTGTTCGGTATCGTGTTCGCCGCCCAGGTGGGCATGTCCCTCATCCCCTTCAAGCAGGCCGCCCTGACCGTGTTCAGCGCCTATGAGACCATGTCCGGTGTGGGCATCGACTATGCCAAGTACATGCTCATCGCCCTGCTCATCTGCGCCGTGTGCTCGCTGCTCTTCATCGTCATGGGCAAGTACATCTTCCGTCCCGACATGAGCAAGCTCGTCCATCTGGATGTGAGCAAGCTGGACAAGGACGGCAGCCTGGTCCTTTCCCGCGTGCAGAAGGTCATCCTGGCCTTCCTGTTCCTGCTGGTCATCCTGCTGCTGGCCCCCAACTTCATGCCCAAGGACTTCTTCCTGACCCGCTTCCTCAAGGGCATCGGCAATACCGGTATCGTCATCCTGCTGGTGACGGTCATGGCGGCCATCAAAGTGGAAGGCAAGGCCCTGCTGAACTTCAAGGTCATGGTGGACTCCGGCGTCACCTGGGGCATCGTGCTGCTGCTGGCCTTCGTGCAGCCCCTGTCCGGTGCCATGGCCAAGCCTGAAAGCGGCATCACTTCCTTCCTGATGATGGCGCTTGATCCCATCATCTCCGGCGGCACCCCGCTGACCTTTGCCCTGTTCCTGGGCCTGGCCGCTACCCTGCTGACCCAGGTCATGAACAACGGCGCCGTGGGTGTGGCCCTGATGCCCATTATCTACAGCTACTGCCAGGCGGCCAACGTCAGCCCCGAACTTCCGCTGATCATGGTGGTCATGGGCGTGCATTTTGCCTTCCTCACGCCTGCCGCCAGTGCCAGTGCGGCCCTGCTGCACGGCAACGAGTGGTCGGATTCCAAGGCCATCTGGAAGACGGCTCCTGCCGTCATCCTCATGTCCTATCTGGTCACCGCGGCCATCACGATCATCGTGGGCAAGGCTATCTTCTAATCACCCTTGCGGGACGAAGCCTTCCTACGCGGGCGGGCAGCCTTGGGCTGCCCGCCTTTTTGCGTCTGTCCGGCAAGAAAGGTGGGGCCCAAAGGCTGGGCGGCAAGCTCGATGAAATGCCGCCGCAGGGCGTCCATCAAAGCCTGCGCCTGGGGGCTGATATGCTTGTGCCTGCGGACGAGTATGCCGTACAGCACGTTGGGCAGCAGGTGGTCCAGAGGACAGCTGACGATGGAGCTCCAGTCCGAACCAAACATGGTCGCCCGGTAGCACAGCTCGTCCATGATGGCCACCCCGACGTCGCAGCGGACGAACTGCATGATGAGGTGGTAGTTGTTGACGCTGATGACGGTGTTCTTTTGCAGGCGGCGTGCCGCATACTGCAGGGTCGGCGTCGGCTGCTCGCTCTCTTCCAGCGAAGTCTGAAAGATGACGAAGGGCAGACGTTCCAGATCCGCTTCGGTGGGGATGGGGGGGATGTCCCAGATGCTGTCCTTGCGCATGACCAGCAGGGGACGGGCCTTCAACAGGATCTCCATGGTATCCTGCTTGGGCAGGGCCGTCATGCCCGTCAGGCCGAAATCCAGACGGGATTCCTTGACCGCCTGGACGATCTCGGAGGAAAGGGCGCGCTGGATGCGGATGTTGACCTGGGGATTCTCCGCACGGAACGCGGCGATGGCGTCCACGGCCATGATGGCTACCGGCAGGGTCGCCCCCAGGAAGATGTCGCCCTGCAGGCGGCCGTCCGTGGTCCCGACGGCGGAGCGCATGCTCTGCAGCGTCTCGAAGGTCGTAATGGTCCAGCCCAGCAGTTTTTTGCCTTCAGGGGTGATCTGAAGGCTTTTTTTGTACCTGTCGAACAGGACCGTGTTGAGCTCGGTCTCCAGCGAACGCAGCTGATAGCTTATCGTTGAGGGATTTCTGTGCATCAGTTCTGCGGCCCTGCGCACGCTCCCCGTTTTAGCGACATAATAAAACCCGCGTAACCATTGAAGAAAATCGCCATTCAACTCAGGAATCATCACGCCCTCCAATGTTTGATTTTTTGAAACGATATTTGATTTTTATTGATTTGACAATACAGCCGTTTCGCATGATTTTTTATTCACAAACGCTGGGCCAGCCACTGAGGATTGCCCGACCGGCCCGGCGATGACTGTCCGCTAAAAAATCACAACCAGGATATTGCTATGAAGATGACCAAACACCCTCTCGGCACGTTAGTGGAAACCGACGTGCTCGTGATCGGCTCCGGTGCTTCGGGCTGTGGTGCGGCGCTCGGCGCGCGTGACCAGGGCCTCGACGTAGTGCTGATGGACAAGGGCAAGCTGGAAAGCTCCGGCTGTATCGGCGGCGGCAATGACCACTATATGGCCGTCCTGGATGAGCCCGGTGAAGCCCACGACACCGTGGAAGACCTCATCAAGTTCTACGCCAAGCCCCTCAATGGCTGGTCGCCTGCCATGCTGCAGAACGGCTGGTACGCCCACATGAAATATTTTCTGGATGTGCTGGGCAAGGCTGGTGTGCAGTTCAGCAAGAAGGCTGACGGCACCTACCTGCGCACCCAGGGTTTTGGTCAGCCCGGCCGCTGGTGGGTCCATATCGCCAACGGCATGACCATCAAACGCGCCATGGCCCGCATCGTGCGTGATGCTGGTATCAATACGCTCGACAACGTCATGGCGGTCAAGATCCTCACCGACAACGGCAAGGCCTGCGGTGCGCTGGGTTGGAATGTCCGCACCGGCGAATTCGTGCTGGTTCGCGCCAAGACCGTTGTTTCGGCCCAGGGTCGTTCGGCCACGCGCGGCACGGATAACTCCACCCACAATCCCTTCAACGTCTGGATGTACCCCTATAATACCAGCGCCGGTGTGGTGCTGGGCTATGATGTGGGCGCCGCCGTGACCGAACTGGACACCTATCAGCGTGCCACCATGCTGCCCAAGGGCTACGGCTGCCCCGGCATGAACGGCATCAACAGCTCCGGTGCGCACGAAATCAACGCCCTTGGCGAACGCTTCATGGGCAAGTACGACCCCATGATGGAAAGCGGCGTGCGCAACAACCAGATCCAGGGCACCTTCCAGGAACAGATGGAGGGTTCCGGCCCGCCATTCTACATGGATATGCGCCATGTGGACAAGGATGTCGTGCATGAACTGCAGTACGTGCTCATGCCCGGCGACAAGGCCACCTTCGGTGACTGGGCCGACTGCACCGGCACCGACTTCCAGCACAAGCTGCTGGAAGTGGAGATCGGCGAGCTGATCTTCGGCGGCACCATCGCCGTCAACGACACCTTCGAAACCACTGTGCCCAACCTTTTCTGCGGCAGTATCTTCCTGTACTGCTCCGGCGCCATGTGCGGTGGCTACGAAGCCGGTCGCCAGGCCGGCATGCGTGCCGCCGGTATCATCGAAGCCGGCAAGATCAATGAAGATCTGGCCGCCAGCGTCAAGAAGGACGTGTTCGCTCCCATGCAGGTGCCCGCCGACGAAGGCGTCAGCTACAAGGAGATCGAACAGGCTACCCGGAACGTCATGAACTACTACATGGGCTTCCGCCGCTCCATGGCCGGCATGGCCCGCGCCCTGGAAAAGATCCGCTTCCTGTCCGGCCAGGCCGGCCGCCTGCACGCCGACACCCTGCGCGATCTCATGCGCTGCCACGAATCCCGCGACATCCTGACGGTCTGTGAACTGGCCATCCAGGCCACCATGGAACGCAAGGAGACCGGCCGCTGTGTCTACAAGCTGCGGGATTACCCCGAGCTGAATCCCGACATGGCCAAGCCGCTGCTGCTGATCCGCGGTGAAGACGGCCCCCGTTTCCAGTGGGGCAAGGCGCCGCTGCTGTAATGCCCGCGGCATCCTCATGCACTTTCCAAGGAGTTTGTAATCATGCCCCCGAGATATAGCCGTGAAATAACGCGCCCCGTCGTGCTGGGCGCCCAGCTGAAAGAGCAGTTCCGCACCTCGCCCTGCGAAACTTCCTGCCCCATCGGCAATTCCATCCAGAAGATGAACTCGCTCATCGAAAAAGGCCAGTTCACCGAAGCCCTGCGCTATCTGCGTGCCAAGAACCCCTTCCCGGGCATCACCGGCCGCGTCTGCCCCCACTTCTGCATGGATGCCTGCAACCGTAAGGAAATGGACGGCTGTCTGAACATCCGCGCCCTGGAACGCGCTGCCGAGACCTTTGCCGAACGCGGCAACGTCTTCTTCAAGCGTCGTCCCGCCACCGGCAAGAAAGCTGCCGTCATCGGCGGCGGCCCTGCCGGCCTGACGGCAGCCTACTTCCTGGCCCTGCTGGGCCACGAGGTCACCATCTACGAAGCCGAGCCCCTGCTGGGCGGCGTGCCCCGCTACGGCGTGCCGAACTTCCGTCTGCCCCGCGATGTGGTGGACCGCGAAGTGGGCCTGGTGCTGGAAGCCGGTGTGCGTGCCCGCGTCAACACCCGCGTGGGTGTGGACATCACCATGGAAGAGATCTCCGCCCGCTACGATGCCGTCATCGTGGCCACCGGTGTGCCCGCTGAAAACAGCCTGCCCATCCCCGGCGCCGAAAAGGCCGTCAAGGCCGTGGAATTCCTGCGTGCCGCCGCTCTGGGCCAGAACACCGGCAAGATCGGCAAGAACGTCGTCATCATGGGCGGCGGCGGCGTGGCCTTCGACTGCGCCTTCACTGCCCGTCGCCTGGGTGCCGAGAACGTCCATGTGATCTGCCTGGAAAAGGCTGGTGAGATGCGCGCTCCTGCCGAAGACCTGGAACTGGCCGCCAAGGAAGGCGTGCATGTGCACAATTCCTGCACCATGTCCGCCATCCGTACCGAAGGCGACAAGGTCACCGGCGTGGATTACTTCGAAGTCAAGGACTGCCACTTCGACGAAAAGGGCAAGCTGACCCTGGAAGCCGTGCCCGGTGGCGAGCATGTCCTGGAATGCGACACCGTGATCTTTGCCGTGGGCATGAAGACCGACCTGGCCTTCCTGGGTGAAAACGCCGGTGGTCTGGAACTGACCCCCCGCAACTGGATCAAGGTGGACGAAAGCCAGCGTACCTCCAAGGCCGGTGTCTTCGCCGCCGGTGACGTGTCCGCCGGCCCCGCCTCCATCGCCCGCGCCGTGGGCGACGGCCGCCGTGCCGCCTTTGCCGTGCACCAGATGCTGACCGGCACCAGCAGCCGCGTCTATGCCCTGAACGAAGAAAACATGATCGAAGACTGCGACGCCATGGGCAGCGACACCGCTCCCTACGTGGTGCAGTACGCCGACATCTACGGCATCGCCCAGTATGGGAGCGTTCCTTCCGAAAAGGAAGCCGAAAATGCCTGTACCAAGGCTTTTGCCGAACTCAACCTGGGTCTGACCATCGAACAGGCCCGGAAGGAAGCCGCCCGCTGCTTCCACTGCGGCCACTGCAAGGCCTGCGGTACCTGCGTCGAGGACTGCCCCGGCTATGTGCTGGAGATGCGTCCCTACCAAGAAGCGGAACGGCCCGAAATGGTCCATGGCGAAGAGTGCTGGCACTGCGCCAACTGCCGCACCAGCTGCCCCTGCAGCGCCATCGGCTTCACATTCCCCCTGTTTATGCAAGTCTAGCATGATGAAAAGGGCGGATCGCATGATCCGCCCTTTTTAAGATTGCACCAGACCCCCTGAGGCGCCTTTTTCGCCTCCGGGTCTGTTTTTGTACCCAAGTTTCCGGGCTTTGCCCAAAAACTACTGTCTCTCTGGAGGAAGGATTATGAAAAAGATTTGGTGCCTGCTGCTGGCAGCAGCCATGGTGACGGGAGCCGCCCAGGCAAGCCACGCTGTAGACTTCAAGGCCAAGGGGGTATGGCTGGCGAGTTTCCAGTATGGTCAGAACGGTAACTTCACCAATGGCGGACATACCGGCTATGACCCGAGCGAAGACGAATTCGAAGCCCGTTCCCGTGTCCGTCTGGTCATCGACGCCGTGGCTGACGAAAACCTTTCCGGTCAGGTCTACTTTGAAATCGGCAAGTCCATCTGGGGCAAGGCCGAGGATCCTCAGGGCGGCATGGCCATGGGCGCCGACAAGAATATCGTGAAGCTCAAGCGAGCCTTCATCGACTGGCGCGTGCCCGATACGGACCTCAAACTGCGCATGGGTATCCAGGGCATCGGTCTGCCCTACATGGCCATGGGCGGCCCCACCGTCTTCCAGTCTGACGTGGCCGCCATCACCGCCAGCTACGTTTTCAATGAAAACGCTGCCATGACGGCTTTCTGGGCCCGTCCGTACAACGACAACTATGTGGGCAATGCCGACGGCGACCAGAAGAATTTCATGGACAACATGGATATGGCCGGCCTGATGGTGCCCCTGACCTTTGACGGCGTCAAGCTGACCCCCTGGGGCATGTTCGCCTCCATCGGTTCCAACACGTTCCGCAATGACAGCTCCAAGAACTATGCCTACGTCGGCAACAAGATCAACGGCGTCAACGGCGGCTATGCCCTGAGCGGCCTGTTCCCCCTGCGTGCCGACCTGCTGAGCCACAAGGAAAAACTCAATGCTTACGGCACGGCCTGGTGGGGCGGCCTGAGCGGCGAGATCACCAAATGGGATCCCTTCCGCATCGCCTGGGATTTCTCGTACGGCAACGTGACCTATGACGACGGCTCCCTGAACCGCTCCGGCTGGCTGGCCGGCCTGCTGCTGGAATACAATCTGGACTGGACCAAGCTGGGTCTGTTCGGCTGGTACAGCTCCGGTGACGACGACAACGTGGGCAACGGTTCCGAACGCCTGCCCACCGTCAGCAACGACTACGGTCCCTGTAGTTTCTCCGGCACTTTCATGGGCCCGGACATCAATGGCCTCGAACGTGACCGCGTCATCGGCAACAACCTGGTGGGCACCTGGGGCGTGGGCTTCCGCCTGAAGGACATGAGCTTCCTGGAAGACCTCAAGCACACCTTCCACATCAGCCTGCTCGGCGGTACCAACGATCCCGGCATCCTGAAGAAGTACCACGAGCGTACCGGCGAATGGATGGCTCCCAACAATCCCGAAGGCACCACCAAGGTCGGCCGCGAGAACCTGTACCTCACCACGCGTGACTACGCCCTGGAATTCGGCCTGCTCAACGAATACAAGATCTATGACAACCTGCAGGTCAACCTGGAAGCCAGCTACATCGCCCTGTGGCTGGACAAGTCGGATGACGTCTGGGGCCAGAGCCTGACCGGCGGCGACCATCGCGACATCCGCGACGCCTGGAACGTGAGCGTGCTGTTCATCTACTCTTTCTAGCCAGCCCTCCTGAACAATGGCACGGCCGTATCTCCACTACGGCCGTGCCCAAAGGAAAGACCATGATCGAAAGAATCGATGCCGCTATCTGTATCGGCTGCGGCGCCTGCGTGGAAAAGTGTCCTCTGGACGCCCTGCGGCTCGGTGAGGACGGCAAGGCCTTCATCGCCTATGCCGACGACTGTATGACCTGCTATATCTGTGAACGACTGTGCCCGTCAGGCGCCATCTTCGTGCATCCGTTCCGCGAAGAACTGCCGCCTGTTTTCCCCGATATCCCCAAGGCTCTGGGCGGAGGACTGTAAGATGAACATGCATCATATCACGACGGACGTCCTGATCATGGGCGGCGGTTCCGCCGGCCTGTAGGCCGCCTACCGCTGTTCCGAACTGGCCCCTGAAGCCCGCATCTGCATCGTGGACAAGGGCCCCCGCGACTGGGGCGGTCTGATGACCATGGCGGGCGGCGACTTTGAAGCCGTCCTCCCCCCGGACAACGTGGACGAGTGGGTCCGGGATTTCATCTATTATTTCGACGGCCTCTGCGACCAGGACCTCATGGAAGAGATCCTGAAGCGCTCTGCCGACCGTCTGCATGACTACGAACGCTTCGGCTGCGAATTCTTCAAGAAAGAAGACGGCAGCATGAAATACGTCCCCCAGCGGGGACTGGACCATGTGAAGCTGTACCCGGCCCAGCTCAAGGGCCGTGGCGGCGAGCTGATGGTCAAGAACATCGTGCGCCAGCTCAAGCAGCGCTCCGTGGAGCGGGTGGGACGCATCCTGCTGACCGAGCTGCTGCAGCAGGACGGCCGCGTCTGCGGCGCCCTGGGCTTCGATACCATCAACGGCGATTTTTACCGCTTCGACGCCCGGGTGGTCATTGCCGCCAGCGGCATGGGCGGCTGGAAGACCTCGTACGGCAAGAACACGCCTACCGGCGAGACCATGCAGATGACCTATGAGGCCGGCACGGTCCTGCAGAACCTGGAATTTGCCCGTGTCTGGAACATGCCCCGCCTCTTCGGCTGGGAAGGCCAGACCGTGCTGATGCCTCTGGGCGCGCGCTTCGTCAATGCCGAAGGCGAGCCCTTCATGGAGCGCTACTCTCCCGTGCTGGGCTCCAATACCGACCCCCACTACACCACCATGGCCATGGCCATGGAGATCCGGGCCGGTCGCGGTCCCATCACCTTCGACCTGAGCCGCATCCAGCAGGAGAACCTGATCCTGCTGCGTCCCCAGAACGGCTGGCAGAAGCTGAACTATGACAAGCTTTCCGCCCTGGGGCTGGACCTGTTCCGGGATTCCACGGAATGGGTGCCCCAGATGACCGTTTCTTACGGCGGTCTGCGGGCCGATGCCTGGGGCAACACCAATCTGGAAGGCCTTCTGGCTGCCGGTACGGCCCGTGCCACCGAGCCCGGTGTCTACGCCGGCGGCTTTGCCCTGATGACCACGTCCGTGCTGGGCCATATGGCCGGTGAGAATGCGGCCCGCCTGCTCCAGACGCTGCCGGAAGTCAAGAGCGACCTGTCCGACGCGGAAATCACTGCCCGCCAGCAGGCCCTGTTCGCTCCTCTGGGCAAGGAAGGTCTCACTCCCAAGGAAGTGCTGACCTCCATCCAGAAAACGGTCTTCCCCTACGGGGTCTCCATCCTCAAGAACGAACGCAGCCTTCAGGCCGCGCTCAAGGAACTGGAGCGCATCCGGGAAGAAGACCTGCCGCGTATGGTTGCGACGGATCCTCACTACCTGCTCAAGCTGCATGAGACCCGTGGTGTGGCCTTTGTCAGCGAAATGTACGTCCGGGCCTCTCTGGAACGCAAGGAGACCCGTGCGGGCCATTACCGCGAAGATTACCCCGTGCGTGACGATTCCCAGCTGGCCTGGCTCTGCCTGCGCAAGGATGCGGACAGCAAACCGGAATTCTTCCGCGTCCCCGTGCCGCTGGAAAAGTACAAGCACCCTGTGACCCGGTACTACCAGGACAACTTCGCTTTCCCGACCAGCGAAAGCGCCAAGTAATCCCCACCTCCTAGACGGCCCGATGCCATGCCCTCCCCCGGGCAGGAGGCACCCCCGCTTCCTGTCAGACGAAGAGGCGGCAGGAATACCTGCCGCCTCTTCTATTTTGCCCGATACCTGTCCGGCTCCCCGGACAGGCATCGTGTCCCTGCATGTATCTTTTTTTAAAACCGGCTGACCAGGATATGGTCGACCAGGCTTCCTGCCTTCCCCATCGCCGCATTCTGGCTGCAGTCCTGCCCGGTCGCCCACAGGCCCTGCAGAGCCTAAAGATTTTTCCAGAACAGGAACAATGAGCCCAGCCCGAATCCTTCATCGGCCTTTTCCTGTTCGTTCCCTTCCACCGGAGGCTGGCCGACGATGGCGGCAGCCCGGGCCCCCAGATCCTGCACCTGCCGCAGCACGCTTTCGTCCATGCGGTACAGGGAAAACTGCCAGTTTTTGGTCTTCCCGTACAGCCAGCAGGCGGATTTGCCGCCGGTGGCCATATCGAGACGGATGGACAACAGGCGCACATCGCTCCGGCTCCGCCAGCCTCGGTTGCCGCCGAACAAAAAATTCCCCAGTCCCCAGGCCACGAAGGTCTTGCGCGGCGAGGCCTCGAGGGTCTCGAACCCGCCGTAGCAATGACTGTGGGCGAAAAGGATGATGTCCGCCCCTGCGGCGGCAAACCAGTCCGCCCAGAGCCGCTGGCGATCCGAAGCCTCGGAAAAACCTTCGTTCCCGTCATGGGAATACAGGATGATACAGGCCTCCGGCTCCCGGGCACGCAATGTCCGCACGGCTTCCAGCAGCTGGGGATAGGACAGTGTGACGATCCGGGGCCCGCTGCCTATCTGCGACATGGGCGATCCCGTCAGCAGGTAGACCGGCGGCTCTCGTTGGGGCAAAAGCGACAGGGGGGCGAAGGTACCGCGGTCATGCAGGCCGTTGTGGCGGATACGGGCCCCTTCCAGCACCGCCATCAAATTGGCCGCGCCCTCTTCCAGCCCGTCGAACACATGGTTGTTGGCGGTGCAGGCAGCGCCATTGGCAAACGCCATCTGGGGGAACAGCAGCCCGTCGGCATGGAAGACGAAGGTATTCTGCTTGGAGACGGAAGAAAGACCGGCGATCTCGCAGTTCCACAGAAAAATGTCCGCCTGCTCCAGACGCCGGCGGGTCAGGGGCCCGAAAAGCTCTCCAGCCTGGGGCGCTTCGAGCATCCGGCCGCCCAGCAGCACATCTCCGGCCGCCAGGATCTCCAGCACGCCTTCCGCGGCCATGACCGGCCCCGACAACAGCAGGAGCAAGCCCGCACATCCCAACCATTTTACCCATGCCATGGTCATGCGCTGTACCATGATGCTCCTTCCCTCCTGTCCCGAATACATCTCTGTTCCCCTCTACGCCGGGGCAGCAGGACAGACAAGCGAAATCTCTCCGACAGGCAGCAGAGGCAGGCAAAAGGCGCATGGCCTTTCCCCGTGGAGAGGTATATGCTGCCTTCTGCACGGCAGGCAGCATCCGGCCCTGCAAGGAGGAACCATGCGCATCTTCACCCAGGAAATCATCGTCGCTCCCCAGCATATCGACATCCAGAACCGCGTCAGCAACCTGTGCTATGTGCAGTGGATGCAGGATCTGGCCATCAACCACTCCACTGTCCAGGGCTGGGGCGTGGACCGCTACGAAGCGGAAGGGCACGGCTGGGTCGTCCGCCAGCATACCATCACCTACAAACGCCCTGCCCTTGCCGGAGATGTCATCACCGCCGCCACCTGGGTGGCCGAGCTTGCCTCCCGCCAGAGCCTGCGCCGCTATCTGTTCTGGCGCGCCGCCGATCGCAGCGTCCTGGCCGAAGCGGCCACGGTCTGGGTCTATATCGACATGGCGACCGGCCGGCCTTCCCGCCTGCCCGCTTCCCTGCAATCGGCCTTCGAGGTCGTGGCAGACGACAAGGAAGTTTTGCAGCTCCTGCAGGGCTAGCCGTCACAAAAGACAAGTCTGCCTGTTTTCAGTATATTTCCCCCGCTCTCCTGTCCATGACAGAGCGGGACAGACCGCTGCACGTCGAGCCGCGAAAGAAAACTGGCGACCATCTGCGACCTTTCCCGGTGGGCAGGCCGCAAAAAAGGGAGGCAGACGGATCTCCCTCCCTTTGTGATGGCGGATGGCTGCATACTGCGGCTGTGAATCCCTGGGCCGCTGCGATGCCTCAGCTCAAATCAGCATCGGCACAGGCCAGATTGCTGTCGATGCCGTAACGTTCGCGGAAGCGCTCCTCGGCCTCAGAGTCGCCGATGAGATAAAGGGCATCCCCCAGAGCGAAGATATAGCCCGGATCAGGGTTGACGTGCATGGTGCCGGTATTGTCGCGCACGGCCAGCACACTGCACTTGGTCTTGTTGCGGATGCCGCATTCCATCAGGCTCTTGCCCTGCAGCTGTCCGCGGATGGTATAGCGGAAGACGAGCAGGCGCTCATTCAGCATCATCATCTTGTCCGGAGCCAGCAGATTGATGATGCTGTTGCTCACCAGCGAAGCCAGGGAAAGCACCTGGTCCGCACCGGCGCTGTGCAGGCCGTTGACGTTACGGTCCAGCGAGGCACGGCAGAGGATCTGGGCATCCGGCCGCAGACGACGGCTGTAGATGGTCAGATAGATATTGGCGTCATCGTCATGGGTGGTGATGATGATGGTGCGCGTCTTGCGGATGCCGGCCTTTTCCAGAACGGCAAGATCCGCGGCATCCCCGTGCGCATGGGGGATGGCGCCGGAATTGATGTGCGGCTGCCGGTCCACGATCACCGCAGGGATCTTGCGGCGTGCCAGGTTCCGCGCCACGGCAAGGCCCACCCTGCCGCCGCCCAGAATGACCACGGGCACGTTCTCCATCTCTGCCTTTTCCGGCTCGCTGATCAGGCGGTCGAACGTCCGCACCTGTTTTTCCGTACCGGCCACCACCAGCACGCTGCTTTCCGTGAACATGGTATGCGGCCCGGGCAGTTGGAAAGCGCCGCGATCCCAGACGCCGACCACGTTGATGCCCGTCCGTTCGCGCAGGCTGCAGTCCAGCAGGGTCTTGCCGGCCAGACTGCTGTGCATCACCGGGGCTTCCGCCACCACCAGACGGCCGAAGCGGCCCATGATGCTGGCCCGCTGGGACGAGCGGACCACCCGTCGGGCCATGGCCTCACCCAGCACATTATGGAACTGGAACACCCTGTTGCATCCTGCCAGGCGCAGGATGTCCGTCGCATCGGGATTTTCCACCCCCGCGGCGATGACCACCTGGGGCGCGGCTTCACGGGCCGAGAAGACGATGTTGGTACTGCGGATGTCCGTATCCATGACCACCAGCATGGCGGCCGTATCGGCGTGCAATTTCTGGTAGGTCTTCACGTCGTCATGGTCACCGGCAGCCACTTCATAGCCCTGGTCGAGCAGGTCCAGACCGGTCTGGGGATCATTGCACAGCAGCACACGCCGGATACCATGGCGCGCCAGGTCGTCGGCCAGGTTGAGGGTGATGGGGCCGCTTCCGGCGATCAGCACATGCCCCCTGATCCCGGCGGGCAGACGGCGCGGCACCATGTCCTTTTTCTGGCTTTCCAGCCACGGCATGTAAAAATGCTGGATGAAGGTGAAGGGCATCATGATCAGGAAAAAGATCACGCCCGACATGAGCACGACGATGGAAAAGATGCGGCCCGGATCCGAGGAAAAAGTGATGTCCCCAAAACCGAGCGTGGACATGACCGTCAGCGTCCAGTAGACCCCGGTGATCCAGGAATGTTCCTTCCCTTCATATTCCATGAGCCAGTGGAAGATGACGCTGTAAGCGGCGATCATGATGCACAGGGTAATGAAAAAGCGCCGCAGCACGATCATATTGTGCTTTGCGCCGCGCTCGTGCAAAAAAGTCATGATCTGTGATGGTAGATATTTCATGCGCACCAGTCTGTTGCTGAAACAAGGTATTTTTTGAAGATACCAAAACAGTCAGGCTACGCAAGCATCTCTTTACCGCCCTGCCCGGGCAGGACAACGGATGCCGGACGGGAGAAGATGTTTGGCAGATGCGGACAGAAGAACCATGCTCCTGTCCCCTGCGCAAGGCAGAGAAGCTGTTTCCCCTGCCCTCCGGTATCCTTCTGCCAGGCCAACATCCGGCGGCAGCGGCCAGCGGCACTGGACGGGGTTGTTATGATGCGAACCCGGCGTGCATAATGCTTGCCCATAAAAAAGACACCCGCATACCGGGTGTCTTTTACTCCGTGCCTGCACGGTACAGTTACAGCCATCATAAAAAAGACGCCCCGAAGGGCGTCCTTGCCTGAATGCTAATTTTCTTCCGAGAGGCGACGGAAACTTTTCTTTGCCGCGCCACAGACCGGACAGCGCCAGTCATCGGGAAGGTCCTCAAATTTGGTACCGGCAGGGATCTTGTGGCGTCTGTCGCCACGATCCGGGTCGTAGACATAACCGCAATTCACCATCTGGCAACGCCACATGTCCTGAGCTTCAGCCATAACAATCTCCTTTGAGGGATCGGGACGGACAAAGTCCGTCCCGGAAGCGTGTGCTTACTTCAAGCCCTTGGCGGCGCAGGCTTCACAAATACCGTCAAATTCCACACGGGAATCGACGATGGAATAAAAGCCTTCTACCTGCATGCCTGCCACAGAGGGTACAGGCAGGGGTTGCATGACATCACCTATGCGCCCGCAATGGATGCAGCGCACATGCTGATGCCAGGAAATATCGCCATCGAACCGTTTTGTCGTTCCTGCCGCTTCGAGCCTGCGTATCTCGCCGGTATCCGCCAGGAAATCGAGGTTGCGGTATACCGTGCCGAGGCTGATGCGGGGCAGGCGCTCACGAACGATGCTGTACAGTTCATCCGCTGTGGGGTGTGTTTTGACTTTTCTCAGTTCTTCAAGGATGACAGCACGTTGCCTAGTCATTCTGGTCTGTGGTTGGGCCATAGCAAACTCCAAGTATTTAATAAACATTACTATTTAAACCTGTCATTGTCAAGCTATGACCGCAAAGAAAAAACTTTTACTGAGCCTTTTCCGGCCAGACCAGCAGCACGGCCAGATCCATCACATTCGTCCGTGTGGGACCGGTACGCAGCAGGGCACCGCAATGGTGAAGTATCGGATAACTATCGTTTTCTTCCAGGGCATGACGTGCCTGCTCCATCCCCGTCACAGCCAGATTCCCGGCCCAGGCGCATCCTCCGGCAGCGTCCGTAGGGCCATCGGTGCCGTCCGTACCGGCAAACAGGGCGCAGACATGCGGGCAGTCCTGCAAGGCCAGGCTGGCTGCCAGCGCCATTTCCTGATTGCGCCCTCCCCTGCCCCCGCCGCGGAGCGTCACCGTCGTCTCACCACCGGCCAGCAGGCAGAGAGGCTGTGCATCCGCCGGCAGTTCGGCCGCCATCCGCCGGGCCTGCGCCACCAGCAGGGCCGCCTGCTCCCGGGCTTCCCCCACCATTTTGTCCGTCAGGATGACAGGACGGAAGCCCTGCTGCCGGGCCTGCTCCGCCGCCGCATCCAGGGCCTGCCGGTTGGTGGCGACCAGGGCATTCTGCACATGCCGGAACAAGGCATCCCCCGGCTTGGGCGTCTCGGCATCCTGACGCAGACAGCCTTTTTGAAGATGATCCAGGACAGCAGGCGGCATGGCCGGTGCCAGCTCGTAGCGGGCAAGGATGTCCATGCAGTCCGCAAACGTCGAAGCATCCGGCGCTGTGGGACCTGAGGCGATGACATCCAGAGCGTCCCCCACCACGTCGGAAACGATCACGCTCACCACCCCGGCCGGAGCAGCCGTCCGGGCCAGCTGGCCACCGCTGAAACGGGACAGATGCTTCCTGACGGCATTGAGTTCCGCGATGGTCGCGCCGCTGCGCAGCAGCAGCTCCGTCACCTGCTGCATGTCTTCCAGAGTGACGCCGGGCACCGGGGCCGGCGTCAGGGCACTGGCCCCGCCTGTGAGCAGACAGAGGACAAGATCGTCTGCCGTCGTCCCGGCGGCCAGCTCCAGCAATGCCTGTGTGGCTGCTGCGCCTGCCGCGTCCGGGACAGGATGGGCGGCCTCCACCTGGGTGATCTGCCGTAACGGCAGACCGTGACCGTACTTGACCACCAGCAGCCCGCTATGGATGCGATCTCCCAGCAGCTCTTCCACGGCAGCGCCCATGGGCGCGACCCCTTTGCCGGCTCCCAGCACCAGCAAACGGCCCCGGCGCGGCAGCGGCCAGCGTTTCCCGTCCACAAGCAGGCTGTCGCCTTCCAGACAGACATGACGCATCAGGGCCGCATCGGGAGCCACAGCCCGCACCCCGGCATCAAAAATGGAATACAGAACGGCTTTGCGGGCTTCCAGTTCCATCACGATCTCTCCTGAAAAGAAAAGGCCCACGGCGGTATGCTTTCCGTGGGCCCGGAACGACAGGGCTATTCCTTTCCGGCAAGATAGGGGCCATCCCCCTGGCAGCGACGGCACAGATCGCCCAGCACGGCCGGATACCATTCCCCGCAGCGCGGACAACGACGCACGACGCCTTTCCCCTTCTTCACCAAAAAGTCAGGATGGATACGCACAGGGGCGGCCTGGAGCAGGTCCATGCCGGCCGTGCGGATCTCTTCACGCAGCAGTTCCGGTTCCTGCTCACGCTTGGGCTTTTCCTTGAGGAACCAGGCCCGCACATGCGGATAGGCATCCAGGGCCTCCACGTTGAGACGGACGCGCGTCCCTTCCCCCGTATATTTGTCATACAGAGAAAGGGCATAAATACCAAAATGATAGACCTTCAACCAGCCGTTGCCCACCGTGCAGGGGGTCAGCAGCTGGATGGCATCCGGGAGACACTGGACCGTTTCCGAAACGGCGTCGTACAGGATGCCTTCCGGCAGGGTACGCCGTGCCATTTCCACCATATATCCGCCGATGATGACCCCGGGGGCCACATGGCCATGAAAATCCTTTACCACGGCCACAAAGGCATCGTGATCCCACTTTCCGATCCGCATGCGTGTCTCCATTGAAAATCCTGCGGCTCTTCCGCATATTGCCCGACCATCCGCGGGCTTCCTCTCCGGCCTTTCGGGAAAGGCCAAAATCCGAAAGTCCAGGCACGCAAAGACACCGGACAGGCCGCCTGCCGTGCCGAAGGACCTATTGTATAAAGATACCCGCTTGTTGCAGCCCTGTAAACTGCGTGGGCCGGGAAAACCTTCCGAAAAGGAACGATCAAGCGCGCATACCCGCACCCGGCAACCGTCCGGGCTCCAGAAAAAACTGCCCCGCAGGATCTCTCCCTGCGGGGCAGCAGACAGACTGTGACTTACTTTCCTTCGGCTCCGCCGCCCTGGGGAGGCATGTGGCACGGACGGCAGCCCGGTCCCAGCATGGCCGTATGGCAGCCATAGCAGGAACGCTCGGAATTCTTGGTATGATACGCCCAGAACAGGCTCTGGGGATCACGCTCCCGCGTCCCCTTCAGGGAGTGGCATTCCTCGCTTGCGCCACAGGACACATAGGCATCCTTGGCATCAGAGGGGGCCGCGTGATGACAGACGTCGCACTCCACGCTCTCATGGGTAGCGTGGTTGAACTTCACCCACATCTTTTTATGCTCCGAGCTCTTGAGCTCGATGGGCTTGTCCGGAGCCTTGGCGTCGCCAGCCACGGCCCAGGTGGCCGCGCCGCCGATCAATGACAGCATACATATCGCAATGAGCGCTCGTTTCATGCGTTACCTCGTAGTGACCGCTGGCCGCAAGGCAGCCACGGCAGCTCGTGCTAAAACGTGTTCCAGAAAGCGGGATGGATGGGCTGCAGGCCTTTTTTGGCCGCGACCATATCCATATGGAGCATCCCCAGCGCCAGGACGTCCAGATCGGGCGTCGTATCGCGCTCGCGCAAGTCCACCGCCGGGCAGTAGGTCTTGCAGCGGGTGCACCAGTCCAGGCGCTCGCCCAGGGCATTCCCCGCTTCTTTCAGGATCTCCATGACACCTGCCCCTTCTTCGCCGCAGAAGGGACAAGCCCCGCGGCGGAAGGTCCAGTCCGTGCCGCACAGCGAACAGTGGAGGTGCTTTTTGCCGCCACCGCCCGCCAGGAACGCGTTTTTCTCATCAAAAACAGGCCGGTCCAGATACGCTATGGAAGGCCCGGATCCGCAGACAGGACAATAGCCCTGCCGCCAGGCACCTTCCACGTTCCAGGGAGCCTCCTTCCCGTTCCCGTGCGGCGACAGCTCCACCAGGGCCCGCAGGGCAGGCCCCAGCATAAAGCTGAACGCGAACAGCAGCACCTGCACAGGGATATCCAGATGCGCCGCTATCTTTCCCACGCTTTCGGCACTCTCGGCCGTCTCATTGAGCACGGCTTCCGCCAGGGCCACCGGAGCCTCAGGCCCCTGTGCAGCATCCAGGAAGAACGCCCGCAGCTTCGCCTCATGCGGCCTGACCACATCCTGGACCGCAAGCAGCGGGATCAGGGTCTCGGCTGCGGCCCTGAGGGCTGTCCCGATACCGGCAAGCGGCATCTCCGCCAGCAGCGGATAGCCCTGTGCGGCCCGCTCACGCTGCATCTCGGGCAGACGGATGCCGGCAGATTCCAGCAGGGGCTTGAGCTGTTCGGGCAGCGCGGCCCGGGCAGCCAGCAGCGGGGCAAAGGCTTGCAGGACAGGGGACAGGACAGGACGGCGGGCAAGGATACCGCTGACGGTTTCTTCCACGCTTTGACAGGATGCGGCCATGGATACTCCGGCTAACGAAGCCTGCGGGCTTCGGAGAGAGGGTGGGAACGGGGAGAAGGCAACGACATTTAGCCGAAGGTCGCGTATTCGTGATAAAACTCGGCTTCCTCCGCAAGCAGGTAGATCACGCTGACTTCGTCAGGATCTGCCAGGAATGCCTTGGGATGAGTCTTTTTGACGACCTCCAGCCGCTTTTTGGCAAGGGCCAGGATCTCGTCCCGTTCGCCAAAGGCCATGGCCCCGGTGGGGCAGGTCTTGACGCAGGCGGGCAGCATCCCGGCAGCGACGCGGTCGGCGCACATGTCGCACTTGGCAAGGGTCTTTTTGACCTTGTCATACCTGGGGATATTGTACGGACAGGCATGGATGACGTCTGCCATGTCCTGCTCGCTGAGCTTTTTGATCTTGTCGGTCACCAGCACGGCACCGGTCTTGGGATCCTTGATCATGGCGCCGGGCACGGCCATGTCGGCCACGTCCACGCAGATGGGCGTGACGCAGTGGCGGCACTGGTCCGGGAAGAAGTTCCAGACCACATTGCCCTGCTTGTCCAGATGCTCGTGGAAACGAACGATCTTGTAGTTGTTGGGGTTCAGATCCGGCGGATTCTGATGGCTCCCCCGCTGCTTGGTCTCGTTGGCGGGCAGATCGTGCCATTCCTTGCAGGCAAGCTGACAGCCGCGGCATGCCGTGCAGCGTGTGGTATCGACTAAAAATGCTTTCGGCATATCTTTGCTCCTTGGGGGGCGTGCCCCGAAGGGCACGCCCGGTGCTGGTTAAGCAATTTCCGTCAACTTGTCCGCCTTGCGGATGTTCACACAACAGGCCTTCGCTTCGGGGATGGTCGTGTTGGGGTCACAGGCCACAATGGTCAGACGGTTGGTGGAGTCGCCGCATTTCGGCGTCGTCCAGCCATAAGCAAAGGGCATACCGATCAGATGGACTGTCTTGCCCATGACCTTGAACGGACGGATGCGGACCGTCACCATGGCAATGGCTTCCACCCTGCCGCGGGCGCTTTCCACGATCACGCCGTCACCGTTGGCGATACCCTTTTCCTTGGCCAGCTCGGGGCTCATCTCCACGTAGAGCTGGGGCTCGGCTTCAAGCAGGTTGGGCACGTTGCGGGTCTCACCGCCGCCACACCAGTGTTCCGTCATGCTGTAGGTCGTCAGCACGATGGGATACTTGGGATCGGCAGCCTTGGCCAGTTTGTCCATATCACTGGTATGGAACTTGTAGACCGGGCTGCTCAACTGCTTGGAGAAGGGATGCTGCGCCACGGGCGTTTCCGCCGGTTCGTAATGCTCGGGGAATGGGCCGTCCAGACGGCCGGGGCCGTACAGCTGGGCGTAACCGTCCGTCGTCATGATGTAGGCCAGCTTGCCGTTCTTGGTATCGGCCTGCGGCGCCCAGGGGCCGTCCGGCACATCGCCCACCCACTTCTTGCCGTCCCATTCGATAACGGCCTTCTTGGGGTTGTAGGGCTTGCCGTTCAGGTCCACGGAAGCGCGGTTGTACAGGATGCGCCGGTTGACCGGCCAGCACCACGACCAGTTGGGATACAGGCCGATGGCGGCCTGCATGGGCGTCTGGGTCGGGTCGCGCCGCTTGGACTTGTTGCCTTCATCCTCCGTATAGCTGCCGGTATACAGCCAGTTGAGAGACGAGGTAGAGCCGTCGGCCTGCAGGTTGCCGAACGCCGGGACCAGGTCGCCCTTCTTGTACAGGCGGTTGCCGATCTTGGTATCGGCCCAGAAGAAGCCGTTGATGCGGCGGGTCCATTCTTCGGGGTCGTACTTTTCGGGCCAGTTCATCTTCAGCAGAGCTTCGGGCAGCTTGCCGCCCTCGGCCTTGTACAGCTCGCGCAGCTTGTTGATCAGCGGCACGAACATGTCGGCGAAGTTGCGGGCTTCACCGGCGGGTTCCACGGCCTTGTCGAACCACAGCAGCCAGCGGCCGCTGTTGCTGATGGTACCGGCCTTTTCCACACGATGCGCCGACGGCAACAGGAAGACTTCGGTCTTCATCTTCTTGGGGTCGACGCCGGGACGGTGCCAGTTGTCCGTGGTTTCGGAATTATGCAGCTCGGCGCAGACCATCCAGTCCAGATTGTCCAGAGCCTTGCGCATCTTGTTGGTGTTGGGGAAGCTGTTCATGGGGTTGACGCCGAAGACAAAACCACCCTTGATCTTGCCCTGGTACATCTTGTCCATGACATACATGTACGAGTAGTCCGCTCCGGGCTCGCCCTTGGGCAGCAGGCCGTAGCAGAAATCATTTTCCGGTTTCGCCTCTTCACCGTACCAGCCCTTGAGCAGGCTGGCGAAGTACTTGGGCCGGTTGCCCCACCAGTTGGCACTGTTGGGGATCTTGGTGACCGGGGTATTGGCCTTGTTGAACTGGGCCAGGGTCTGCCAGGGAGCCAGCGGCAGGCCGATATAGCCGGGCAGCACATGGTACAGCAGGGCATGGTCCGTGGAGCCCTGCACGTTGGGCTCGCCACGCAGGGCGTTGATGCCGCCGCCGGCCACACCGATGTTGCCCAGCAGCAGCTGCACCAGCGTGGAGCAGCGGATGTTCTGCACACCCACGGTATGCTGGGTCCAGCCCAGGGCATACAGGATGGTGCCGGCCTTGTCCGGCTTGCCGGTGGCACAGAACTGCTTGTAGACCTTGAGCAGGTTCTCTTCGGAAACACCCGTGATGTCGGAGACGTTCTTCAGGGTGTAACGCGAATAGTGCTTCTTCATCAGGTTGAAGACGCAGCGTTCGTGCTTCAGCGTGGCGTCACGCAGCGGAGCGCCGTCCGGGCCCTTTTCAAAGCCCCACTTGCTCTGGTCATACTTGCGCGCCTTGGCGTCATAGCCGCTGAAAAGGCCATCCTTGAAGTCATAGCCCTTGCCGACGATGAACGAGGCGTTGGTATAGTTGACGACGTAATCGTGGAAATAGCTGTTCGATTCCAGGATATAGTTGACCATACCGCCCAGGAACGCGATATCCGTACCGGAGCGCAGCGGCACATGATAATCGCAACGGGCGGACGTACGGGAGAACTTGGGGTCGACGTGGATAAGCGCCGCACCGTTGTCCTTGGCCCGCATGATCCATTTGAACGAAACAGGATGATGTTCAGCGGCATTGCTGCCGATAATAAGAACCACGTCGGCATTCTTGATGTCGATCCAGTGGTTGGTCATAGCACCGCGTCCGAACGACTCTGCCAGAGCCGCAACAGTGGGGCTGTGTCAGACCCGGGCCTGGTGGTCCATCTGGACAACACCCAGGCCGCGCATGGCTTGATGGATAACGGCGCATTCCTCGTTGGAGGCATGCGAGGTGCCCATCATGAAAATGCTTTCCAGACGGTTGACCGTCTGGCCCTTGCTGTTTTTGAGGATAAGATCCTTGTCACGCGTATCCTTCACGCGACGGGCGATCTTTTCCAGCATCCATCCCCAGTCCTTCTCTTCCCACTTTTCACTGTAGGGCGCCCGGTACAAAGGCTTGGTGAGGCGGTGCGGGTTCGTGTACATGGAGAACAGGGCTGCGCCCTTGGCACACAAGGCACCTTCGTTGACAGGGAAGTCAGGGTCGCCTTCCGTACTGACGAGCTTGCCGTCGCGCACGTAAGCGATGACCTGACAGCAGACAGCGCAGAACGGACAGATCGTGATGACTTCCTTCGCGCCTTCTATCTTGAGACTCCCGGCATAGGCCTGGGCCTCGCCGAGGTTGAAACCGAACTGGCTGAGCGAGAGACAGAGTGCACTCACGCCTGCCAGTTTCAGGAATCCCCTTCGTGTGTAGCTCATAGG
This sequence comes from Desulfovibrio piger, assembly GCF_951793255.1. Lineage (NCBI taxonomy): Bacteria > Pseudomonadati > Thermodesulfobacteriota > Desulfovibrionia > Desulfovibrionales > Desulfovibrionaceae > Desulfovibrio > Desulfovibrio piger. The sequence continues at coordinate 2,615,638 of NZ_OX636706.1, forward strand.
CTTCCTCTCCTGGGTCAGGATGAAACAGGGAACATGCCGGAGGGAGTGCTTGCCTGAGGGCTGCGAGCTCCGGCACGTTTTTTCTGTGAAGCGTTCCTGAAACAAGGCGCCCCACAAAAAATATTTTATGAAACCGTAGCACCGAAACAAAAACTTAGCAAGGGGATACGACAAATAAACAACGTTGTTCAAAACGGGACAAAAGCATCCGCTCACCCCGGAAGTCTGCCCGGATAAGATCCTTCCTTCGTTGCGAATTTGCGAGACAAACAGGAACAACCGGCAAGGCCAACTTCGCGCGGACCTGCCATCTTTCCTTAAAAAAGCATGAGGTGAGCCCTCTTGTGGTCTCCCACGGATAGGCTGCCCGTCCCGCATGCAGAAACAAGTAAGCGATCCAGGCATGTTCTCTGTAAGACCCGTACCAGAGCGTGAGGGCACGTCCCCAGCGGGCGACCAGCAAGGTCTCCCTATTTTAGATGTCATATTCATCCGGACAGCCTGCTCCCCCAAAACGCCCCCGGGGACGCTCTTCTGCCTGTTGCCTATCTACCAAGAAACGTTTAGCCTTTTTCAAACTCTTAGGGAGGATCATATGCAGAAAGTCCTGACGCTTACGGCAACCTGTCTCCTGGGTATCCTTCTTTGCGCATCCGCAGCACTGGCTGATGAAGTAAAGACCGACCACTTTACGCTGAACCTTCCCTCCGGCTGGACGCAACCCCAGCCTGTGCAGTCTGCCCAGGGCGCGACCATGGCCATCCTCCAGAACGCCGCCGAACAGACCGTCATCACTGTGGCTGTCACGCCTGTCCCGCTTTCCGCCAAAGATCTCGCGATTCAGACCATTGCCAATATGAAGGCTGCCGGTTTCACGACCTCCGAACCTGTGGCTTTCGGCGATTCCTATGTGGGAGAATTCTCCAAAGAGCAGGTCAGGGGCGTCAGCTATTTCAGTGCCAACGGCAAGCTCGGCAGCGTCATCACCATCATGGGCGCTTCCCTCGATGCCGGTAAGAAGATGCTGAAGGACAATCTCAAGCCTGCCGACAGCAAGCTCTTCCCCACTGATTTCTAGCCGCTGCACTCCCCAGCTTTGCACGAACAACGGCCCCCGTCCCGACAGGACGAGGGCCGTTATTTATGTTTGAACACATACCAGATGTTCAAAAAAAGCGGGCTTTCTTTCGCCTTGGTCAAGGTGTTCCACAGGCGGATTTTGAGTCCGTATAAAAATATTTTTATATCAAATAGATAAGAATATCTGCATATCGTTTCTGCGGTATGCGGGCATCTTGCGTCCTTTCAATTTTTCTCCATCGAGCCCTGTCCGGAATGGAAAGGGCTCCCCTCTTTTTCTTTTTCCTGCCTCATTGCCCTTCTCCCTCCCCCAGCCCCGTTGTCCCACCAAAGTTTGCGTGACAATATATCTAATAATCTATATTTAAAAGCTGCTCATCAGCTTTCACAAAGGCAGTCCTGCCAGCAGGCGGGGCGGCAAAAGGAGGGGGAGATGAAAACGATGTATTGGAAGATCCTGGGTGCAGTAGCCCTGTCAGGGATGCTCTTTGCTCTGCCGGCATGGGCGGAAGAAGCAGGGGACATGCCTCAACCCCAGCCCGCGCAATGTGGCTCCGATCTCTCGTACAGAGATGACGACCCGCTGGCAGGGATCCTGAGTGCCCAGCGTGGCTGCTGCTCGTGGCATGGGGGCGTATCCGGGCAGTGCTATCAAGGACGCGTCGTGTGCAATGACGGGACGTTGAGTCCGTCATGCCGGTGCCAGTCATCCGAAACGGAATTGCAGACCGCCTCCTAAGCTGGAGGTTACATGCGGCATACAAAAGTCCCCGCTCCACTACGGAACGGGGGCTTTTTGCGTCTGATACGAGCTTGGGCCTACCTGAAGCCGCTCTTGCAGGTGACAGCTGGGCGTGAGGTCAAAACCGCCCAGACGGAAGGAGGTCTGGTTGAACGTCTCCTTCATCTTGCACTCCGTGCGCCGCAGGGTGCCCGGCCCATCCATTCCCGCAAATGTATGCGCACGGACTTAGGCCTGGAATTTTGGCACAAAAAAAGGGTTCACGGACGAACCGTAAACCCTTGATCTTTTTTATGGTACCGGGAGCGAGACTCGAACTCGCAAGGTGTTGCCACCGACGGATTTTGAGTCCGTTGCGTTTACCAATTCCACCATCCCGGCATAGCCGCAGGCCAGAAGCCCACAAAGCTTTTAGAGATTACAGGCGATAGGTGCCTTCGTCAAGTTTTTTGCGTCCTGTTGCCTGCATTTCTTCAAAAAATGCCTTCAGCGTCTTCCAGAAAAAACGCTGTCTCCTGCTCCGGCCAAAGGCCCGCAGACAAGCAGGACTCCTTGACGAACCTGTTCTCATTGCCCTGCAGGCGCTCGATGCGGCTTGCCCGACGGCACTCCCAGGCGTCCACGGGATATTGTCGCGCCCAGGCCTGCATGAGCTGCTGTTGCTGACGGCTCAGACGATAATGCTCGCCATAACTGTCAGCCATATACAGGCTGGAGCGTGCGATCTGCCCGCGTGCCCGCTCCGGCGGCTCCACCTTGTTGCCGCTGATCTTCATGGGGCAGGAACCAAAGGCCGAAGGGACGTCAGGCCCCAGCATCTGGAAATTTTTGTTGGAGCGTACCGCATTGACCGAACCTATGGCAGGGTACAGGTTATACATGTCGGCCTGCATGCGACGGTAATCGGCATTGACCTTTTCCGCGCACGCCCGTCCTTTGAAGGCTTTGCCCTTACGATCCACGCAAAGGGCATGACCTTCCCGCCACTCCGGGAATGCCCTGCCGAAATTTTCGGCAGGGACAACGTGCTCCCACTCTACCCGTGAGGAGCGCTTCCGGTGCTTGTCTGCCGTGAATCCCCGCGGCAGCCGGATCTGCTTGTGTTCATCGAAAGCAGCCCCGCAATAGAGCGTCTGACGGTGATCATAGTAAACTTTCTGCTCCAGCAGCCGTTTGGCTTTGGCAAAACTCTCGTTTTGCATATTGCCCGCTGCCCAGCCCTGAGCAGGCAGTACCAGCAGCAATGCCCACAGCAACCACACGATCCTCTTCATGGCGATACCTCGCAAAATGTCCGCATATGGCCTGCCTATGGGGCACGTCCCTTCCAGAAGGTGAAATCTGCAGACAGTTTTTTGAGGCTATATAATATTATCTATATCTATTTTTCAAGACACCCTCCTCGTAAAAAAAGACCCCGGCAAAATATCAATAAAAAAGGGCCCATCGCGAGCGACGGGCCCTTCCCTGTCCTGCCCCTGCGGGGCAACGGGATCAGATAATTACAAGATATACTGGCTCAGATCCTGATCTTCCCGGACATCGCGCAGGTGTTCCTGCACATAGGCCCGGTTGACCACGATCTGCGCACCGGGCATGTCCGGCGCGTCAAAAGAGATGTCCGCCAGGATCTTTTCCATGATGGTGTACAGGCGGCGGGCACCGATGTTCTCGCTGGTGGCATTGATCTCTTCCGCAAAAGCGGCGATCTCTTCGATGCCGTCTTCCGAGAACTGCAGGCGTATCTGCTCTGTCCCCAGCAGGGCCGCATACTGCCGCGTCAGGGCATTATGGGGTTCCGTCAGGATGCGCAGGAATTCATCCTTGCCCAGGGCATTGAGTTCCACTCGCAGGGGGAAACGTCCCTGCAGTTCGGGGATCATGTCGGAAGGCTTGCTGAAATGGAAAGCCCCGGCTGCGATGAACAGGATATGATCCGTGCGCACCATGCCGTACTTGGTGTTGACCGCCGAGCCTTCCACGATGGGCAGCAGGTCACGCTGCACGCCTTCGCGCGAGATGTCGGACATGCGGTTCTGGGAAGAGCTGGCGATCTTGTCGATCTCGTCGATGAAGATGATGCCCATCTGCTCCACGCGCTCGCGAGCCTTGTCCACCAGAGCTTCCTGATCCACCAGTTTGCCGGATTCTTCCTGGATCAGCACGTTATAGGCCTCGCGGACCTTCATCTTGCGACGGTTGCGGCGCGGCGGGAAGGCCTTGCTGAACATGTCCCGCACCTGGTTGCCCATCTGTTCCATGCCGGGGATGGCGAACATGTCCATGCCCTGGGCAGGCTGCTCGGTCACTTCGACTTCCACTTCGCGGTCATCCATGAAGCCAAGGCGGAACTGCTGGCGCAGTTTTTCGCGGGTATCGTTGCGGTCCCCGCCAAAGGAATTGGGCAGCAGCAGATCCAGCAGACGGGACTCGGCGGCAGCTTCGGCAGCGGCCCGGACCCGGGCATTTTCTTCTTCCCGCACAAGGTTGATGCCGATCTCCATAAGATCGCGCACCATGGATTCCACATCGCGGCCCACATAGCCCACTTCCGTGAACTTGGTGGCCTCGACCTTGATGAAGGGAGCTCCGCTCAGCTTTGCCAGACGGCGGGCTATCTCAGTTTTGCCCACACCGGTGGGGCCCATCATGATGATGTTCTTGGGAGCGACCTCATCACGCAGCTCCTCAGGAAGATGCTGACGACGCCAGCGGTTACGGACAGCAACAGCGACCATGCGCTTGGCCTGTTCCTGTCCCACCACAAATTTATCCAGTTCTGCCACGATTTCACGCGGGGTGAGTGTGCTCATTGCATCTCCTGCGCGTCCTTCGACGCTCTATTTTCCAGTCGGCCAGCCAGTGCAGGCGGTCCGACGATTTTTTCCGGCAGTCATACCTCCTTATATATGAGCATGATTTTTCCTCTGACAATGGCCCCATTGTCGAGAACCTGCTTTTTTCCTATCGTGGCCCATGCACCTTCCCCATATCTTCCATCTTCCTCCTCTGCCTCCGGAGCTGGACTGGCTGCCGCCCCTGCTGGGCATAGCCGCCCTCCTTCTACTCCTGCGTATGGCGGTGCGCGGCGCCTGCCGGTTATGCCTGCTGGGCATCCTGATACTTCTGGCGCTGGCAGCCTTCCCTCACCGGGACCTGACCTTGTTCGCCCTGGGGGGCCTCGCCGTCTGGTGCCTGATGCCGGGACGGGATCCAAAAGAAAAAAGACAAGACGACAGACATTGAAAAGGAGCTCCCTCTCAGCCGCTCCGGCATTCCAGACGCACCGTACCGGCCTTATGCTTCCTTCAGGGCTGGCTGTTTGAGCATAGCGCATGGCAGCCGTAGCTGTCCTTTCCTTACCTCAACACGATATCGGCAGACGACAACAACAAAAAAGGCCGGATGAACCGGCCTTTTTTGTTGTCTGCTTTATCGCAGCCCTTATCCTGCAGTCTTGCTCACAGGGCCCGAGGTCAGCATCTTCTGGCTGATGTAGATCACGACCAGCAGGCCGCAACCGATGGCGTCGGTAATGGCGCCAGGAGTGATCAGGGTGATGGCGCCCGCCAGCAGGATCAGGCGCTCCCACCAGTAGAGGTTACGCAGCCAGTAACCCACGCTGGCAAAGGACAGGCTGGCGATGCCCAGCGCCGCGGTGGAAGCGTAGAAGAGCACTTCCCAACCGGAGGCACCGATCATCAGCAGGCCGGGGTTGTAACAGAAGATGTAGGGGATCAGGAAGCCGGCCAAAGCCAGCTTGACCGCCATGAAGCCTGTGGCGTTCGGCTCTGATCGCGCAATCCCTGCCGCGGCGTAGGCGGCCAGTGCCACAGGGGGCGTCAGGTCGGCCAGGATGCCGAAGTACAGGATGAAGAGGTGCGCTGCCATGGCAGGCACGCCAAAGTGCATGATGGCCGGGGCCGCGATGGTGGCCAGCACGATGTACTTGGCCGTGGTGGGCAGGCCCATGCCCAGAACGATGGAGGCCAGCATGGTCAGCAGCAGGGTCAGGGCAAAGCTGTCGGCCGAGATGGTCAGGATGGCGTTGGCCAGCTTCAGGCCAAGACCGGTCAGGGTCACCACGCCGATGACGAAGCCGGTGCAGGCGCAGGCGGCAGCCACACCCAGGGCCAGACGACCACCGTTTTCCATGGCCTGCAGGACGCCCTTGAGGGACAGGAAGTTGGTCTGGGCCAGAGCGCTCATCACATTTTCATTGCTGTAACGGGCACCATGCCAGGTCTTCCAGTTTTCCGCCACCAGAGAAATGACCACGGTGGTCACGATGCAGTAGTAGGCGGCCTTGAGCGGCGTGTAGCCCTGCATCAGCATGTAGATCAGCACGATGATGGGGATCAGCAGGTAACCGCCCTGACGCAGCACCACCCAGGTGCGGGGCAGGCGTTCCTTGGGGATGCCCTTGAGGCCCAGGCGCTTGGCTTCCATGTGCACCATGAAGCCCACGGCCAGGTAATACAGCAGGGCGGGCACCAGGGCCGCCTTGGCGATCTCCACGTAACCGACGCCCAGGAACTGGGCCATGATGAAGGCCGCAGCCCCCATGATGGGCGGCATGATCTGGCCACCGGTGGACGAGGCGGCTTCCACGGCGCCGGCAAAGGCACCGCGATAGCCCACGCTCTTCATGAGCGGGATGGTGAAGGTACCCGTGGACACCGTATTGGCCACGGAAGAACCGGAAATGGTACCGAAGAAACCACTGGCCAGCACGGCTACCTTGGCGGGGCCGCCCACGTAGCGGCCGGCAGCGGCCAGGGCCAGGTCGATGAAGAACTTGCCCAGACCGGTGCTGTGCAGGAAGGCACCGAACAGGATGAACAGGAAGACGAAGGAGGCCGACACGCCCAGAGGCATGCCGAACAGGCCTTCCGTGGTCAGATACATGTGCGAGACGATACGCTGCACGGAGAAACCGGGATGCCCCAGCATGCCGGGGATCAGGTTGCCGAACTTGGCGTACAGCAGGAAGACCACGGCCACCAGGGTGATGGGGATGCCCACGATACGGCGGGTCGCCTCCAGCACCAGCAGGATGGACGCACAGCCCATGATGAAGTCCAGCTCGGTGGCCGGACCGGCATCCAGCACGATGATGTCATACTGCCAGACGATGTAGCCGCAGACCACGGCCCCGGCGATGGCCAGGATGGCGTCATACCAGGCCAGCTTGTTCATGTTGCCCGTGGCGCGGGCAGGATACAGCAGATAAATCAGGGTCAGCACAAAGCCCAGATGCACCGCGCGCTGGATCTGGGGCGCAAAGGGCGTCGTGGCGGCCGTGTACAGATGAAAAGCGGAAAAGGCGATACAAAGGATCTTGATAAAAATATCGAGCCACCCCTTGAAGGAGCGGTAAACGGATTCCTTGTCGTACTTGGCAACGATCTCGGAGACGTCCACGGTCTCCTGGATCTTCTCCACAGCACTGGAATCCAGTTTGTGGCCTTCTTCCAGGGCAAATCCCCCTGCCCCTTGTTCATCGATCATATGCATTCTTTTTTCGTGGCTCATCCTCTCATGTCCTGTGTAAGTATGCGGGCGTGTCCTTTCACGCCAAGTCAATGTCCAAAAATTATCAGGGTAAAACGACTGTAAGGGTAATGGCTTGTCCCGGTTCCAGCAGGGAATTCAGCGGGATCTCCTTTTGTCCCCCGCCCTCTTCAGGCAGCAGCAGGGTGTGGTTCGCCACACGTCCCACGCGCACATCAAAGGAAGGCAGGGCCATATGATAGCCGCTGATGACAACTTTTCCGTTTTCCGTATACATCCGCTGTCCCGGGCCCGGCTGATGCGGCAGTCCGGCCCCGAAATCCTGATAAACCGTTTTTTCCAGATAAATGCAGCCCCCGCTGACACTGAACCAGTCCTCCACCGGACTCAGAGCGACGGAATGCCTGTAACGAATGGCAAACTCGCTGCCGTCCGGTGCGGGCCGGCTGAAAAGTTCCCTGCCGCTGCTGTCGCGCAGCACCAGGCGTTGCACGTCCTGCGCCTGCACACTGGAAAAAAGATGCGGCGCAACCCACAGCACGCCTGTCATACAGACCAGCATGACCAGCAAAAAAGCAATGGTATTGCGCCGCATCATCATAATTCCCGAATCAACTGATTGTTGCCTGAGAACTCAGCCTACTTGATGTCCAGGCCCTTTTCCTTGAAGTACTTGATAGCACCAGGATGGAAGGGGATGGTCACACCGTCAGCGGCGTGCTCCAGAGAGATCTCGGCACCCTTGTTATGAGCCTTGGCCACGTCGGGCAGGTTGTCATACAGAGTCTTGGTCAGGGTGTAGGCCACGTCGTCAGGCATGTTCTTGTTGGCCACCAGGATGCACTGCACGGACAGGGTGGGCACGGCGTCCTTCTGGCCCAGGTAGGTACCGGCCGGGATGGAGTCCTTCACCAGGTAGGGGAACTTCTTGACGATCTCGTCGACCTTCTGGCCGGCCAGGGGCACGAAGACCACTTCCTGAGCGGTGGTGATGTCCTGGATGGCAGGGTTGGGCGTACCGATGGTGAACACGAAGCCGTCCACCTGACGGTCCTTGAACTGGTCGGCAGTTTCACCGTAGGGCAGGAAGATGGGCTCGATGTTCTTGTAATCCAGGCCGTAGAAGCCGAAGATCTGGCGGCAGTTCACTTCGTTGCCGCTGCCGCGGGCACCCACGGAGACCTTCTTGCCCTTGAAATCTTCGAGAGCCTTCACGCCGCTGTCCTTGCTGGCCACCACATGCAGGTATTCAGGATACAGGCGGCCGATGACGCGCACATTGTCCAGCTTGCTGCGGAAGGGAGCCAGGCCGTTGAAGGCGGAGTCGGCGACGTCGTTCTGCACCATGGCGAAGTCCACGTCACCAGCCTGGACCAGACGCATGTTCTCACCGGAAGCACCGGTAGCCTGGGCCGTCACGGAGATGGCGCCGCCGCTCTTGTTGGTGATCACCTGGGCAATGGCACCGCCCAGGGGGAAGTACACCCCGGAGGTCCCGCCGGTGGCCAGGGTCAGGCGTTTGGTGTCGGCATTGGCCAGCGAGGCGGCCAGCAGCAGACCAGCGGCCAGGACAAGACTGAGAACTTTTTTCATAAGGCTTCTCCCGAAAAGAGGTTACAGAACGCATCCACTAAAATGGCGTTCTCACTACCATCACTGAGTATACACCAAATATGCAAAAAGGGCAAATCAGCCGTGCCCCGTACCTTCCGTCAGGGCTCGCTATTTGACTTGCTCCCCGGCAAAGGCATATTATGGAAAGAGCGAGACACCATGCATCCAGCCAAGGAGATCCACATGGTCAAGCGTCATCTCAGACTTCTGGTCGTGACAGTGGCGTGCATCGCCCTGCTCGGCGGCTGCGCCAGCAAATACGGCGCGCAGACGACACAAGTCAACTATTATCCCCAGTGCTACTCCCCTGTGGCCCAGCTGCGGGCCGATGAAGACAGGGTCACCAACAGCACGGCGGGAGGCGCCGCTGGCGGCGCCCTGCTGGGTGCCCTCATCGGCGGCCTGGCCACCGGCAAGGTGGAAGGCGCCCTGGCCGGTGCCGTGGCCGGTGGTGCGGCGGGCGCCGTGGGCGGGAACATCTACGGCAAGTCCCAGCAGCGGGAGAACGACCGCAGGCTGCTGGCCAGCTATGCCGCCCAACTGGGCGAGGACAGCGCAGGCATGGATCGCGCCACTGCCGCCGCCCGTCTTTCGGCCCGCTGCTATGACGAACAGTTCAAGAAGGCCGCGGCCCAGTACAAGGCCGGGGCCATCACCCGGCAGGATTTCCAGGACCGCTACATGGAGATCCGCAGCGGTCTCGAAGAAACGTCCCGCATCCTGAAGCTCACCTCCGACCATGTCATTGAGCGTGATGCCGAATACCAGAAGACCCTGGCCCAGGCTCAGGCCAAGGGGCAGGTCTCCCAACGCCAGCAGGCCCCCCGCAAGGAAAAGAAGGCCTGGAACAATTCCCGCCGCGAGCTGGAAAGTACCCGCCAGGACGTGGACATGCGTCTGGCCACGTACGAGCAGACCGTCAACAATCTGATGCTGTAACAGCAGGGCGCGCTTCTTTCCCACGAGAAGTGCGCCCTTTTTTCGGAGCATACCCCCATGGCTGACGATCCCGGCAAAAACACCGCTGATGTCCCCCGTCCCGATACCGCCGACACCGCACACACCGCCGGCGGTGGAGATCCCTCCGGCAATCCGGACGCCCCCCGGGGCGCCCCGGTCCCTGTTCCCTGGTACCGCCGTCCCCTGTTCTGGGGCATCGTGCTGTTCCTGCTGGTCCTGGCCCTGCTCGGCTGGCTGTTCTGGAAGCAATGGCAGGCCGCCGAAGCGGAAAAACAGGCCCAGGAAGCCGCCCTGAACGCCCAGCTGGCCCAAAATGCCGAGATGGACGCCTATCTGGCCCAGCTGCGGGCCCTGCTCAAGGAAGAGCCCTGCGTCATCAAGGAAAAACTGGCGCAGCTGCCGCCCCCTCCTGACGCCGTCCCCGGCGTTGTGCCCGGCGGCCGCTCCGGCGAGCCCCTGCAGATCCCGTCCGATGTGGCGCCCCAAAGCACGCCGGTCACGCCGCAAAAGGCCCCTGCCCGTCCCGGCAGCATGGCCCGGCTGCTGGAACAGGGCACTGTCCTCGTGCTGGCCCGGCAGCCGCAGGGCCTGTCCATGGGATCCGGCTTCTTCATCTCCCGCCGCCATGTGCTGAGCAATGCCCATGTGGTGGGCAATGCCGGCCAGGCCTTCCTCATCAACAAGGCCACAGGCGGTGTCCTGCAGGCCACCGTGCGATATCGCAGCGCGGATGGCGGCCGGGACTTCGCCCTGCTGGAGCTGCCTGCCGATGCGGCCATCACGCCGCTGGAATTCGCCCCCGGTGTGGAACGTACCCAGCGTGTCAGCGCCTGGGGCTTCCCCGGCGCCGTGACCAACGACGATCCCAAATTCATGGCCCTGCTGCAGGGCAACGATTCCGCCGTGCCCGAGGTGGTGTATACGGAAGGCGTGGTCAGCGTCATCCTGGAACGCACCCCCCCGCTGGTCGTGCATACGGCCACGGTCTCGCAAGGCAACAGCGGCGGCCCTCTGGTCAATGAACAGGGCCAGGTGGTGGGCATCAATACCTTCATCAAACTCGATGATGCCTCCTACCGCCAGTCCAGCATCGCCATCGTGGGCAGCAGCATCACCGCCTATTTGCGGGAGATCGGCATCGGATTCTCCCAGGCCGCGGCAACGCCTGCCGCCGCTCAGGCACAAGACGAAAAGGCCGATGGCCAGAAAGGGGTGAGACCATGAGCGTTTTCCTGCTTACCAGCCAGCGCAACGCCATGCGCGCCCTGGCCAGCCAGGGCATCTTCGCCACAGACTGCCACGCCCAGGTCTGCAGCATCATCGCCCAGCACCTGAGCCCGGCCCATGCGGCCCTCATCGCCGAGCCCCAGCACGATCCCGGCCAACAGCGCATCGACTGGTACGCCTGCGTGAACGGGACCGCCACCCCGGTGAGCGCGCTCCCTGCCGAAGAGGCGGAGCGCCTGCGGGCCCGCGCCGGTGAACTGGCCCGGGACATCCTGCAGCTGTCGGAACAATGGGGAAAGGACGCCCAAAGCCGCGAGGCCCTTGCCGGCCAGATGCTCGCCCTGGTCCTGCAACACCCCCATGAAGACGATCTCTGGTCCGTGGACGGCCAGCCCGTCCTGGTGAACTGGGGCTTTGCTCCGGGAGCCGTCGGCGCCATGCCCCAGGATCTCAGCCGTATGGGCGGCACCATCCCCGTGGCAGCCGCGGCGGCCCCCGTGGCTGCGGCTGCCGTGCCTGTAGCCGCTGCCGGCAGCGGCTGCCTTGGCTGGCTGCTGCCGCTCCTGCTGGCCCTGCTCCTGCTCTGGCTGCTGCTGGCGGCCCTGGGCATCCTGCCCTCTCCCCTGCCCGCATCCTGCCTCAAACCGGCGGTCGATCCCCGTCTCGATCAGGCCACCCAGGCAGCGGAAAAGCAGCGTAACGAGCTGGAAGAGCTGCTGCGCCAGCTGCGGGAAAAAGCCCTGCTCTGCAAACCGCCGCAGCCCAAGCCGGAACCGAAGCCGGAGCCGCCAAAGCCCGATCCTGAAGTGGTCACGCCCCAGCTGGTGCCTGACAAACCCATCGAGCCTGCGCCCGAGCCCAAGCCGGAACCGAAGCCCAAGCCTGAGCCCAAACCTGAACCCAAGCCCGAACCGAAGCCCAAGCCCCGCAAGAACGAGGATCTGAACATCCCCGCCGATGCGGCCAAAAAGAACGACCTGAGCTTCCTGGAAGGCTGCTGGCAGAGCGATACGGGCCTGTTCTCGCATCCGTCCAATACGCCCATCATCGCCGAGTACTGCTTCGACAAGAAGGGCCAGGGACGGCGCTTCGTGCGCGAAGAGAACGGCCAGGTCTGCAGCGGCCCGGCCACGGCCAAGTTCGAGGGCAACCGCCTTGTCTGGCGGGCCGGGTCGGCCCCCTGCCCCAAGGGCAACCAGTATGTGCCCCAGCAGGTACAGTGCACCGGCAACGACAAGAGCACCCGCTGCCAGGGCGTGGAACAGAGCAAGCGCAACCTGCGCTGGAAAGCTGACTTCAAGAGGAAATAAGCATGGATGTCATTCCCCACTACCTTTCGCCCGTGAGCATCATCCCCGGCGGATGTCCCCAGTTCCTGGACTTTGCCCTGCCGCTGGAAGCCCTGGGCAAGCACGTCCGCTATTTCTATGAAGAGCTCAAGGGAGAAGGCAGCGGCGGCCGCTATACGCATTTCCTCCACTGTCTGGAGAACCGCGACAACGTCTTCACCGACCAGCTGACCGGCAAGGAATACACGGGCGACACCTATTCCATGCAGGCCGCCAAAGAGCTCAAGACCTGGGACGGCCAGTGGTTGCCCGTGCCCTTCCTGCGCACGCTGGAACAGTGCTGGCCCGACGGCGGCAAATGCTTCGAATGCGGCCCCTCCAACTGGGCCCGGGCCCGGGTCATGCCTTCCAGCAAGGACCCGAACATGCTGCGCGTGGTCATCATCTTCGACACCACCGTGGAAGAGCGCCCCGCCGGCGAGGACCGCTATCACGCCCTGTCTCCCCAGGATGTCGGCGCCCACGGGCACTTCATGCTGGCCCACCATGTGCGGGACAATTCCTGGTTCCTCAACGAGGCCTGGGTGGACCAGTGGCTGCTGGAACTGTACACGGCACGCAACCAGGGCAAGCGCCGCGGCGCGGCCTGGGGCGAGGAAGACCCCTATGTGCTCAAGCATCTGGCCAGCTATCTCACCTGGCTGGACATCGTGCGTCTGGCCGTCAAGGACGTGGCCGTGCAGGTCATCAATCCTGCCCGGGACACGCCGGTGGACGTGGACCTGATCCTGGACATCGGCAATTCCCGCACCACGGGCATCCTGGTGGAGACACCGCCCCAGTGCAGCACCGACCTCAACCAGAGCTATGTGCTGCGCCTGCGCGATTTGAGCCAGCCCGATCTGGAATACGCCGATCCGTTCGAGACCCGGGTGGAATTCGTGGACGCCACCTTCGGAAACGATACCCTGAGCCGCCGCTCCGGCCGCCAGACCCCGGCCTTTGCCTGGCCCTCGGCCGTGCGCATCGGTCCCGAGGCGGCACGTCTGGCCACGCAGGCCGTCTGCGCGGAAGGCACCACCGGCATGTCCAGCCCCAAGCGCTACCTGTGGGACGAGCGTCCGTGGCAGCAGACCTGGCGCTACAACACCAGCGGCAACACCGAGCCCATGGTCAACCGCGGCCTGTTCGCCCGCCAGCTCAATCCGCAGGGCACGCCGCTCTCCTGCTTTGACGATCCCCTGTTCCGCCGCAGCCCTTCCCTGAAGAAGCAGCAGCCCGAACCGGTGTTCGAGTCCCTGTTCACGCGCTCCTCGCTGATGATGTTCATGCTGGGCGAGATCCTCACCCAGACGCTCATCACCATCAATTCGCCCGCCACCCGTGCCCGGGGACGGCTGCCCAACCTGCCCCGGCGTCTGCGCCGCCTCATCTTCACCGTACCCACGGCCATGCCCGTGGCGGAAAAACGCATCTTCCGGCGGTGGGTGCTCTGGGCCGTCAAGGTCATCTGGGAAGGCCTCGGCTGGTCGGAGTGGTATGTGCCGCCGCAGCAGCAGAACAGGATCCGGTCCGGGGATTACCGCACCAGCCCGCTGGTGCGCTGTGACTGGGACGAGGCCAGCTGCTCCCAGCTGGTGCTGCTCTACAACGAGCTTACCGTCAAACAGCACGGGGACGCCCACCACCTGTTCCACCTGATGGGCAAAAAGCGCGCCCGCTACAGCGATCATCCCTGCGTGCGCATCGCGTCCATCGACATCGGCGGCGGCACCACGGACCTGTCCATCACCACCTACGAACTGGCCAGCGGCGAGGGCGACACGGCCCGCATCGTGCCGCATACCGAGTTCCGCGACGGCTTCAACATCGCCGGTGACGAAGTGGCTCGCGAAGTGGTGCTCCAGCACGTCATCCCGGCCGTTTCCGATGCCCTGCAGGCCCGGGGCGTCCAGGAGCCGCGCCTGCTGCTGGCCCAGCTTTTCGGCCGCGATACCATCGGCATGTCGCAAGAGCAGCGCAACACCCGTATCCGCCTGGTACGGCAGGTGGCCCTGCCTGTGGCCCTGGGTTTGCTGCGCGTGTGCGAGCAGGACAGCGACGTCCATCTGGACCAGACCTGCACCCTGGGGGACTTTTTCGAGCCTGCCGTGGGCGACGCCCCGGCAAACGGCCGGACCGGGGAAGAAGAGGCCCCGGCGGAGAACGGCACGTTCCGCCCCGCCATCCTGGCCCTGCGCCCGCAGCAGTCCACCCTGGATGCCGTGACGGCCCTGGTGCGCGACACGGTGCCCGGTCTGGATGACTTTTCCATCATGGATGTGCCCATCACGATCAGCCCGCAAAAACTCCAGGCCACCATCCAGCGGACCCTGGCCCCCACGCTCTCGGCCCTCTGCGAGCTGGTGCACCTGTACGATACCGACATGCTGCTGCTGACGGGCCGCCCCAGCGCCTGGAAGGTGGTCGCCTCCACGGTCATGGCCAAGCTGCCCGTGCCGCCGGACCGCATCATCCCCATGCGCCGCTATCATGTGGGCAGCTGGTATCCTTTCCCCGATACGCTGGGCCGTATCCAGGACCCCAAGACCACCGTGGTCGTGGGCGCCATCCTCTGCGCCCTGGCCGAAGGGCATATCGAAGGCTTCTCCTTCGATTCCAACGCGCTGCGTCTGACCTCCACCGCCCGCTATATCGGCGAGCTGGACATCAATACCCAGTTGCGCGCCCCCAAGGTCTGGTTCAAGGTGGACGTGGACGCCAAAAGCGGTGTGGAGCTGAACCGCACCGTGGCCTTCAACGGCCAGCTCGGCATCGGCTACCGCCAGCTGGGGGCCGAACGCTGGCCCGCCACCCGCTACCACCTGCTGACCTTCGCCAGTGAAGACGCCCGCGCCCGCGCCTCGGGCCGTCTGCCCTACAAGGTGGACGTCACCCTCAACGTGGCCGAGATGCTGGACGATGAGGACATGCCCGTCAGCAACGGCGAGCGGGAAGAACGCAGCGAAGGGGAATTCAGCATCACCGCCATCACGGACAATGCCGGCAACTTCGTCTCGCCCCGGGATCTGGAGATCCGTCTGCAGACCCTGCCCACGGACGAAGGCTACTGGCTGGATACCGGCGTCGTGAACGCCGCCAACTAGCGACGGACAGACAGGAGCATCATCATGCAGGAACAAGACATTCAGCTGGCAGCGCGCTGTGCCCGTCTGGCGGAACAGTCGCGCCATGCCGCCACCTGGCTGGCCGACAATCGCGAGACCGTGGGCAGCGAATGCACCACGCTGCAAAAAGAGATGCGCCGGGCCGCCCGCTTTTTCGGCAAGTGCGAACAGGCCGCCCGCCGCAAGATGTGTGTGGGCGTCTTCGGCCCCAGCCAGTCCGGCAAATCCTACCTCATCTCGGCTCTGGCCCGCGACAGCCGCGGCGATCTGCTGGCGGACTTCTGCGGCCGGACGT
Source organism: Desulfovibrio piger (assembly GCF_951793255.1). Classification (NCBI taxonomy): domain Bacteria; kingdom Pseudomonadati; phylum Thermodesulfobacteriota; class Desulfovibrionia; order Desulfovibrionales; family Desulfovibrionaceae; genus Desulfovibrio; species Desulfovibrio piger. The sequence continues at coordinate 2,631,526 of NZ_OX636706.1, forward strand.
CGGATTTCATTACCGAGATCAATCCCGAAGGCGGCAAGGAATCCACCGGGCTGGTGACCCGCTTCACCACCACGCCGCCCCAGGGGCTGACGCCGGACTTTCCCATCCGGCTGCGCCTGCTCTCCGAGATGGACGTGGTCCGCGTGCTGGCCAATACCTATTATGCCGACTGCGAACACAAGCAGATGCCCGATGCCGACGCCATGCGGTCCGCCCTCGAGCGACTGACCCAGACGGCCCGCCAGTCTTCGCCCAGCGCCAGCAGCGTCACCGCCGATGACGTGGAAGACCTGCGCGAATACCTCAACCGCAACTTTCTCTCCAAACCGCGCGTCCAGATGCTGCAACAGGGTTACTGGGCACAGGCCGTCAGCCTGGCCCCCCTGCTGCCCCTGAGCTATCGGGCGGAACTTTTCGGCATCATCTGGAACAACCAGCCCAAATTCCAGCAGCTCTTCCTCGAGCTTTGCCAGGCTCTGGAGGCCCTGGGCAACCCGGCCGAGGCCGACTGCCCGCTGGAGGCCCTGCTGCCGCGACAGACCAGCATCATCGACGTGGCCCTGCTGGCCGGGCTGGGGACCAACAGTGCGGAAGACCGCCTGACCCTGCTGGGCAAGGACGGACGCAAGGCCGCCCTGCCCCGTGCCGTGGTCACGGCCCTGACGGCGGAGATCACCATCTTCATGCGGGAACAGCCGGACGACTTCTTCTCCTACACGGACCTGCTGGACTTTCCGGGTTATCGCTCCCGCCTCAAGATCCTGGACCTGGACAAGGAGCTGGAACGCGAAGGCGCGCTGCAGAACCTTTTCCTGCGCGGCAAGGTGGCCTATCTTTTCGAGCGCTATTGCGAAGAGCACGAACTGACCAGCATGCTGCTCTGCATCGGCCCCGGCAACCAGGAGGTGCAGGATCTGCCCCGCGCCGTATACGACTGGATCTGCTCCACCCACGGCGAGAACCCGGCCCACCGTGCCGGCAAGGCCCCTTCCCTGTTCTTCGTGCTCACCAAGATGGACATGGAGTTCGAGAAAAAAGCCGGCTCGCCTTCCGTGGAACAGCGCTGGAACACGCGCCTGCAGTCCTCCCTGCTGGACTTTTTCGGCAAGCAGCATGACTGGCCCACCAACTGGGACGGCGCGCATCCCTTCCGCAACATCTTCCTGCTGCGCAACCCCAATTTCCGTTGCGAGGCCATCTTCACCTTCGATGCCCAGGGCAACGAGAGCGGTGTCCGTCCCGACCAGATCGCCTATGTGGAAGAAGTGCGCCGGGCTTTTGTGGATTCGCCGCTGGTGCGTCGCCATGTGGACGACCCCGAAGCCGTCTGGCAGGCGGCCATGACGCTCAATGACGGCGGCATCAGCCTGCTGCGCCAGCGTCTGCGCCCCCTCTGCAATCCCGAGCTCAAGCGGCATCAGATCGGTGTGGGGCTGGACGAACAGGCCGAACGCGTCCTGACGGCGCTGGGCGTCTACTACCAGAGTGACGACCGTGAGGAGCTGCGCCGCCAGAAAGAGACCCTGGCCCGCAATCTGGCCGTTTTGCTGGCCCGTGTGGCCCAAAGCCAGACTTTTGGCGAGATGCTCCACCGCCTGCAGGTCAGCGATCACGATCTGTACGCCCTGTGTGCGCAGGTCACCTCCGCCATGCCTGAAGCGGAAAACGGCGGGGCCGCGCCTGCCTCCATCGGTGTGCGCGTCTCGCAACAGGACATTTTGGACGACCTTTTCGGTGATGAAGCCCCTGTGGCCACCGAGGTGCCCGGCACAGCACCCGTCACAGGCAAGGACAGCGCGGCCGAACTGGCCGAAGCCGTGTTCGATGCCTGGGTGGAACAGGTCCGCCAGTTCGCGGCCGACGCGGAGACGCGCACCTTCTTTGCCATGCCCGCGCGCGAGCTGGACCAGTTCTGCCACGAGCTGCTGCTCTCGGCCCAGCGCTGCCGGGTGCGCCAGCAGATGGAAGAAGATCTGCGTGCCTGCTCCGCTTACAGCAACCTCGAACGGGAGCGCCTGCTCTGGAAACAGGCCAGTCTGGCCGCCGACGCCATCAACGCCTTCGTGGACTGGCTGGGCTTCGACCCGCGTCATCACAGCGAGCAGGAACGCACCATCATCTTCCGGGACAAGCCCGTGGTCCTTTTCCCGGCCGTCAGCGATCCCGTGGGCGAACCGCTCATCGGTGAAGTGGAAGCGCCCTACGACCGGCAGTGGTATACCGACTGGCTGCGCGCCCTGATGCACGGCATCACCGCCAACGTGGACTTCGACGGCCAGCAGATCCGCAACCCCCAACAGAACAAACGCCTGTACGACATCCTGCAGGCATTCAAAGGATAACGATGAAAGCCATCATTGCCCCTGATGCCGCGCGCACGCCCGGCGTGGCCGTCATCTGCGTGTACGATGCCCCCGGTGCGGGCCCGGCCGATGTGGCCATCTATTCGGGCGACGGCAAATACCTGTCCGCTTCCGGCTGGCAGGAAAGCCGCGTCTCCCTGCCCGTGGACGCCCATGATGATGACAGCGGCTGCCTCCGCCTGCAGGTAGGTGCCGCCGTAGTGGACAATCTGGACAAGCTGGAACGCTATCTGTTCATGGCCGGTGACCAGAAGTGCGTCCTCCAGATCAAGGATCTCGTCTATTCCCGCATGCAGGGCGGGGACGGCATGGGGCATGCGGCTTCCCCTGCAGCCGCGCCCGCGTCGCAGCCCGTGCTGCTCCCCGATCCAGAGCCGGAACCGGCCCCCATACCAGCACCGGCCCCCGATCCCGAACCGGAAGCGGAGCCTTCGCCGCTGCTGGCCGGAGCGCCGCTGGAGATGGATCAGCCCGCCGCGGAGACGGCGAAAGAAAAAAACTCCTCCGGCAGTCTGCTCTGGATCATCCTGGGCCTCGTCCTGCTGGCCCTGGCCGCTGCCGCGGTCTGGTGGTTCTTCCTGCGGGCCACGCCCCCGCCGCCTCCGCCCATGGCGCCACAAACTCCGGCGACCCGGCAGGAGGCGGCAGCGCCCCAGCAGACGGCACCGGCCGGGTCGGAGAAAGCTCCGGCGGCTCCTGCCGCGGTGGCGCCGTTGCAACAGGCCCGCGAGCATCTGCGCGGCACGGCTGATCCCGCCACCAGCCTGGAGCTGGCCCGCCCCCTGCGTACGCCCCAGGCCGGCAACGATGAGAGCGACGCGGCCTTCCTGCTGCTGGAAGACGCTGCCCAGAAAGGCAATGCCGAAGCCATGTTTTTGGTGGGCCAGTTCTATGATCCGCAGTCGAAGCTGCCGCGCGGCAGCATCCCCGCGGACATGAGCCAGGCGAAACACTGGTATGACAATGCCAAGAGCAAGGGCTATGCGGAAGCGGACAAGGCGCTAGCGGCCCTGCGCCGTCATGTGGAAGGCGAGGCCGCCAAGGGCAACGCCGAGGCCTCGCTCCTGCTGCGCGAGTGGAAATAAGGAGAAGATCATGCCCAGAACCTGCATCCGCTTTTTTGCGCTCCTGCTGCTCCTGCTGGTGGCCGTGCCTGCCCTGCAGGCGGCCCCCCTGTTGCAGGAAGGCAAGAAGACCCTGTACCAGCGCGTGGTCTCCCACCCCGGCGCCATGCCCCTGAAAGAAGCCCGCGACGGCGCTCCGGCCGCGCGTGAGGCCCTGGTGCCCTTTACCGTGCTCTATGTCTACGCCCGTCAGGGCGACTGGCTGCAGGTGGGCCTTGATACCCGCGCGCCGCTGGGCTGGCTGAAAAAGGATCAGGCCACGGACTGGAACCAGTCCCTGACCCTGCTGTTCACCCCGCGTACCGGCCGTGATCCCGTACTCTTCTTCAAGACGGAAAAAGATCTGAAAGGCCTGTGCGAAGCTGCCGACATGGAAAAGCAGCTAGACAGCCTTGTGGCGGCCGCAGCCGGCGGCAAGGATACGGCCGGCCTGCCCATCCTGGCTTCGGAACCGGCGGAGCAGAAAGGGGCCGTGGCCCAGAAGCGCTTCTACCTTATGCCCATTCTTGGCATGAACCGGGCCTTTGAAGGCGTGAACCTGCTGCAGGTGGCCTCCATCGATCCCGGCAGCAGCCAGTCCGGCGCAGTGGCCGGGCCGCCCAAGACCGGCATCGCCCTGGTCATGGACACGTCCATCTCCATGAAGCCCTATATCGACCAGAGCCGCGACATCATCCGCCAGCTCTATGACCGTCTGGAAAAGGACAAGATGACCAACAATGTGGGCTTTGCCGTGGTGGCCTTCCGCAGCAGTACGGAAAAGACCCCCAAGCTGGGCTACACCTCGCAGGTCATCAGCGATTTTGCCACGGCCAAGGACCGCAAGGCTCTGGAAAGCCGCCTGGCCAAAGTGGAACAGGCGACCGTCTCCAGCCATGACTTCAACGAGGACTCGCTGGCCGGGATCTATACGGCCATCGACTCCCTCAACTGGGGCCCCTATTCCACCCGCCTGATCCTGCTGGTCACGGATGCCGGACCCCTGCGCGGCGATGACCCGTACGCCTCGCAGCGTCTCGGCGCTGCGGAGATGAACGACCTTGCCCGTCAGAAAGGCATCTGGATCACCACCATGCACGTCAAGACGCCCGGCGGCAGCAAAAACCACGCCTATGCCGAGCAGGCCTACCGGGCCCTGAGCCGCCTTTCCGGCGATCAGGCCAACTATCAGGCCGTCAACGCCTCCAGCCACAAGGAGGCCGCCCGCCAGTTCGGCATCGTGACGAAGATCCTGACCACCTCCATGGTGGACATGGTCAAGAACACGGCCAGCGGCAAGATCATGACCCGTCCCAAGGACGAGGCCGTGCCCGCCACCGAGGAAGCCCAGGCCCGCCAGCTGGCGGAACGGCTGGGCTACGCCATGCAGCTGGACTATCTGGGCCGCAAGAACGAGAACCGTGCCCCGTCCGTAGTGGATTCCTGGATCGCGGACATGGACCTCAAGCGTCTGGCCCAGGGCCGTCAGGTGCCCAGCGTGGAAGTGGCCGTGCTGCTGACCAAGAACCAGCTCAGCGACCTCAGCACCCAGCTGAAGAACATCATCGACAACGCCGAACGGACCAAGAAGACCGATTCGCGCGACTTCTTCCAGGGCATCCTGTCCGCCTCGGCCCGTATGGCCCGCGATCCCAACATGCCCACTCAGGGCAAGAGCCTTGCCGAGCTGGGCGTGCTGGCCGAATTCCTGGACGGCCTGCCCTACAAGAGCGACATCATGCTGCTGCGTGAGGAAGACTGGTACCGCATGAGCATCGGCGAGCAGACGGCCTTCATCAACCGCCTCAAGTCCCGGCTGGCCCGCTACGAAGAATACGACCGCGACCGGGAAAACTGGGAAAGTTTCGGACAGAGCAACGCCGGGGACTGGGTCTACCGCGTGCCGCTGTCCATGTTGCCGTAAGCCGGGGGAAGCATGGAAAATACGGTCTTCTCCCTGCGCGATCTGCATGTCGTCCGCCCGGGCGCGGGCGCGTTCCGCCTGCATGTCCGCAGCCTGGACGTGCGTCAGGGGCAGCTGCTGGCCCTGACGGGCCCCAGCGGCTGCGGCAAAAGTACGGCCCTGGACGTGCTGGCCGGCATCCTGCGGCCCGACAGCGGCGACGGCTCCCGCTTCCTGCTGCGCACCGCCGATGGCGAGACGGACATGCTGGCCCTGTGGCGGGCGGGCCGTCTCGATGCCCTGGCCCGTCTGCGCGGCAAACATCTGGGCTATGTGCTCCAGACAGGCGGCCTGCTGCCCTTCCTTTCGGCCCGCGACAACATCCTGCTCCCCTGCCGCTGTCTGGGGAGCATGGGACGCCGTCTGGAGGCGGTCTGGAACATGGCCACGGCCCTGGGCATAGACCGACTGCTGCTGCAGATGCCCGCCAGCCTTTCCGTGGGCGAACGCCAGCGCGTGGCCATCGCCCGCGCCCTGGCCCACGGGCCCGCCATCGTACTGGCGGACGAACCCACGGCCGCGCTGGATCCGGACCAGTCCCGCAAGGTCCTGGGCATCTTTGCCGATCTGGCCCGACAGCAGGGGACCACGGTGATCATGGTCTCCCACGATCCGCAGATGGCCCGGGAGGCCGGGTTCACGCTGGTGCCCCTGGCCTGCTCCACTACGGAGGAGGGCCCCCTTTCCGTCATCGACCATCCCCAACGGTAACGCCATGCATACCCTTGTACAGATCTGCCACCTTTCCCTGCGGGATTACCTGCACGAGCGTCTGCTCTCCGCCTGTGCCGTCCTGGGGCTGGCGGCCGTCCTGGCGCCGCTGCTGATCCTTTTCGGCGTCAAGTTCGGCGTGGTGGAGACCCTGACCGAACGCCTGCGCAGCGACCCCGCCACGCTGGAGATCTCCCCCGTGGGCAGCGGACACTTTTCCACCGCCGATATGGACCGGTGGCGCGACGATGGCCGGGTGGCCTTCGTCATGCCCCGAACCCGCACCCTGGCCGCCACGGTGGAGCTGTTGCCGGAGCGGGGCACGCCCCTGCACGTCTCCATGGAGCCCACCGGCCATGAGGATCCCCTGCTGGCCCGCCATGCCCTGCCGGTACCGGCCCTGCTGCTGGACAGCGAGGACGATCCCGACCACCCGGGCCGCCTGCGTACGCGGGCCGCTGCCAGCGGTGTCGTGCTTTCCGCGCCCGTGGCCGAACGACTGGGCCTGCGGGCGGGCGACCAGCTGACCGGCAGGCTCGAACGCACCCGCAACGGCAAGGTGCAGGCCGTGCGCCTGCCGCTCAAGGTCATCGGCGTGCTGCCCCTGGCCGCCCAGCAAAAAAATGTGGCCTATGTGCCCCTGCCCTTCCTGGAAGCGGCGGAAGATTACCGCGACGGGCGCGCCGTGCCCCTGTTTGGCCCGGAACATGCCGCGGACGGCGACCAGCCGCCTGCCGAACGCCTGTATGCGGGCTTCCGCCTGTACGCCCGCAATCTGGATGACGTGGCGCCCCTGCGGGACTTTTTCCAGCAGCAGGGCATCACCGTCCATACCGAGGCCGAGGCCATCGATCAGGTCAGGCGCCTTTCCACGTCCCTGGACATCATTTTCCTGCTCATCGGCGGCGCCGCTGCCGCGGGCTTCACGGCCTCCACGACCAGCAGCACCCTGGCCGCCGTCCGGCGCAAGCAGCGGCTCCTCGGCCTGCTCCGTCTGGGAGGTTTTTCCACGCTGGAGCTTTTGCTGTTCCCCCTGTTGCAGGCCCTGCTCACGGCCGTGCTGGGCACGGGACTGGCGCTGGGGCTCTACGCGGCTGCCCAGGGCGTGGTCAACCGCATCTTTGCTGCCGGTCTCGACGATATGGAGCATGTCTGCCGCCTGTTGCCGGAACATGCCGTCGTGACCCTGGTACTGGTCTGCCTGCTCTCCCTGCTGGCAGCCCTGCTGCCGTCCCTGCGCGGTGCGCGTACCGAACCTTCGGAGGTCATCCGTGAGATCTAGGCTGCTCTCTTCGCTCCTCTTCCTCCTGCTGCTGGCGGCCCTGCCGGCAGCGTCCGCCGACGCAGCCCTGGCCAAACGGGGCGGTGAGGTCTCCACGGCCGATGCCTGCAACCCGCACCCGGACAAGGACGATATCGTCCTGCCCATGCCCGGCGGGCTGAGCATGGCCTTCCGCCTGGTGGCCGTTCCCAGCAAAGGCCTGCTCTGGGACATGTCCGCCCGGCCCGGCCGCGATGATGCCGCCAACAGCGACCGTGCCTTTTACGACCGCCGCTACCGGGCCTTCCTCTCCGCGCCCTTCTCCCGGGCCGACCTGCCCGCCCAGTGGCGTGCCCAGGCCCCGGCAGGCGACTACTTTTTCTATCTGGTGGCCAAATATGAAGTGAGCCGCCTGCAATGGCAGAGCATCATGGGCAACGGTACGGGAGAGCCTGTGACGGATGCGGCCCGGCCTGTGACGGACATCAGCTGGTATGAGGCCGTGGAGTTCACCCGCCGCTACACGGAGTGGCTGCTGCAGAATGCCGCCGATGCCCTGCCCCATTACGCCGGGGACAGCCGTAACGTGGGCTTTGTGCGCCTGCCCACCGAGACCGAATGGGAATACGCGGCCCGCGGCGGCCAGACGGCCGGGCCCGAGCAACTGAGGGAAAAGGATTTCTTTGCCCTGCCTGCGGGCGCTCCTCTGGCCGATTATGCGGTCTACCGTCCCGAAGGCGCGGCCCGTATCGCCGAAGACTGTGCCCGTATCGGCTCGCGCAAAGCCAACCCGCTGGGCCTGTACGATACGGCGGGCAATGCGGCCGAAATGGCGCTGGACATGTTCCGCTTTTCCGTGGGCGGCCGCCTGCACGGCTCCGCCGGCGGTTTTGTCCGCAAGGGCGGCTCCTTCCTTTCCGGCGAGGCGGAGATCATGCCCGGCCGCCGTGAGGAAAGCGCCTTCTTTCTGGCGGATGGCCCCGCACACGCCCGTGACCTGGGTTTCCGCCCGGTCATTTCCGGCATCAACACCCCGGGCGGCGACCGGCCTTCGGCCCTGCAACAGGCCTGGAACGCCGCGGGCCAGAGCAATCCCCTGGCCCGTGATGCCAGCCGCAATCCCCTGGAAGAGCTGGACAGGCTCCTTGCCGCCGCACCTGACGACAACAGCCGCAAAAACCTGCTGACCCTGCGCGAGGCCATCAAGGAAAACAACATCCTGCAGGAACAGCAGCAACAGCTGGAGATGCAGTCCACCCTGCGCACGGCCGTCTACATGCTGGAGACCATCCGCAACTACGCCAGCCGCCGCAATTCCCTGCAAAGCCAGTACGACAGCATGAAGCGGGACAGCCGGACCGCCAAGGGCGAGACCCTTGCCGCCCTGCGCCGGATCATGAAAACGGCCGAACAGGGGCTGGAGCAGTTCCAGACAGGCATCGACCGCTCCCTGTCCTTCTACCGGACCCGTGTGGAAGAGGCCGCCCGCCTGGACAAGAACGATTTCGAGCGGGCGCTTGCTAGCCTGCTCAAGGATTACGCGGGGGAAGACCTGTTCAACGAGAACATGCGCCGCAATGCAGAACTGCTGCGCCGTCATGTCCAGAGTGCACGGGCGGGCAGGCTCCCCGCAGACAAAGCCATGCTGCAGGAGATTCTGCAGGCACGCACCGGCAAATAAGCCCAGGCACTGTGCCTGGTCACATTCACGCCGCCATCGCGGCAAGCAACAGAGGAGATGAGCCAATGAACGACAAATTGCGCCTCGGCTGGATCGGCACCGGTGTCATGGGTCACGCCATGGCCGGGCATCTGCTGGCTTCCGGCTATCCGCTGACTGTTTACAACCGCACCAAAGCCCGCGCTGAAGGGCTGCTGGCCTGCGGTGCCCGCTGGGCCGACACGCCCCAGGAAGTGGCCCGGAACTCCGATGTCGTCTTCTCCATCGTGGGCTATCCGCGTGACGTGGAAGAAGTGATGCTGGGCGAGCAGGGCGCGCTGTCCGGCCTGGCCGAAGGCGGCATCCTCTGCGATATGACCACCTCCAGCCCCGAACTGGCCCGGCGCATCGCCGAAGCCGCTGCCGCCAAGGGCTGCATCAGTCTGGATGCGCCTGTCACGGGCGGTGACATCGGTGCGCGTGAAGCACGCCTGTCCATCTTTGTGGGCGGCGACAAGGAAGCCTTCGAGCGCGTGCGTCCCTGCTTCGAAGTCATGGGCAAGACCATCCTGCACTGCGGTGATTCCGGCAGCGGTCAAAAGGCCAAGCTGGCCAATCAGGTAGCCATCGCCGGGGTCATGTTCAGTGTTTGCGAATCCATGCTCTTTGCGCAGGAAGCCGGTCTGGACGTGAAGCAGTGGCTGGAGCTGGTGGTTCCCGGCGGTGCGGGCAGTGTGGCCATGGGGACCCTGGGCCGCCGTCTGCTGGGATGTGACTACGCACCCGGTTTCTTCGTGGACCATTTCGTCAAAGATCTGGGGTTCTGCCTGGAAGAATGCAAGCGCATGGGCCTGGTACTGCCCGGCCTTGCGCTGTCCGAACAGATCTACCGCATGGCCCAGGCCAAGGGCCACGGCAAGGACGGGACGCAGGTCCTGCTGCAGGTGCTTGCCGAGCTCTCCGGCAAACAGTGGCGGGCCCACGCCTAGACGATTGCAGAGGATACGCGGGGGAAGGCCTGCCTTCCCCTGTTTCCGCTTTTCCCCATGACTTCCCTGAAACAGCGGACATGCGCAGTTTTAGGAAGGAGGAACGAGCCCGGCCTGATCGTCCTGCTGCCGACAAAGCAGATTCGGGAGCTCCGGCATATTTTTTGGGGGGCAGCTGATGTTTTTTGTTGACATCATCAGGGAAGGCGCGTAGAAGACTTTTCTTGTGTCGGGATGTAGCGCAGTCTGGGAGCGCACTTGAATGGGGTTCAAGGGGTCGAAGGTTCAAATCCTTTCATCCCGACCAGAAAGCAGAAACCCCAAGGGATCTACGGAAACGTGGATCCCTTTTCTGTTTTTGGGATCTGCCCTTTCCCTCTTTCCGGTATTCCGGCTTGCCAGTCATTCCGCGAAGCCGGACCATACGGGACAAACTTTCCTCGCCGTTCCCCAAATCATGGGAATGGCATCGGCCCTGACCGACCTGGCAGACAGCAGACAAATCCATCGTCCACAAACAAAAACGCCACGAAGGTATCCTCCGTGGCGTTTTTCGTATGTGCAAAACATCCGGGACCGGCAAACAGCCGCCATGCTTTCGGCAACTCCGCTGTCCCCTCTGTCTACAGGAACAAAAACTTCTAGGGACGACCCTCGCGTTCCACTTCGCCTACCCAGCGGGAAAGGCGCGTGCGGGAATAGCGGTCTTCGGCTCCATCCAGCTTTTTGAATCCCTTGATGTTGGCCTCCAGCCAGGCCTTGTCCGTCATCAGGATCTCGCAGGCCTTGCGGGCCCGCTGCTGAAAGGCATTGAGGGCGGCACCGTCAAAGGCGATGTCCCTTACCTGGGCTTCCGGGACAGGTTCATGATATTCCATGATGACCTGGGTCTTGCGGAAGTTCAGCAGCAGCTTTGCCCTGTACGCAAGACAGGCGGCATGATCCGTACAAAACGGATCGCTGTCGCCGTCCAGCTGCATAAGGCTTTCGTAAAGGGTCTCTCCCTTATAGGCATACTGCTGCGCCCGGATGGCCGGGAACGCCGGATGATGCGCGGCCTCCCACTCCCAGGTCCCTTCCGTGTCCGCCACGGCCGTCACCAGAGTGCCGGTACCGTTACCGTAGACAGCGAACCAGATACGGGCATCCCCATCCACCGAATGCCGCGTTTTGGGACGCAAGGTCCGGTTCCCCAGACCTTGCAGCCGCATGTCCGCAGCAGGAGCAAAGGTCAGCGGGGGACGGGCACGGGAAACGATGACCGTCTGGTCTGACGCGGCCAGCTGGCCCGCTCCCCGCAAAGGAGGTTGTCCCCCCATAAAGAAAACAAAAACAGCCACAGCAATGATGGCAACAACTATCAGCAGGATTTTCATGGTTCCTCCAGAGCGCTTGGCAGACCGGAGCCATACGTCCGCCGCAAGCATGTTAACCGCATCCATGACGGAGCAAAAGCCCTGTCGCGCAGAGGTTCGGATCCGGGCAGAGAGCCTGCAACAGCAGATCTTACCCCCTGAAAACAGAAAAGGGACCTACGTTTCCGTAGATCCCTTGGGGTTTCTGCTTTCTGGTCGGGATGAAAGGATTTGAACCTTCGACCCCTTGAACCCCATTCAAGTGCGCTCCCAGACTGCGCTACATCCCGACGCGAAGATGTAGATAGACGAAGACAGCAGGCTTGTCAATAAAAACATCACATTTTTTCAAAATAGCTATCTCCGCCCTTCTGTGCAAAAAATGGCAAGGCTGTCGACCGGAGGTCTCCATTCCTCCACCCTGCAGGGGCACGCCCCGTACTGACCTTGCCGGCAGGAGCTGATCGCGCCTCTTCATATGATAGAGGTCCGCATGCAGCGTGCCGCATCTCCCTGCGGCAGCCTGCTGTCCGCATCCCTCATGTCGCACAAGCGATAAAGAAAGGCACAGCCGCACGCCACTTCCGGAAGAAATGGCCCGGAGTGCAAGGCGAAGCTCATATGCCCTGCCGTATCCTCCAGGACAGGCTTTTCCCACCTGCCTGCCCTCAGGGCGAAAACAGGACCGAATCCTCAGGCGCCCAAAAACAGAAAAGGGACCTACGTTTCCGTAGATCCCTTGGGGTTTCTGCTTTCTGGTCGGGATGAAAGGATTTGAACCTTCGACCCCTTGAACCCCATTCAAGTGCGCTCCCAGACTGCGCTACATCCCGACGCGAGAAAAAGAAGTACGCTCGACCAGCCTCTTTGTCAACATAAAATTCTTTTGAGAAAAAAATTTTTTGCTTTTGTGAAATTTTAGGGCAATTTCTGCCGTTTTCGTTACATTGTGAAGCATTTCTCAGCCCTTACGAACATCCGGACACATTGCCAACTTATTGATTTCCATTAACTTTCAAATGTATTTTTGCCTGATGGAACTCCACGGAGCTTGTTTTTTTCTTCTTTTGCCAGAATATTTTTCATAAAAACCAAGCATTCACCTGCATTGACAAAAAAAATTTCCTGTGTAGAAGACAGATGGCCGCGCAGCCTGGGGGGTCAGGATGCCGGCTGGATTTTCCGGTTTCCCCTACTTGTGTGACATATTATTTCATAGTATGTCACACGGAAGGGATTTTTTCACCAGGTTGAGAAACCTGTAATCAGGAGGTTGGATATGACAACCAAATCGGCCTTTAATGAAGACAAAGTAGCCCTGCTGCTTGGCTGCATTATCTTCATCTTGGGCCTTGGCAAGTTCGCTGGACTGGATCTCCTTGGCTGGGTGGTAAAAATCGGCATGTGGGTCGATAGCCCCGTCGATGCCTGGAAGCCCGCTACCAAGGGCATGATGGCCGGCTGGCAGTCCCTGCTGGCTACCTATGTGTTTGTGACCGGTCTGCTGGCTATCGGCGTCAAACTGATGAAGGGCAACGTGGGCCGCTTCGTGGGCTCCTTCACCGTGATCTTCTTCATCGCCATCGCCTGCTACACCGCCGGCGCCAACGCCTACATCGCTGCTAACCCCACTCAGCTGGCTAAGCAGGGTATTCCGTGGGCTCTGGGCCTGAGCACCGAAGCCGGCCTGATCGCCGCTCTGGTCATGGGCATCCTGATCAGTAACTTTGCCCCCAGCGTTGCTGACTCTCTGCGCGATGCCTGCCGCCCCGAGCTGTTCGTTAAGATCGCCATCGTGGTTCTGGGTGCCGAACTGGGTGTGAAGGCCGCTGATGCCGCCGGTTTTGCTGGCCACATCATCTTCCGAGGCCTGTGCGCCATTGTTGAAGCTTACCTGCTGTACTGGGCCGTGGTTTACTACGTTGCCCGTAAGTACTTCAAGTTCAACAAGGAATGGGCCGCTCCTCTGGCTTCCGGTATCTCCATCTGCGGTGTGTCCGCCGCTATCGCCACTGGTGGCGCCATCCGCGCCCGGCCGGTGGTCCCGATCATGGTTTCTTCCCTGGTCGTTGTGTTCACCTGCATTGAAATGCTGATCCTGCCCTTCATCGCTCAGACCTTCCTGTACACCGAGCCCATGGTGGCCGGCGGCTGGATGGGCCTGGCCGTGAAGTCCGACGGTGGCGCTATCGCTTCCGGTGCCATCACCGAATCCCTGATCCTGGCCAAGATGGCCGGTCTGGGCACTGAATGGGAACCCGGCTGGATCGTGATGGTGACCACCACCGTCAAGATCTTCATCGACATGTTCATCGGTATCTGGGCTCTGGTCCTGGCCTACATCTGGACGGCCAAGTTCGACAAGACCCGTGGCGACCGCACCATGACCTGGGGCGACGTCATGGACCGCTTCCCCCGCTTCGTGCTGGGTTACCTGGGTACCTTCCTGGTCCTGCTCATCGTCTGCCTGAGCACGCCTGAACTGCACAAGGTCGGCAAGGCCATGTCCGGCGCCATGAACGGCTTCCGCGTCATCTTCTTCCTGATGACCTTCTTCAGCATCGGTATGGTTTCCAACTTCCGCAAGCTGATGGAAGAAGGCATCGGCCGCCTGGCCATCGTGTACATCGTCTGCCTGTTCGGCTTCATCATCTGGGTCGGTCTGTTCATTTCCTACGCCTTCTTCCATGGCATGACCCCGCCGGTGGTTGGCGCCTAGTTTAAAGGAGAACAATGATGGAAGACAAAGAAGTCAAATTCCACGAAGAAGTCCAGAAGATGGAATACGAGCCCCTGGATGAGACTGAAATGAAGCTCATCCACTGGAGCTGGGGCCTGGGCGTGGGTCTGCTGGTGGTGCTGTTCCTCATCAGCAAGTTCGTGATGACCACCCACTAGACCTCGGGCTGCTAAACACGTAATAAGGATGCCGGGAAGGGCCTGCGCCCTTCCCGGCTCTTGCGTACAAAGGACAAGTATCATGCCGCGTTATCATCTGCGTTACCTTAAGGGCCCCAACTATACCCTGAACCTGGAGTATGACGGCATCGTGGAAGCCTCTTCCTTTGAGGAAGCCCTGCGTCCCCATACCGACTGGCCCATTACGGAAAGCTACGACCATGCCACGGCTACGGCCTGGAATCCCGGTACCTGCATGTATTATCAGGAAATGTGGGAAGCTGCCCTGCTTCCCGATGCTGACAAGGGACAGCAAAGCTAGCACCGCACGGAGCTGACGCCTGCAAGGGGAGGACTGACAGAGACTCCCCTTGCGGTGGGATGCGCTCCTCATCCCTTTCCCCTCACCTGCCACAGGGCGGCCGGACAGCTTTCATGAACATCTCAGCCACGTCACCTCTCGTTTCTGTCCTGCTCCTGCTGGTCTCCATGTCTTCCATCCAGGCCAGCGCCTCGCTTGCCAAAACCATCTTTCCCCTGGTGGGCCCGGCCGGCACCACAGCCTTGCGCCTGCTGGTGGCCTCCGCCATCCTGCTTGTGGTGATGCGCCCCTGGAAAAAAGCCATCCCCCGCAGTGCCTGGAAGGTCATCGCCGTTTTCGGACTGGCCACGGCAAGCATGAACCTCTGCTTTTACGAAGCCCTGAGCCGTATCCCGCTGGGGGTCGCCGTCGGTCTGGAATTCACCGGCCCCCTGACGGTAGCCATGCTCTCTTCCCGCCGCCTGGTGGACTTCATCTGGGTCATCCTGGCCGCAGCCGGCCTCGCCATCCTGCTGCCCCTGCGCCAGAGCGCGGACAGCATCGATCCGCTGGGCGCTGTGCTTGCCCTCTGTTCCGGCGTCTGCTGGGCGCTCTACATCATCTTCGGCAAAAAGGCAGGCAGCAGTCTGGACAAGTCCTGCGTGGCCCTGGCCATGCTCGTGGGCAGCTGCGCCATTTTCCCTGTAGGCCTGGCCTCCTCCGGCATGGATCTGTTCAGGCCCGAGATCCTGCCCCTGGCCCTGATCCTGGGTATTTTTTCCTCTGCCCTGCCCTACGGTGTCGAGATCATCGCACTGAAAAACCTGCCTTCGCGCACGTTCAGCATCCTCATGAGCCTGGAGCCTGCGCTTGCAGCCCTTTCCGGATTCCTCTTTCTGGGCGAACAGCTGAGCCTTGCCCAGTGGGCAGCCCTCTCGGCCATCATCAGTGCGTCCATCGGCTCCACGCTGACCATCAAAAAGCAATAACGCAACGCCGCCCATACGGGGAAGCAGCCTTTTCGGCCATCGACAGGAACGACGTACTTCCCGCACCGGCATCCCTTCCTCACCTGATGGCTCATAAGGCCTCGTCTTTTCCCGGGCGTGCCCTCTCTACGGGCGTCCGGGCACTGCTTTCTTCCTCTACCGGCTCTCCGATCAGGCCCCGGCATAACGGGGGGAACATCTGCGTACCAGCAGGCTAACGCCCACAAAAAAAGCGGGGACATCACGTCCCCGCCCTTTTCATACGTATTGGCAGATCCTAGAACTCTTCCGGCAACTGCAGCATTTCCTCATAGGTGAACACCGGCCCGTCCAGACACATATAGTGCGCACCCACCTTGCAGTGGCCACACTTGCCCACACCGCAGCGCATGTGGGTCTCCAGCGAGGTGAAGATGTCCTTGCCGTTCATGCCGAGGCCCAGCAGGTCGCGGGCCACCAGCTTGATGCGGCGCGGCGAGGCACACAGGATGGCCCGGGCATTGGCCCAGTCGAAATCCAGTTCCGGCAGCAGGTCGTTGATATAGCCCACATGGGCCTGAACGGCATCCGTCGGCTTGGCCAGGGCATACTGCACGGTCACACCGGGGATCTTGCTCCAGTCCTTCAGATCCTGCTTGTAGACCAGGCCCTCATAGCGCGTGGCGCTGGCGATGATGGCGATGCGGCCGTAGCGTTCCCGCTCCTGGAGCAGGCGCACGATGATGGTCCGCACAGGGGCAAGGCCCACGCCGGACCCCACCACCAGCACGTCCCGACCGGCGAAGGAACGGTAGGGGAAGCCCTTGCCGTAAGGTCCGCGCAGGCCGATGACATCCCCTACGCCAAGCTTGGCCAGGGCCGACGTCACCTTGCCCACTTTCTTGACGCAGAACTCGAACTGGCCGTCGTGCTGATCGCCGAAGGGGATGGACAGGGCCACTTCCCCCACGCCGAAGACCGTGACCATGAAGAACTGGCCCGTCAGGCGGAAGGTCTCGGCAAGGCGTTCATCCATGTAGCGGACCACATAGCGACGGATGTCCGGGGTCTCGTCATGGATGGCCACGATGCGCGCGGGATAGGGCGTGAACAGCTGGGGGTCGATGCGGGTGGACGCCCGCTCCGGGATGGAGACCGGCATGGGCTTGCGCTGCCCCTCGGGCGGGCAGTCCTTCACCACGGTATCGGCTATCTTGCGGATGTCGATGCCTGCGGGGCAGACGTCGATGCAGCGCCCGCAGCCCACGCAGCCTTTCTTGCCGAAGCGGTCCTGGATGTAGACCAGTTTGTCCATGATGCGGTGGCGCACGGCGGCAGCCTTGCTGCGCGGATTGTGCCAGCCGGCATTACGCGTAAAGCCAGCGGTCTGGCAGGAGTCCTTGACGCGGACGCGGCGGCCGGACTGGGCATCCAGACGTTCCTCGTTGAACTGGAAACAGGTGCAGGTCGGGCAAACGGCCGTGCAGCCCGTGCAGCGGATGCAGGTGGGCGTGATCTCTTCCCACACCGGATGGTCGAAGCCCTGCAGCAGGGCCGTACGGATCTGGGAAAGGTCGGGCAGCTTCTGGAAAGAGTCCCGGCAATCCTTTTCCAGCTCGCCCAGCCGGGCACGCAGAGCGGCTTCGGTCACGGGACGGAAAAAGACCATGGCCTGCCCCACAAGGCTCTCGCCCTTGTCCGTGGCGCATTCCACCCAGCACAGATCGCCGTCCAGCGTCAGCATCAGGTCAAAGCCACTGCGGGCAAAGGGGCCTGTGCCCGTGGCCGCGCAAAAGCAGCTTTTTCCGGGCGTACGGCAGTTCATGCCCACGATGGTGACGGCCTCGCGCCGCATGGAATAATTGATGTCCCGGTATTCGCCCAGGTAGAAATCATCCAGATATTCCAGAGCGGACACATCACAGGGGCGCATGCCGAAGATGACCGTCGGGGCCATGGCTTCCGCACCGGGCTCGGCCACATACGTACGTTCGTTGCCTTCCCAGCGGAACAGCACATCCTGATAGCCGTTCAGGACGTCCACCGGCGGCATGGCAAGGTTGGTATAGTCGAGGCACAGGCCCTTTTCCGGAACAAAGCTCTCCAGGCGCGTGGTCCCGTCCTGTTCCTTGCAGGGGCACAGCACACGGGAGCCTGACTGCCAGGCGGTCAGCAGGGCGGGCAGGTCCGCCGGATTCATGGTATAGTATGCGGACATGGCTTAGACCCTCTCCAGCCTGACGGCGCTGATTTTGTATTCAGGGGTTTTACTGACCGGATCCAGAGCGGTGCAGGTCAGCAGGTTGACCATGGCTTCGGCAAAATGCAGGGGAGCGAAGACCACGCCCTCGGGCACATCATCCGTGATGTGCATGCGCGAGACCACAGCTCCACGACGGCTGACCATGCGCAGGCGGGCGCCTTCGCGGATCTCCAGCTTTTTGGCGTCAGCGGGATTGATGTCCGTCACCAGCTCGGGCAGTTCACGCTCCAGCATGGCACAACGGCGCGTCATGGTCCCGGTCAGATAATGGGCATGGCGCATGCCGGTGCTGAGCAGGAAGGGATACTCCTCGTCCGGCAGTTCCGCCGGAGGCACATGCGGGATGGCGGCAAAAAGCCCCTTGCCGCGGGTGAAGCGCCCCTGATGCAGGATGGGCGTGCCGGGATGGTCAGGCGTGGGACAAGGCCAGCACAGGCTCTTCCCTTCCAGACGGGCATAGCTCATGCCGCCCATGTTGGGGGCCAGGGAGCAGATCTCGTCAAAGACCTCCGACGCCGAGGCGTAATGCATGTCATAGCCCAGCCGCCGGGACAAAGCCTGGATGATCTGGCCGTTGGTCCGCCCCGCCATGGGCGGGATGGCCTGGCGCACGCGCTGCACGCGGCGCTCGGAGTTGGTG